>JBCCWB010000001.1:0-58289 GCA_039194345.1 Planctomycetota bacterium
CGATCGCTTTACTCCCATCTCCGTTAGTGTTGCTAGCGTTCTGGGGGTGGGCCTTGGGTGGGGTGTGGTGGCGGGGCAGGGTCCGAGGCGACACGCCCCTCTCTCTGTGAGGCGGCCCCCACGGTGGAGCGATTCGGATTCAAATTCGGGGCGGCACCGTTAAGTACCGCCCCGAGTTGGTTGCTGTCAAGGGCAATAATGCCCGAGGCGTTTAGGCTATCTTACTTGCCCAGGAGATCCTTGAGGGTACCCTTCTTGGCGTTGAGGTCGGCGTCGTAGTAGATCGAGCCGGTGACCTTATCTTCGAGACGGTCCATCATCGAGTCATAAACCCACTCGGGGAGACGGACGTAGCCGACTTCTTCTGCAGCGGTGGGAGCCACATCGATGGTGAACTCGGCGAGAGCAGCCACTTCGGGCTTCTTCAGGCTTTCGACGTTCCAGTAGATGAATAGCGGGCGGCTGAAGGGGTTGTAGTTGCCCGACTCGATCGCTTCGGAGCTAGGAGCAACGAATTCGCCAGCCTTGTTCTTGATGGCGACGGCGTTGACCTTATCCTTGTTTTCGGCGTAGTAGGCGTAGCCGAGGAAGCCGATGGCACCGACGTTGTCCGCAACACCGGCCACGGTCAGGTTGTCGTTTTCACCGACCGAGGTACCGCGGAGTTCGCCTTCCTTGCCGACGACCTTGCTTTGGAAGTAGGAGAAAGTGCCCGAGGTTTCAGCGGGGATGTAGAGCTTCAGTTCGGTGTTGGGGAAGCTGGGGTCGATGTCGGCCCAGGTCTTGGCGGACGAGTTGGCGTCGAAGATCGCCTTGAGGTGATCGACGGTCAGTTCCTTGCCCCAGGTGTTGGACTTGTTGATCACGATCGACAGGCCGTCGTAAGCGACGAGCATTTCGATGAATTCGATGTTGTTGTCAGCCGCGGCTTGGATTTCCGAAGCCTTGATCAGACGCGATGCGTTCGAGGCGTCGGTGTTACCGGCGACGAACTGCTTGAAGCCACCGCCCGAGCCGATCTTCTGGATGTTGACGCTGACTTGGGGGTAAGCCTTGGTGAATTGCTCGCCGACGAAGGTCGAGATGGGGTACACGGTGGACGAGCCAGCCACTTCGACCGAGCCGGTGATTTCGGCGGTCGCGGGGGCGCTCAGAGCGATGCCGGCGGCGGCACCAAGGGCGGTCAGGGTCGAGGTCAGTTTCATAGCAGGTCTCTCCAAAGCAATTTTGGGGGGAGGTTGGAAGAGCGGACCGCATCGTGCGACCCGTCAGATGTGCGGAAAGTAAGTTGGCATTGTTAACGAACTGTTAGAGAGATGTGAGTTCGTCGATAATACGGTCGGGGTGAGCATGCTTGTCGTGCGCCAACCACGCCGCCAACACCACCAAAGCCAGTAACCCCACCACCGTAAACCCCTGCCACCACAAACCTAACGACCAAAGCCAAGCCGCGTCGTAGACCATCAGCCAGCCCACGCTGAGCCGCCTAAACCGCCGCGCCGCCCCCGCTCCCAAGACCGCGACAAACCGCAGCCGGGACGTTTTCCGGCCGGTTCGGGTGACCCACCAGGTGACCAGCGGGAAACCCAGCGTCGCCAGTACCGGGCCGATCCAGATCAGCCCCCCCACCGCCGCCTGCCCCGTGTCTCGGCGGGTGTTGATCAAAAGAAGAATCACGAGGGACCAGAAGCCCCACCCGAGCAACACCCCCCAGATATCGCGCGGCCTGAGCCGGGGGCGTTTGTTCTCCAGGTGATGTCGCACCAGCCCGCAGGCCATCACATGGCTGAGTGCCAACCACACCGGCCAGGCAAAGCCCGTCTCCGGGTTGGGCACCGCCATGCTCACGCCGTGAAGCAAGCCGACCGTCACGATGCCCACCGCCGGGACAAAACGGCCCGCGAAGTTGTAAAACAGCACCCCCGCGCCCAACAGCACCGCCAAGCGGAAGCTTGTCTGCCCCAACACTCCCGCAGCGAAGACCGCTACCAAGAGCGCCCCGACCGCCACCGCCGTGGCCGCCCGGACGCTCACCCGCCCTTCGGCCACCGGTTTGTCATCGCCCTCCGCATCCAACCCGAGCGCCCGGTCTTGCCGACGATCCAGTACATCGTTCAACGCCACCGCACAAACACTCAACCCCAGCGCCGCCCCGCCCGACGCCAAAAGTGCCCACCCCAGTCCCAAACGAATCAGGTCCGAGTTCCGATGAGCCTCGGGCTCGATGGCAAACGCCAGATAGGTCATCAGCCATGCCCCGCTAATGGTCGAGAGCACCAAGCCCAGCCGGGTCATCCCCAGCAGTTGCGCAGCGTTGAGCAGTTGTCGGACGGCGTTGGGCAGCATGACCCCCTCACGATACACTCACCGGTATGCACACGCGGCCTCGAAACTTCCTCACCCTCGCGCTCACGCTGCCGCTGGTGGTTTTCGCCCTGCCGGGCTGTGGCGGCGGCAAGAAGGTCAAAGACGAGACCAAGCAGATCTCGGCCCAGAACAATCAGCTCACCGAGGCCCAGATCACGGTCCTGATCGCCAGTGATCCCTTGGCCGACCCCGACGCCCGCCGCCAAGCCCTGATCACCATCGCCACTTCGACCGCCGCCGCCGAACCGGTGTATATCGACTTCTACCGAGCCACCCTGGCCGACCCTGCGCTGGACCCGACCGTCGGCGCCGTGGCCGCCGCGGCCCTGGGCAACCACGGCAGCCCCGAAGACACCGGCCGACTCACCCCCCTGCTCACGCGAGACGAATCCTTCCTGCGGTGGCAAGCCGCGGTGTCCCTGCAGCGGCTGCACAACCCTCAAGCGATCGCACCATTGATCGGCTCCGCCACTCAGGACGAAGACCCGGATGTCCGCATGGCCTGCGCCACCGCGTTAGGTCAATATCCCCGCCGCGACGTGTTCGACGCGCTGACCACCGTCCTCGACGACCGCGACTACGGCGTCTCCCGCGCCGCTCAAGAATCGCTGGCGTTGATGACCCAGTACGATGCCGGCGACGACCCACGCGACTGGCGCGACTTCGCCGACACCAACAACGCTTCGCTCTTTCAAGAGCCCGGCCTGTACACGTACACGCCCTACCCGCCCAGCCGCAGCATCGTGACTCAGATCCTTCTGTTCTGGCAGAAGCCCGTGGCCGAGCCTCAATTCCCCATCGGCTACGAACCGCCCGCCGAAGAATCCGCGGACGCGGGATAAGCCCACTCAACCAAGCAGTAGCTCAATTGGTCGCGATGCGATGTATTGCTGGTAAGCACACCGTTGTGAAATATCACCGCTCGCTCAACACCCGCCGCACATAAGCCCGCGTCTGCGGACCGGCGTGTTGCTCCAAAATCTCGTCCGGCGTGATCCCCGGGTGCTCTCGCTGAATACGGCTAACCCGCGTCGGGCCCATGTGATACGCGGTCAGCGCCAACATCTCATCTCCATCAAAACGACCCAGCAAATAACTAAGGTATCTGGTGCCGATCAGCAGGTTGTAGTCGGGGTTGAACAGGTTGCCGCGCTTGAAATCAGGGTTGCGCTGAAGCACGTCTTTTTCCGTAATGGGCGTGATCTGCATCAGCCCGTGGGCCCCGCGATTGGACTTGGCGTCCGCCCGTCCGCTGCTCTCGGCCATGACCACGGTCCGCACCAGATCCACGTCCAGCCCCGTCGCCTCGGCGTGCTCGCGGATCAGCGGCATATGCCGCTCGATCCGGTGCTCATCACCCGCGCGCCACACCCACCGCGCCGCGTCCGGCCCCACCCAGATCATCACCAGCAGCCCCGAAAGCAGCGCGATCCAGGCCCGCCGATCTCCGGCTGCGCGCCGCAACCCCCGCTTCCAGCGTCCGTGCTTGGCGTGCCCACTCATGCCCGCATCATACGCCGTCCGCGATCGGCCGGGTGCAGCGTAGAGACGGCTTCCGCCGATATACAAAGTCTGATGTCAACCCCAGCTCCCCGGCCCTCGATCTCCGGCGCGTTCCACCGCCTCACCACACTGCTGAGCATTGTTTTGCTCGCGGGTGCGGGGGTGCTGGGCTATCAGGTTTTGCGTAACGGCGTGGCGGCCGACGTGTACCACGATCGGTTGGTCGAGCTCAACGATCAACACAACGAACTGATCGACCAGTACAACCAGGCGGTCACCCGTACCGCCGTGACCGAGCTGCTAGTAGAGGACGGCCAAGTCTGCGTGATCGTGCGCACCGCCGACGACCGCGAGCCCGAGATTCACCCCGTCGCCGCCGACCCGCAGCACCCGATTTATGTGGACTACGTCGTGAAGGACAGCCGACTGCTTATCCGCCGGGTGTTCGATTCGAAAACGGTTCCCGATGATGCAGGGGCGATCGACTCGGCCCTGCTCGACCTCGACTGGAATGACCCCACGCTCAAGCACGGCCAAGCGATCTACCGCCAACTCTCCGACGGCCGATGGATCGTCACCGTCTCGGGCGACGGCTCGCTCGCGCTGGCCAAAGTGGATGAAGAGACCGAGGTCGAACTGCTCCCCGCTCCCGCGGTAACAGAGTTCGACCCCATCGAAGCCACGCAAGAGCAGATCAAGCAGATCACCCCCGGCGATGTGTTCGAACGTTACTTCGGTGCGCAATGATCTCCCCCGAACCCCCTATCTCTCCAGTATTCACAGCCTAGGGTATTTTCTTAGGCGATCGCGAGGAATTTCCCACCCAACGAGCCTGAGGTTCTATTAAGATTTGGGTTAGGGAGTGCATGAGTCACGGTTACTGCACCATCGAATAGTCGCCTCATGGGACCGGAGGGAAACATGTTCAATTCTTCAGTGGATCGGTTTTGTGCTGTCGCAACCGCGTCGATCGCCGTAAGCGCTTTCACGTTGGATGCCAATGCCGCAGGGATCATGCCCACGTATTCGCTGACCGTCGGCGATGCGATCACCGGGGACAACGAATTCACTGCTAACGGCGGGCAGCGCTGGAACGTCGATTCCGGGGCCGACAACTACTTCGAGGACTTCTACGAACGCCCCACCGCCCAGACCTACGAGAACCGCAACAAGCCCGGTGAGGGGATCGTCGCCGCCGCGAACGAATACTTCGGCTATCTCGACATCAAAGAAGGCAAGTACGGCTACGACGACGACTACATGTACTTCCAGATCACCCTGAACACCGGCGTACGCAAAACCGACGACGGCACCGTCGACGGCGGGAGCTTCGGCTCGGGCACGTTCTATGGCATCCGCCTCAGCGGCGACCCGGACGGTGCCGACGGGCTGCTGCTCCGTGTCGATGGTAGCTCCAAGGAACTCTGGGGCAACACCTTCGACAGCAAGTCGGCTGAAGGTTACTTCGACGCGGACGGCGATATCGGCGGCCCCGGCGGGATCACCACCGTAAACGAAAACCCCGGATCCATGACCGGCTATGAAGCCACCCGCATCGAAAGCGATGGCGGCCTCTCAGGCGACACCGACACCAAGGTCCTGTTCTCCCGCATCATCGGCCCCGTGGACGGCCAGAACATCGACGAAAGTGTCATGCCCGTGGTGGAGATCGCCTTTGCCTACAAGCTATTCAATCAAGAATTCGCCAACGCCGCGGTCGATCCCGCCAATCTGCAATACCTGGAGTTCGAAGCCGACCGCGGTTTGAAAGACAACGCCAACTACCTCTGGAACGACAAGTACAGCTTCTCCGAAGCGGGCACGCCCTACGACTCGAATAACTCGCCCCAGAACGTCTATGAACTCGACACCGTTCGCCTGATCCCCGAGCCCGGCAGCGCGGTGTTACTCCTCGGGCTGGCCGGCCTCGCATGGCGGCGGCGTTAACACGGACTCACCACCCAATTTCATCGCACCACGTTTAGCGGGCGACGCAAAGGCGTCCCGCTTTTCATATTCAATAAGAACGCATAAAACACGAGACGCTTGCCGTCGCCCGCTTAACACTTGATCTCATCGGAGCCAGGCTAGACGCTACTCCTCAATCCCGAACGGGATGCGCCAGATCGACCAGCTCTCGCCGCGGTTCGACAGGAAATAGATCTCCTTGCCGTCCGGCGACATCAGCGGGAAGCGGTCGGAGCTGCCGTTGGTCGTAAGCTGCTGCTTGTTGGTGCCGTCGGCCCGCATCATCCAGATATCTTCGTTGGGTCGGCCGGTGGGGTCGGTGCCTTCCATCGAGGTGTACAGGATGAATTTCCCATCCGGGGACCAGGACGGGTTGCTGAACGACTTGATCAACTCCAGATCCGCGGTGCGGTTAGCATCGAACAGCATCCGCTCGGTGTTGGTCAGCGACTGGCGGTAACGCTTCATGATCGCGTTGGCGCCGCTGGTGAGTTGGATGCGGTTGCTGCCATCAGGATCGATCACCCATAGGTTGCCGTCATCGGGGTTGATGTAGGCGATGTGCTCGCCTTCGGGGGAGATCGCGGGGGTTTCACCGCGGGTGATCTGGGTAGGAAACTCGTTGGGGCCGTAGTGGGTCCAGACCTGTTGTTCGGTGACAACTCGGCGGACCGGGTCGAGGGTAA
Source organism: Planctomycetota bacterium (assembly GCA_039194345.1). Classification (GTDB taxonomy): domain Bacteria; phylum Planctomycetota; class Phycisphaerae; order Phycisphaerales; family Phycisphaeraceae; genus Algisphaera. The sequence continues at coordinate 6,525 of JBCCWB010000001.1, forward strand.
CCACGCTGAAGGCGACCGTGCCGTCGGACGCGGAGGTGGGCTTGAGCACCATGCCGTTGCGGTGGTTGACGTAGATGTCGGAGATGCCGGATCGGCCGTTGGCCTTGATGCCGAGGATGCCCAGCAGGTCGCCGCGGCGGTTCGACGAGAACAGGATGCGCTCGCCGTCGGCGCTGAAGCTGGGGTACATGTCCTGGAAGTCTTCGGTGGTGATGTGCTGGACCCCGCCGCCGACGATGTTGATCGCCCGCAGGTTCGCGCCTTTGAGGTTGTAGACGCGTTGGTCTTCGAGGCTAAGCGTCTCGGCGTCGAGCGCACTCACCGGGCTGTCGTACACCGCCTCGGAGTAGACTAGCCGATCCCCGTCGGGCGAGATGGCCAGGCCCTGGATGCCGCGGTTTTCGCCGAAGTCCACGATCAGTGTGGGCACCGCCCCGCCGGCTTCGTTGATATCTTTGAACGACCGTGTCTTGCTCAGCACGCCGACCCACTTGCCGTTGGGCGTGAGCAGGACCTCGACCACGGGAATGGGCACGTAGGGCTTTTCTTCCAGGGTGAACGCCAAGGTCCGCGACTTGTCGGCGGCCTCTTCCAACGCCAAGTAGCCCGGCGTGTCGATCGTCTTCTTGTCCGGCAGGAAACGCTCGGCCTGCGGGATCGTGGGCAACACCTCGACGGTGTAGGTCTTGCTGTTCTTCTCCGAAAACTCCAGCTCAGCCAACAGCGGCGAAGGGCCGGACGCCAACAGACGCCCGCCCGGATCGGTCACCGTCACGGTCGCCCCGCTAGGCTCAGAGGTGATCAGCAGCTTGTTCGTGCAGCCGACCAGCGTCAACGCCGCGATCAACACCAACGTGAACCCATGTCGCAGGCTCAGCCGTCGGCGTGTTGTTTGGTCTGTATTCATCACTTCACCCGGCTCCGGTTGTGGAGCGATCGATACCCTGCGCTGAAAAAACGCGCATCCCTGACTATATCGATGCGTTAACCCTATCGCATAGAAAATGGCGTTTTTCACGCTATCGGACGCACGCGGAATATCGTTCACATTTTAGGCGTGCGATTACGCAGAGACGGGCTGTGCGTGAGGCGTCAAATACCCCATCGCTTTAGTTAAACGGAGGCACCGGGTCAGTACGGAATGGCATCGCGGGCAGGCCTTCACCGTTGATCAGGTTCACACCGTTCGGGCCATCGGCCGGGTTGATGCTGTAAGCGTAACGGACCTCGAACGGGCCCTGCCGTAACTCAGGATCGGTCAGGTGAACGGTGGAGCCCACGACCTCGGCCTCTGCCCAGTGCCAAACACCCTCACCTTGCGGCCGGATCGCAAAACCACGCGGCGCTTTGCCGTCTTTGGTCGCTAAGCCCTGGGCATGGGTGAAGTGAATGACCACCCCGGTCTCGGGGTGTTGCTCGACTTCAGACAGCGTCGGCCCCACCGGAACAACCGAGGTGTCGCCGTAGACGTGGTGTTCGGCGAGGCGTGCGAGCCGGAGCCCGACATCTTGTTTGTTTTTGGGGTGGATGTCCCCCGCTTCGCCCACGTCGATGGCGGTCGCGACGTGGGCGTTGGGCACAGTGTTGGCGGTAGCCGTTTGCGCGTCGCGAAGCTCAGCCCAGTAGTCGACATCTGGCGGGGATTCGGCGTGCTGGAGGAAGTTGGCCAATTGGACAATGAGGAACGGTGTGTCGCGTGCATCGCCAGGCTGACCCCAGAGCGTCCGCCAGTCCTCGATCATCATGGGGAGCAATTTGCGATAAGCCACGGCCCGCCAGGGGTTGGCATTGGCTTCGCCCTGATACCAGATCACGCCACGATGAGCATACGGCGCTACGGGGTGGATCATGCCGTTCCACAGCGCCTCGGGGATGTGCTGGGGCGCGACATCCTGTACGGCACCACTGCGGAGATCGCCTGGGGATAGCGGCTGATCGCCAAGCATACGCCACTCGCCAGCCAACGAGACCGCAGCCTCGGGTTGACCGAGCGGGTGCAGCACAAGACGGCTCGCCTCGCTGCTGAAGCCGCCTTCCCCGAAGTTGTCGAACATGCGCACGGCAATCGTGATCGAATCGTCGCCAGTCAGTGTCGCGGGCACATCGTATTGCCGGGGATGGGCGTAGTAGCTGGGCGTTTCTTGACCGGTTCGCCCGACTTCCTGGCCGTTGACATAGGTGACATCGAAGTCATCGATCGCGCCAAGGTTAAGCCGTAGCGATTGCCCCATAAACTCGGCCGGTAGCGACAGTGTTTTGCGGAACCACACGCCGCCGTCGATGTCACCGAGTTCGGTTTTTTCGATCATGACGGGTATCTCGACCACGGCCCAGCCTTGATCATCAAACCCGGGCAGGACGTAGTCGGTCGAGGCTTCGGTCGGCCCGGGGTCGGTATGCACCTCGGGGAGTGTCGCCGGATCGACGCTGTTGGGTTCACGCTTGAGGAACTCTTCACGCTCCTTCTGGTACCAATCGAGATAGCTGTTCGTAACCGGATCGGACGCGAGGGTTGGGTTGGAGGTGTACGACTCTGCCGCCGCTCCGCCCCAAGAGGTGACAAACAAACCGATGGGCACGCCCTGCGAGGCTTGGAGTTGCCGCCCGAAGTAGTAGCCCACCGCCGACCAGTGCATCACCGTCTCGGGCGTGGCGACCTGCCAAGCCCCGCCGGTATCGAACTTCGGCTCGGATACCGAGGTGTGCAATGCACGAAACAGGCGGATGTTGGGGTTGTTGGCGGTCGCGAGTTCTTGTTCGGGATTCATCGAACCACGAACCGCCCAAGACATGTTGGATTGACCGCCGCAGTGCCAAACATCGCCGACGAGGACGTCGCTGAACCGCTTGACCGCCGAGGAATCGCCCCCCGACACGCTCACCTCCAGTGTCTTCGGCGTATCGCTGGCGGGCATCGCGGGCAGATCGACTCGCCACACGCCATGCTCATCCGCCTGGGCCTTCCCGCGCTCTTCGCCATTCAACGCCACCACCACCGTCTGCCCCGGCTCAGCCTTGCCCCACACTGGCACCGGCATATCGCGCTGCAGCACCATGTGATCCGAGAAAATCCCAGGCAGCTCAAAAGCGTGCAACGGGACAGCGATCGATAGAACCATCACGAGGCGAAACAGTTGACGCATGGCGGATCCTCAAAGAGATGTGCGTGATAGAAAACGGTTAGACTAAAAATAAAAACGTTTCCAAAAATAGCCTAACACGTCTCTCAGGACAAATTAGCACCACCCGCTCGGTATCTCGTGGGCTGACCGCGGAACGCTTTTACGCACACCCCGATGGATCGGATTTCGATCACACCGAGCTGTGCCCACCGGCTTAAAAATCACCATCACACACCGCTCAATCGAGCGCGGGCACCGGATCGGTCCGGAAAGGCATGGCCGGTAGCCCATTGCCGTTCACGAGATTGACGCCTTGCGGGCCGTCTTGCGGGTTTTGGCTGTAAGCGTAGCGGATGTCGAACGGGCCGTGCACGCCCTCGGGGTGGGTGAGTTTCACGATGTGCGGGTGATCGGCGAAGCTCGCTTCCGCCCACACCCAAGGCTCGTCGGTCCCTTGCCGCCGCATCGCAAAACCACGCGGCGGCTTTCCATCGGTCGTCGTCAACCCCTCGGCCAGGTCCCACACCACCGCCGCCACCGTAGACGGCTCGATCGTATTGGAGGCCTGTCGCATCGTCGGGCCAAACGGCACCACGTCGGTGTTCTCATACACGAAGTATTCCGCCAGCCGTGCAAAACGGCGGCCGACGTCTTGCTTGTTCTTGGGGTGGATGTCGGTCGCCTCGCCCAGGTCGATCGCGGTGGTGATCCAAGTGTTCTTGGTGTCGCGTGCGACGGCTGCTTGGCTGTCCCGGAGCTCGGCCCAGTCGTCGTGGGCCGGGGGCTGGGTGGGCGGCTGTTTGAAGCTGGCCAACTGCACGATCAGGAACGGGAAGTCGCGTGCTTCGCCGGGCTGCGCCCACAACCCGCGCCAGTCTTCGATCAGCATCGGCAGCAGCTTGCGGTACTCCACGCCGAGCCCTCGGTTGGCGTTGTTCTCGCCCTGGTACCAGATGACGCCGCGGTGGGCGAACGGGGCGACGGTGTGGATCATGCCGTGCCAGATCGCCGCGGGGGTTGAGTTTTTCCGCAACGGCTTCCTGACGATTTGCCTCAGCTTTTCTTTGTATTCCGCGACAGCGGGCGCGGTGAGCGGGCTGGATTCGAGGCTGGCAAGTGAGGTGTAGGCCTCGGCGCTCGCGCCGCCCCAGGCGGTTTGGTAGAGCCCGATGGGTACATCCAGGGATTCGAACAACTGCCGGCCGAAGTAGTAGCCCACCGCGGAAAACTCGCTGATCGTCTCGGGGCTCGTGACCCTCCACTGCCCCCCGCTACTGAACTGCGGCTCGTGCTTGGACACCAGCGGACTGCTGAAGTGGCGGATGAGCGGGTAGTCCGCTGCGGCGATCTCGGCCTCGGCCTCGGCGGCGTTCATCACCTTCCAGCGCATGTTCGACTGCCCCGAGCAGTGCCAGACCTCGCCGACCAACACGTCTTCATACCGCTTGGTCTTGCCGCCCAGCCGTTCGCCCACGCGCACCGTGAGCACCTCGGGCTGTTTGTTCGCAGGCATCGCGGGCAGGTCCACGCGCCAGGTGCCCTGCTTGTCGACGGTCGTCTTGGCCTTCACGTCGCCGAACTCGACGACGATCGTCTGTCCCTTCTTGGCCTTGCCCCACACCGGCACCGGCATGTCGCGCTGCAGCACCATGTTATCCGAGAAGATCGCGGGCAATTCCAAAGCCGAAGCCGAGAAAGAACACCAGAGGGCTGCACACACGAACAATGACAAGCGATTCATCATGTTGGACTCGGACTCAATGAAAAAGAACCAAACACCGATGACCTCAGGCCCACGGTTACGGCTGTGTCTGAAACGGGAAGGCCGGCAAGCCCGCGGCGTTGACCAGGTTGATCCCTCGTGGACCGTCGGTGGGGTTGTTCGCCCAGCCGTAGCGGACCGCGAACGGGGCTTCGATCCCTTCGGGGGCTTGGACCAAGACGCTGTGGCCTTTGATTTGGGTCGACTCCGCCCACACCCACGCTCCGCCCGCTTCAGCTTGGACAGCAAAGCCGCGTGGCGCTTCACCATCAGACGTGGCCAAGCCCTCGGCGTGATCGAAGTGGATGCGCATCGCTCGGGGCGAGCTCTCGCCAAGCACTTCAGAAACGTTCAAAGTCGGCCCCTGATCCACCACGGATTCGTCGCCATACACACGGCGTTCTGCGATCAACGCCAAGCGCCGCCCCACCTCTTGCTTGTTGCGCGGGTGGATGTCGGCCGCGTCGCCGATGTCGATCGCGGTGGCGATGTACGTGCGGGAGTGGGTCTTGGCCGTCGTGTGCTGCGTGTCACGAAGCGAGGCCCAGCCGCTGTCGCCGGGTTGAGCGGGTGGCGAGGTGTAGTTGGCCAACTGCACCGTGAGGAACGGCGTCTCGCGTGCCTCGCCGGGCTGGTCCCAGAGCGTCCGCCAATCGTCGATCACGGTTTTCATCAGCGTGTCGTAGGCTTCGTGTCGGCCGAGGTTGGATTCCCCTTGATACCAGATCACCCCACGGTGCGCGAACGGGGCGACGGGATAAATCATCGCGTTGTACAGGTGCCCGGGCCGGTGGTTGGGCGACCAGGACAATTCGAAACCGCTGCGGATCGCATCGGGCGACATCGCCACGTGATTCAGCACACGCCACGGGCCAGACAAAGGGATACGTTCCTCGGCGTTACCCTTCGGCTGGATGTACATCGCCGCCGGCGAGCCGAAGACCCCGCCCAGTCCGCCGGGATCGAAAATGCGCAGCGCGATGTTGAGCTCGGTGGTGTTCACCTGCTCGGCGGGCACGGTGTAGTTGCGCTGGACGTATTGTGGATTCTGGCCCGCGGTGCGGCCGACCTCCTGGCCGTTGACATAGGCGATGTCGGTTTGACGGATGCGTGCGAGTCGCAGCTCCAATCGTTGGCCCAACCAAGCTTCGGGGACGGTAACCTGACGCCGAAGCCAGAAGACCCCGTCGCTGCGGCGGAAGATGTTCTGGCCGTACCCTGAGGGAAGACTCAGCTCCACCCAGTCGCTGTCGTCGAAGTCGGGCGCAGCCAGACGCTCCGCGGCTTCAGGGCCCGGGTCTTCGTGGCTAGTCGGCAGCGTCTGCCAATCCGGGAAGCCTGCTCGTTTCTCAGCCAAAGCTGCCAAGTCTTTCTCGTAACGCTGCACGTAGTCTTGAAGCTGAGGATTCGTTTCAAGTGATGCCCGAGACGCGAAGGCTTCCGCGGGCGTGCCGCCCCAGGACGTCAACATCAACCCGACCGGCACGCCCAGGTCTTGCTGCAGCTTGCGGCCAAAGTAGTAGGCCACCGCAGAAAACGGCCCGATGGTGTCGGGCGAGCACAGCTGCCAATCCCCTTCGCCCATCGCGTCGGGCTCGGGCATGGATCGCTCGGGCACCCTGAACAAGCGGATCTCGGGATGGTCCGCTGTGGCGATTTCTTCTTTCGCGTTAGCGGAGTTGGAGACCACCCAGCCCATGTTGGACTGCCCCGAGCAGTGCCAGACCTCGCCAACCAAGATGTCTTCAAAACGCTTCTTCGCTTCGCCAGATGCAGCGTCAGCTTCAACGGTGAGAACCGCGGGCTTAGAGCTCGCCACCATCTCTGGCAGATCGACCGACCAATCACCCTTTTCATCCGTGATCGTCTTGACCTCCATCCCCGCCAGCGTCACCGTCACCTGTTGGCCTGGCTCGGCCTTACCCCACACCTGCACGGGCATGTCGCGTTGCAGCACCATGTGATCCGAAAAGATCGCGGGCAGCTCCAAGGCGGTCGCCGACAGCGAGAACAGAAACACGGCGCACGCAAACAACGACAGGCGATGGATCATTTTGGACTCGGTCTAGAGGTGAAAACAGAACGACGGAACTTAAGAAACCCGGCCGAAACGCGGGCCCGGGTTACTCCCCGGGGATATAGCTGATCACGCCGTCCCAAGGGCTGCTGGCGGTGGCGTAGAGTTTCTTGGGGATGCGGCCTGCCTTGTACGACAGTCGGCCAGCCTCCAGGGCGTGACGCATGGCGCTGGCCATGGTAATCGGATCGTTGGCGTGGGCGATGCCCGTGTTGAGCAAGACACCATCCGCACCGAGTTCCATGGCGACGGTGACATCACTCGCGGTGCCGACGCCGGCGTCGAGGATGACGGGGTAGTCGGGGTCGCCGTCCTTGAGTGTCTCCAGGATGATCGTGATCGCGTTGGGATTGAGCACGCCCTGGCCGCTTCCGATCGGCGAGCCCGCGGGCATCACGCTCGCCGCCCCGGCTTCCTTGAGCTTGGCCGCCATCACGGGGTCGTCACTGGTGTAGCAAAGGACCTTGAATCCATCGGCGACCAATTCCTTGGTCGCTTCGAGAGTGCCGACGGGGTCAGGCAGGAGGGTCTTCTTGTCGTTGAGGACTTCGAGCTTGACCCAGTCCTTACCGGGGTTGTCGAGCTGGTCGAGGATCTCCCGGCCGAGCTTTGCAACCCGCACCGCGTCCTCGGCGGTGAAGCAGCCCGCGGTGTTGGGCAAGATGGTGTAGCGATCGGTGTCGAGGAACTCGAGCATCGAGCGGCCCTCGGCATCGACTAACCGTTCACGACGAACCGCGACCGTGACGACCGACGCCCCCGAGGCGTCCAGAGCCTGCTGCATCTGCTCGTAGTCTTTGTACTTGCCCGTCCCGACGATGAGGCGGGAAGCAAGCGTTTTGCCGCCGACGATCAGGGGCTGATCTTCGGTGGTGGGTTCAACAGTGGTGGAACTCATGTCCAAATCTTCCTCGAAAGCTGAAATCTAAATCCTGAAACCGGCTCAGCCACCTCCGACGAGGGTGACGAGCTCCAGCACGTCGCCGTCTTTGAGCGAGGTGGTCGCGTGGTCGCGTTTAGGGACGACGTCTTTGTTGAGCTCGACCGCCACGGCCTGGCTGGCCATGCCCAGGGCCTCCAGCAGCGTATCCACGCGGTCGGCCTCGACGTCTTGGGGTTGTCCGTTGATGGTCAGTTTCATCCTGCCCACAGTGTAGCGAGGTCCGCCCCGACCATCCCCGGCGAAACGGCCCGGAGCATGTTATTCTGCCCGCTTCGATGAGTGATCCCAACCCCCAAACCAACGCCTCGATGAGCGAGCCGAGCACGAGCAAGCTCTACGACGTCTGGGCCAAGGTTTACGACCACACGTTTGGTGCCCTGGTGCACAAACGCCAACGCCGTGCCCTCAAGCAGCTCCGCCACGAGCCGGGCGACCGCGTGCTCGACCTGGGTGTGGGCACGGGCATGACCCTGGAGCACTACCCACGCGACATGCAGGTGGTGGGCATGGACCTCTCGCCGGGCATGCTCGCCAAGGCGCAGCAGAAGGTCGACGAGCAGGGCCTGGACCACGTCCAACTCCTGCTGGGCAACGCTTTGGAAACCCCTTTTGCCGACCACAGCTTCGACCACGTGGTGATCAGCCACACGATCAGCGTCGTGAGCGAGCCCAACAAGCTGCTCCGCGAGGCCAAGCGGTTGGTAAAACCCGACGGCCGCATCATCGTGCTCAACCACTTCCGGTCCTATGCCCCCATGATCAGCTGGTTCGAGCGGATCACCAATCCGATCTTCGTGAAGATCGGCTGGCGCTCCGACCTGCGTCTCGAAGAATGCCTCGAAGGCGTCGGCCTCCGCGTGCTTTACCACTTCAAACTCAGCACCGTCGATTTCTGGCAGATCGTTGTGCTGACCCCACGGATGCGTTCGCTCACGCCCGCTGCCTGACCCTACCCGCCCCACTCCCTGGACGTCACGGATGACTCATCGCCAACCCCGCCACCGCCGACTGCTCGCGTCGGGCCTCGGGGCGTGTCTGTCGATCGTTTCGCCGGGACTGGTGGGTTTGGAGTCGTCGGTGCATGCCCAGGCGGCCGAGGTGGGCCTGCCGCCCGCGGCGTTGGAATCGATGTTCGCCGACCCGCTGGTCGACTTCGATGTGCGCATGACTGCGCTCGACGTGACCACCTGGAAAGACGGCGACGCCCGCATGATGCTGCTCCGCGGCGACGCGTCGCTGAGCATCGGGGCCTACGGCTTCAACGGCTCGACCATCGTCGTCCGCATCGAGAACCAAGCCATCGACGCCGGGACGGTCCGCCACATCGCCGCCTGGTTCCAGGACGCCCAGCCGGTCTACGGCATCGGTTCGACGCGAGCCGGGCTGCAACCCCGCGACGGCCGCAACCCGCTGGCTGACGGAGCTCGCCAGCCCGGACTGCTCGTCACTTCGTCGACCCTCGGCAAGGTCCGCCTCGAAGAACCCGGCGATTTCGAACAACTCGGCAGCGCCCCCGCTGAGCACTCGGCGGTCATCAATCAGGCGATGCAGCGTTTGGCCGACCACCGCCGGGCGTTGCAACGGCCCGGCCTGCTCGTGCCCGAGTCCGAGGGACTTTCCGCCGCGACCGCGATCCGCAAGCAGCGCCGCCGAGCCCAGATCGAAGAAGAACAGCGTCGGCTGTACGACGCGGTGCCCGGCGAAGACGTCGCCGCATTGCCTGAGGCCCCGGAAGATTTAGACGATCTGAATCGCAACGAGAGCATCCTGCCCGCCAGCGGCGTGGTGGCCTACGCGATGGACTCGTGGTCGGCCCAGATCGGCGACGAGGAAACCGCCATCTCGCTGGTCGGCGATGTGCAACTGGTGTTTGAAGACTTCCGCGACGGCCGGGTGGTCACGCTCCGGGCCGAGCGGGTGGTGCTGTTCGTATCCAACGACGACAAAGCCGACCCGTTCGACGCCGCGGTCGGCCAGCTCGAAGCCGGGGCGTTGCGCGGCGTGTATCTCGAAGACAACGCCATCGTCAGCGACGGCACGTACACCGTCCGCGCACCGCGGATGTTCTACGACCTGGCCCGCAACCGGGCGACGCTGCTCGATGCGGTGTTCTACGCGTTTGACACCCGTCGGCAGGTCCCCCTGTACGTCCGGGCGGACAGCGTCCGCCAAACCTCGGCCACCGATTTCCTAGCCCGCGATGCCCGGCTGACCACCAGCGAGTTCGCCACGCCCCACTTTTCGATCGGCGCGGGTGAGCTCAGCTTCCAACAGGTCCGACGCCCCAACGGCGAAGAGGGCTCGTTCTTCACCGCACGCGACACCACGCTCAACGTCGGCGACACGCCGGTGTTCTACTGGCCCGAGCTGTCCGCCTACGGCGAAGACTCGCCGCTACGCAGCCTCAACGCCCGTTACTCCTCCAACGATGGCGTTGAGGTCGAGACGACCTGGGACCTCTTCGCCATGCTGGGCAAGACCCGCCCCGACAACGTCGATGCCGAATTCAACCTCGACTACCTCGGCGAGCACGGCCCGGGCATCGGCACGTCCGGCAACTACGACTCACGCAACAACCTCGGCGAGTTCCGCGGCTACCTGCTGGTGGATGACTCGGGCGAGGACGAGGTCGGCGGCCGCGAGATCAACCAGGAAGACGAGATCCGCGGTGTCGCCAACGTGCGTCACCGCGAATACCTGCCGGGCAACTTCGAGCTGACGTTGGAAGGCGCATTCGTCTCCGACCCGACCTTCCTCGAAGCGTTCTACCCCAGCGAAGCCGCGGCCGGGAAGCTGTACGAGACCTCGGCCTACTTGAAATGGCAGGAAGAAGACCAGGCGCTGGACTTCCTGGCGTCGACCAACCTCTCGGGCTTCGTCGAACAGCTCGACGAGCTGCAGTCCCAGGGTTACTACGTCGAGCGCTACCCCGAGCTGAGCCACCGCGTCATCGGCGGCAGCCTGCTGGGCAACCAGATGACCTGGTACAGCCAGACCTCGTTCTCGCAGCTCCGTATCGTTGGTGAAGACGACACCCCCGGCGACCGCGGGTTCAACGACGCCCAGTCTCAACAGTTCTTCGGCATCAACGCCAACCAGAGCTTCAGCGACCGCCTCGATGCGGCGGGCTTCCCCGAACAGAGCGTCCGGCGGTTCGACAGCCGACAAGAATTGTCGCTGCCGATGGCGTCCGGCCCGCTGGACATCACGCCCTACGTCGTGGGCCGATTCACCGCCTACGACGAAGACTTTGTCGACTTCGGCAACACCGACGGCGATCAGGTCCGGCTATGGGGCGCAGCGGGTCTGCGACTGGGCACGCAGTTTTCCAAGGCTGACGGCAGCGTCCAATCGAGCCTGCTGGATGTTGATGGCATCCGTCACATCATCGAACCCGGTGCCACGCTGTTTCTCAACGGCAGCACCATCGACCCGAACAACCTGCCAGAGTACGACGACGATGTGGAGATCCTGGCCGAGGGCGCGGGCGTGAAGCTGGGTATGGTCAACACCTGGCAGACCCGCCGCGGCGGCCCGGGCCGGGAGCGGACCGTCGACTGGATCACGCTGCAGACCGACCTGGTGTTCCGCAGTGACGACGCGGACGTCGAGACCGACATCGCCCGCTTCTACGACTACCGCCCCGAGTACAGCGTCGGCGGCGACCACTTCTACACCGAGCTGCTCTGGATGGTCACCGACACCCTCGGCGTGGCGGGCCAACTCACTCACAGCTTCGAGTCCGATCGCGTCGCCCAGTGGCGGGTCGGCGGCAGCCTCGACCACACGCCCCGGCTGAACTCGTTCGTGTCCTACGAAGAGATCGACGTGCTGGACAACCAGCTGCTGACCTGGGGCTTCGGCTACCACCTGACGACCAAGTACCGCCTGGGCTTCCAGCAGACGCTGGACTTCTCGGAGAACGATTCCCGCCAGATCGACCTGGTCGTCGACCGTCAGCTGCCCCGCTGGACCCTGCGGATCAAGGTCGGCTTCGACGAGATCGACGACGAGCAGACCATCGGTTTCACGCTGATTCCCGACGGCCGAGACGAGCGCTCAGCGGTCTTTGGGTTCTAATATCCACTGAAATCCAATGACCCCCTCCGCCCCGCCACGCCCCGGCGGATCGGTGCTGAGGTATACTGCCCGACTCGAAAATCGCTATTTGACTGATTCCTGCCCCGCTTCGTGGAGCTTGCCCCGTGTTTAAATTCTTCCGCCAATACAACAAAATCATCCTCGCTGTGGGTGGCTGCGTGCTCATGGTCGCCTTCCTCATCCCCCAGGCGGTGGAGATGTTCGGCCCGAACCCCGCAAAAGAGAAGATCGGCACGATGCACGGTGAGAAGGTCACCCGCGGCCAAGCCGAGTTCGCCGCCCGTGAGATCTCTCTGCTGCAACAACTCCCATTCGGCAACGGCATGGTCACCGACGACCCGATCGCCTGGCTGATGATTCAAGCCGACGCCGAGGAAATGGGGCTCTACGCCAGCGACCGCGAAGTCGATCTGGCCATGCAATCGGTCGGCCTTGATTCGGAAACCGTGCAAGAGCTGGCGACCAACCGCCGCACCACCGTGGCGACCATCCAAGAGATCGTCCGCCACTGGCTGATCGCCGAGCAATACCGCCAAACCGTCATGGGCACCAGCTACCGCGACCCGCTCGGCGGCTCGCCTTCGCTGGGCGTCAACCGCCTCGAGCGCATCTTCCAAAGCCTGCAGCAACTGCAACAACTGGGCAACCTGCCCCCGCAATACCGCAACCAGTTCATGCAGTTCGCGGTCGCCGAGGCCAACGGCACCCGCCGGATCAGCGCCCCGCGTCTGGCCCACTTCGCGCAGAACAACTTCGCCAACGTCACCGGCCGGGTCGTGCTGATCCGCCCCGACCTCGAAGCCGCGCCCGAGGTTGACCCCGCCAAGCTGACCGAGGTGTTCGAGCAGTACAAGAACAACCTCCCAGGCACCGGCGAGCCGTTCCCCTTCGGCTACATGTACCCCGATCGCGTGAAGCTGACCTACCTGCAGATTCCGATGCTTGAAGTACGGAATGCCGTGAACGTCGAGTATCTGGACGTGCTGGATGCCTACAAAGAATTCCCCGCCCGGTTCGCTGACGAAGAAGGCAACATCACCGACAACCCGACCCCCGAAGCGGTGGCCACGCTGACGATGGAACTCACCGACCGCCGGGCCGAGCAGTTCGCCACCAAGGTGCTGGCCACGGTCCAGAGCCTGCTCGCGGAAAACCAACGCGGCCAGCAACGCGTCGATGGTTACCTGGAACTGAGCGAAGACTTCCAGCCGTTGGATTGGGAAGAAATCATCGCGGCCGTCGAAGCCGAGCATGGCGTCAAGCTGCAAGCTCAGGGCAACCCCAACGAATGGATCGCTCTGACCGACCTCAGCTCGCTGCCTGGCATCGGCCAATCGATCATCGGTGAAGGTGGCCAGGGCGTGCCCTTCCCCACCTACGTCAGCGCAACCCGCAAGCTGGTCGACGACCCGACGCAGGTCCTCCGCAGCATGCGGACGCAGGTCGGCGTGGCCAGCAAAGCCCTGCGTGGTTTCGACGGCGATATGTACCTGTTCCGTATCGAAGACGCGGAGCTCGCCCACGCCCCCGAGACCCTTGAAGAAGTGCAGGAGCGCGTCGCTGCCGACGCGAAACAGATCGCGGCGTACGAGCGTCTGGTTGCAGAGGCGGAGTCGTGGCAGACCCTGGCGGTCGCCGAGGGCCTCGATGCTGTGGCCGCCGCGGCCGAGACGTCGGTACAAGACCTGACGCCCTTCCAGAAGGTCGCGGGCACCGAAGGCGATGCTCCGACGGTCCCGGGGGTGGGCGCGAGTCGTGAATTTGTCGATGCGGCCTTCGCGTTGGCGACCGCGGCGGATGAATCGGAGACCGTAATCGCCGAACTGCCGATCGAGCAGCGTGTGGCGGTGACCCCGGTGCCCAACGCCGACATCGGCCCCTCGCTGGCGGTGTATGTGCTGGACGACTTCGCCCCGCTGACCCGCTCGGGCTACGAGCAGGCAGTAACGAGCGGCGCGACCATCTCGGTGGACGCATCGCTAGACAATGAAAAGACGCCCAACCCCCTGTCGTCCGAGACGATGGCCCAGCGCGTCGGCTTCGACCTTGAAGCGTATGAAAACTGATCTACCGTTTAGCGGATAAAACAAAACACCCGGTGCCGAGGCACCGGGTGTTTTTATTTTCAATCAGTTATAGGGCTTAGCCCACCGACGAGCCCGCGGGCACGGGTTTACCCGGAGCCAGCAAGACGACGTCCGTGACCTCTTCGCCGTCCATCGCGGAGGCGGCCATCAGCATGCCGTTGGACTCTTCGCCGCGGATCTTGCGGGGGGCGAGGTTGGCCACGACGATGATTTGGCGACCCACCAAGTCGGCGGGGTCGTAATACGCCTTGACTCCGGCGCAGATCTGGCGTTTTTCGCTGCCCAGGTCGATCTGCAGCTTCAGCAGCCGGTCGGCGTTGGGGTGGGCCTCCGCTTCCACGATGGTGGCGACGCGCAGGTCGAGTTTGACGAAGTCGTCGAAGGTGATGGTTTCTTTGAATTCTGACATGCCGGAGGCTCCGTGAGGTTATCCTGAGGGTTTGGCGGGGGAAGATAACCGATATCAAAGGCGAGAACACCCCCGAACCCCGCGGATGAGCGACGCCCCACCCCCCAAGCCCGAGAAAACACCCGAGCCCAAGGCTCCCAAGGATGCTGCGCCCACCAAGCGTCGCCGACGTCCGGGCGGCTGGCGGAAGCGGTGGGCGGTCCGCATCGTGCTGGCGTCGCTGTTGCTGGCGGCGATCCCCCTGGTCCTGGCCGTCCACTACACCCGGCCCCATAACCTGCGTCCGCTCCTGGAAAATCTCCTCAGCGAGGAGCTCGGCGGGGACCTCACCATCGGCAGAGCCAGCCTCTCCTGGGGCGGGCTGCTTAGCCTCGAACACTTTTGGCTGGATGTCCCGAACCTGCCCAAGGAGCGTGACGAGTTTGCCAAGCTGTTCGAAGCCGAACGCTTGGCGGTGCAGCTGAACTTCTCCAAGCTCTGGCGCGGCGAACTCAAAATCGACGACATCCAGATCGACCATCCCCAGCTCCACATCATCGAAGACCTCGACACCGGCGAGCTCAACCTCGAGATGCTCCAACTGGGCGACGATGACGACGAAGGCCCCGAAGGCTTCAACCTCACCCTCCCCCCGGCCATCAACCTCAACGCCGCCCGCGTCCGCTTCGCCCAGGTGCAGGCGGGCGAGTTCAAGACCATCGAAGCGGTCCGCCTCGAAGGCGAGCTGCGTGAGAACCCCGACCAGGACAGCCTGTTCGACTTCGAGCTGCTGCAGTACGACAGCGAGGCCCGCGTCGACGCCACGCTCACCGGCAGTCTCAACACCGACGCCCCGTCGCTGAACCTCAACCTCGACGGCTTCCGCATCGACGCGTCCCACCGGCAACTCGTCCCCGCGGGTTTCCGTGAACTCTGGGATCAGCTTCAACCCACCGGCAAACTGCCCAGCCTGTCGATTTATATGGACGCCAACGAGCAGGGACAGCTTCAGCTCGATGAAGCGATCCTCGAACTGGACAACGTGGCGATTACTCCGCCCTACGAAGAGCTCGGCCGGGCGCCGTCCGAGCCCGAGCAAGGGATGCCCTACAACCCGCGCATGACCGAGGTGAGCGGACGGTTCGTCGTCCGCCGTGACTCGGTCCGCGTCGAAGACTTC
Organism: Planctomycetota bacterium; assembly: GCA_039194345.1. GTDB lineage: Bacteria > Planctomycetota > Phycisphaerae > Phycisphaerales > Phycisphaeraceae > Algisphaera. Next base: position 22,185 of record JBCCWB010000001.1, read on the forward strand.
ACCGGCAACATCGAAGGCATCCGCTACTACGCCTCGGGCAGCTGGGGTTTCGACCCCGAATCCAAAGGCATGATCGCGGTCTCTACCGACCCGTTCACGCTGGACGAAGACCCCAAGTTCCTTGCCTCGCTGCCCATGGTCGGTGTGAAGATCTTCCAACGCCTCCGCCCCAGCGGGAAGTTCCAGGCGTCCACCCGGTTCGAGCGTCAGCCCGGCGAATCAGTCGAAGTCAGCGGGGTCATCAAGCTGCTCGAAGCCCGGGGGATGTACCACAAATTCCCCTTCCCGATCCACAACATGCGTGGCGTGATCACCTTCGACCGCGACACCGTCCGCATCGACAACCTCAGCGGGGATGGGCCCAACGGCGGCACCGTCAGGATCAACGGCGAGATCAGCCCCCCCGCCGACGGCGCCGCGGTTCGTATCGCGGTGGAAGCGCGGGGCGTTCCGTTCGACGAGGCCATCAAGAACGCGTTCAGCGAGAAACGCCGTAAGGGCGTCGAGATGTTTTTCGACCCCGAGATGTATGCGGCGTTGGTGGAGGAGCAAGTCATTCGGCCGTCGCCGGTCCGAGACGATGTAAGCGACGCCGAGCCGTTGGACTTGGCCTCGATCGAAGTCGATCCCGACCTCCCGCCGGTGTTCGACATGGGCGGGCCGGTGGATGTGGACGTCCTAGTGGACCGGGCGTTTGGTCCCGACTCGAAGTACACCACCACGGTGTCGATCGATGCCCGGGGCGTGAGCGCGTTGTTCCGACACTGGCCTTACCCATTGACCGGCAAGTCCGGCAAGATCGTGGTCGGGCCCGGCGGGATCACGCTGAACGAGCTGGTCATGGAAAGCCCCACCGGCGGCGTGGGTACGCTCAACGGCAAGATCGCCCAGGAATCCAAGAACGCCCCGATGGTGCCGGACCTACTGATCAGCGATGCGGATCTCCCGATCGACAAGCTGCTTCTGCATTCCATCCGAGCAGAACAACGCCAGACCGTGGTCGATCTGTTTCCGGAAGGCCGACTCACAGGCCGGTCTACCGTTACCCGTCCTAATCCCGAGGGCAACACGCAGTGGCGGGTGTATGCGGATGTGGTCAACGGTACGCTACGCCCGTTCGACGGGGACTATCGGCTCTCGGCGGTGGCGGGCAAGTTTGTGCTCGGCAACGATGGGCTGACCCTCAACAACCTCAACGGCCAACGCGGCGACGCCAAGCTGGGCATCACGGGGTATTTCGATTGGGGTGGAGACCAAGACGACTTCCGGCTGGACGTGGTGGGCAACAACATCCGGGTCGAACCGGCGCTGTTAGACCTGCTCCCGCCCGACGAGCCGATCCGGGAAAAGTTGGTCACCCTTCAGGAAAATCACAGCCCCGCGGGCAACGTCGACGCCGAGCTGCGTTGGGAAAAACTGGACCTTTTTCCCGCAGACGCCGAGACCGACAAGACCTACCTCCTCAAGGTCCGGCCGAAAACATTTGGGATGGATTTCCAGGGCGATCGGCTGGAGTTTTCCGACATGGCCGGCCAACTCACCGTTCGGCCCGGCACCATCGATGTGGATCGACTCAGCGCTGCTTTCAGCACCGGCACCACCGAAGTCAACGGACTCATCGGCCTCGACGGCGTCACGCCGACCGCCCTCACCCTCGCCGCCAACGCCGACACCCACTGCCCTTACACCCGCAAATTCCTGCCCGCCAAGGCAGTGGACGTGCTCAACGGCCTCGAGGTCACCGGGGACTACCGACTCTCCGACGCTCGGCTGCTCTACCGCCCCGCACCCGAACCCGACCAATCCTCGCTCGAACTCGACGCCCGCATCGACCTGGTCGATACCAACCTCAAGCTGGGCGTGCCGCTCACCCACCTGCAGGGCAAACTCGAAGCCCGGATTCGACAGTACCCCCAACACCCCAAGCCGTTGATGGCTTTCGATCTGTACGCCGACGAACTCCGTGCTTCGGAGCGGCGCGTCGCGCCACTGACCGTCAGCCTGGCGAACACGCCCAAGGACCCCGAGCACCTGCGTTTCGATCCCATGCTCGGCGGTGTGTATGGCGGCGTCCTTGTCGGCGCGGGCAGCATCCCGCTCAACAAAGAAGGCAGCTACCGCTTCGACCTGACCCTCAGCGATGTCGAGGTCGAGCCCTTCCTCAAACCCGCGGCTGCCGACCCCACCCACCCCGAAGCGCCGACGGTGTTGTCCGCCAATAACTCTGATGCAAGCCAAAGCACGCCAGATCAAGCCGCGGCCCCGGTCCCGTTTTCCGCGATGGATCGCAACCTGTCGACGGGCCTGCTGTCGGCCAGCCTCACCATCGAGGCGCCGCTGTCGGATGCCGATGCCCGTCGCGGCCGCGGGGCCCTACTCATCACCGATGCCCGGCTGATCGACAAACCGCTGAGCACCGCCTTGCTGCGGGCCAGCAATCTGACGCTGCCATCGGGCGCTCCGTTGAAATCCGCTAGCGCTCGCTATCTCGTTGAAGGCGACACCGTGCGTTTCGATGAGTTGTCGTTGGCCGGGCCGAGCCTGACCATCGCCGGGGCGGGGACGATGACGCTGCCCCAGACGGATCTGAACCTAGTCATGGTCTCCCGCAACACCGCTGCCCCTCGGTTGGGGCCGGTGTCGGACCTGGTGAACCTATTCAAGGATGAATTGCTAGCGATCCGCGTGACCGGGACCCTCGAATCCCCCAAAACCAACGTCACCAGCCTCCGCGGCCTGCAACGCGGCTGGCAGGACCTGTTTGGCGGCCAAGGTGCCACGATGGACACCCGAGACAACCTCGTCGACGAATAATTACACCGCCCCGTCACGCGACCGTCGGCCGAAGCCCACACCCTTCCGCCGGTCGCTGCTGCCGCTGAACGCGCCGGGCGAAGAAGCCTCCGGCGGCCTCATGACATCCAACCAGTTGACCTGAGCCGCTGCCATCACCACCGACGGGTCAAGCTTGCCACGCGCCGGGTTCACGCCACGTCCTTTGGGCAGGGTCGCCAACACCTTCACCCCGGTCAGCCGTTCGAGCCAATCGCGATTTGAGGCGATCGACGGATCCTCCGCGGCCACCACCGGGTCGCGATCCAGCCCGTTGATCACCAACCCGCTCACCCGGCAGCCCGCCTGGCGCAAAAGTTCGACCGTCATGACGGTGTGGTTGAGCGTGCCCAGATTCGGCCGACACACCACAATCACCGGATAGCCGATGTCCTTGGCAAGCTGCCCGACCATGTACCGCGGGTTGCGCGGGTCCAGCGGAACCATCAGCCCGCCGACACCTTCGACAATCACTGCGTCGCTCGCCTCGTCGAGACGGGTCAAGCTGCGCGAGAGCGCCGACCAATCGACCTCTTGCCGTTCCATCTCCGCCGCCGCGGCGGGGGCCACCGGCGTGCGGAACCGGATAGGGTTGACCACATCCAACGGCAGACGGCAGTCGGCAAAGTGGGCCAACGCCTCGGCGTCTTCGTTCACCAGACCTTCGCGGTCACGACGACACCCCGAAGCCAAGGGCTTGAGCGCCCCCAGCTTGATTCGTCGGTGTTGCTCCCTGAGGGCTGCGGCGATCGCACAGGTCACCACCGTTTTCCCCACCTCCGTGTCGGTGCCGGTCACAAACAGTCCGGGTTTAGTCAGAGATGGGCACTGAAACATCGCGAGCATCATACCGCAAGCCGTGAAATCGACTAACACATATCGGCCTTGCCCCGATACCCCATGCTCGCCGCTCCGCCCTCAACAAGATTCGGCGATGAGCATCATCCAAACTCACTTCTAGGCCAAAGAGAGATGATTTCTCAGAACTTTTTCTGATGGTTGGCAAGCTGGCTTGCGTTGAGATCTCATCTCAGTATCATCCGAGCAAAGGTAGTGAGAATTATTCTCAGTAAAGGAGTGTTCATTTTTTTCGCTACCCGTCGTACCGTCTCGCCGTCCCGTGCCGCAACCGCCCAAGGCTTCACCCTGATCGAGCTGCTGGTGGTCATCAGCATCATCGCTCTACTCATCGGGATCCTGCTTCCCGAACTCGGTGCCGCACGGGGCTCGGCCCGCTCGATTGCCAGCCTGTCGAACCTGCGACAAATCGGCATCGCCACGGTCGCCTACACCACCGAGCAAAAGGGCTACTACCCCATGCACTCGTCCTCTACCGGCACGTCTTCGGTGGGAGGCACCAAGCCCCGCTGGGCAGATTATCTCTACCAATACATGAACAACACCGAGATTTTCCTGAGCCCCAACCTTGATACTCGTGAGATCGATTCAGGCTTTACCAAGGCCTTCTTCCACCAGTACAGCGACACCCCTGCTCACCTCGCGGCTCTGCCCAGCATCACGCCCGTGGCTTCGGCCAACCCGCCCGCCGCGGGTGAAGAGGCCCGGCATGGTGGATACGGCTACAACTTCCAATACCTCGGCAACGCTCGCCCCACGCCGACTTACCATGCCCGGGCCAGCCGCGATGTACTCGCTGCCTCCGAGACCGTCGCGTTCGGGGACACCACCGGCTCTCGAGATGGCAGCTCCGCAAACGATCCCGGTGATGGCGGTGCGGCGGTCTACGCCCTGGACCCACCGCTCGGTTCGATCAACCTCGGCTCCAAAGGCAACGGCAAAGGCGTCGGCAACGGCTACGCCTACTACGAAGGCGGCAATGATGAGAACGTCGCGGGCTACGACCCCGAGTACGACTACCTGGTCCGCTCTGCCCCCGCGGCACGCAACTCCGGAGAGACCGCGGGATTCACGTTTGCTGACGGCCACGGCGAAGCGCTCAGCCGCGAGATCATCGACGACTTCGATGGCGACGGCACCGCCGACAACGGCTACTGGAACGGCCGCGGCGACGCGACCCTCCGCTGAGCCATCGAGCAGCTTTTTCGCTCGCCCTTAAACGTCCAGGCAAACCCTGCCGGTTATAACGGCCACCCGATTCTCACCCAGCCCGGATTCACCATCCGGGCTGGTTTTTGCGCCCGCCAAATCGTTCATTATCGGCGTGAAGGTGGGAGCCTCCAACTCGATCAGCAACCTCGCAGCCACTCTCGGGCGCCTCGGCAACGCGTTTCAGCGTGTGCAGGGCAACACCGCTCCGCTGGCCACCGGGCAACGCATCAACCGCGCCGCGGACGACCCGGCGGGGTTGATCTCGTCGGAGAATCTGGCCGCCGTGCTCGAAGCCTTGGAAGCCGAGGCGTATACGCTGCGCCGTGTGGATACGATCGCCAGCACTGCGGACGGCTACCTCTCCGCCGCGTCGGATCTGTTGGTGGATAACGCCGGCCTCGAAGTGCAGCTCGCCAACACGGCAGGCCTCGCCCCGGGTGAGGCCGAAGCGCTCAGGAATCAGTTCACCGCCAATCAGCAGGCCGTCACCCGCATCACCAACTCCGCGGCGTTCAACGGCGTCAAGCTGTTCAACGGCACCTACTCGCTCCAGGTCGGCGGCGGCAAACTCGCGCTGCCGAACCTCGCGACGTCCGTACCGACGCAGCAAGCCTTGGCCACGCTCCGCGGCGAGATCGGGGCGTTCCAGAAGAACATCGTGGGCAGCCGGCTGCAGGTGGTCGAGCAGACCATCCAGAGCACCGCCCAGACGCGATCGATGATCCGCGACACCGACTACGCCCAGCAGACGGCGGAGCTGCTGCGGAATCAGACACTCGCCCAAGCGAGCACCGCGGCGGCCGGAATCGCCATTCAGCAGGCCTCGGTGGGCGCCTTGCTGGATATCACGGCCTGATAAACCACACACAGCAAGCCATTTACGCGAATTCTCGGCGATATCAGGTGCTTACCCCGTCGGATTCTGCGGCAAAAGATGGTCATATAGCTCGTAGGTGACCGACATATTTTTTTTAACGCGTCACCGCCTGCACCCGGCTGCCTTGGACGTATCGCCGGGATCCACCGCCGCAATGGTGCGGCCCCGTACGGAGTGAACCGCCATGGTGAATCAGCAACAAGTTGACCGTCTCACCGAAGAACTCGAAGACCTCCGCGGCGCGGTGGTCCGTGATGGCCAACACATGTCCGACCGCGTCGAGAAGCTGCTCCGCGAAGCCCGCGAGCTCCATCAGGAGTCGCACGGCACCGCCTTCGAGCCGGCCCTGCGCAGCGTCGAGAACCTCTTGGGCTGCGTCCAACGCGGCCTGATGGCCAAGTCCAGCCTCCGTAAAGCGGGCTGACCCCCCGCCGCCGAAACCCTAGGCCTGACTCTATACTCGTCGACCATGGGAATCGGACGCGACATCCTTTACGGCGCCGGTGCGCTGGCGACTTCACCCTTTTGGGGGATCAGTCTGCTGCGCACCGGGAAGTGGCGCACCGACTGGGCGGGTCGCTTCGGCAAAGCCGCTTGCGGCTTAGCAAACGACCGTGGCGCCCAACCAAGCCGCAAACGCCTGCTGATCTACGGCGTGTCCGTCGGCGAGGTCAACCTCGTCCGCAATCTTGTCGCCCAGCTCGAGCAAGTCGATGGGCTTGAGCTGATCATCGCCGCATCGACCAACACGGGCTTTGCCCGGGCGACGGCGCTCTATGCCGACCGGCATGCGGTGGTGCGTTTCCCCTACGACTTCTCCTTTGCGGTCAACCGATTCCTCAACACGGTGAAGCCCGACGCGGTGGCGTTGGTCGAGCTTGAGCTTTGGCCCAACTTCATGGACGCATGTGCGGAACGTAATCTGCCGGTCGCGGTGATCAACGGCCGGCTGACCGCTCGCAGCTTCAAGGGCTATCGCAAGATCCGCCGGCTGATCGGCCCGGCTTTCGCCAAGGTGTCCTTCGTCGCGGTCCAGACCGCGGACTACGCGGAGCGTTTTGTTGCACTGGGTACGCCTGAAGATCGGGTTGAAGTGTTCGACACGATGAAGTGGGACACGGCGGTGGTCGAGGACACGGTCGCAGGGGCCGAAAAACTCGCCGACGAACTCGGGATCGACCGTAGCCGGCCGTTGGTCGTTGCCGGCTCGACCGCGCCCGGCGAAGAGCAGTTGCTACTCGACGCATGCCCACAGGACGCCCAGCTGCTCATCGCGCCGCGCAAGCCCGAGTGGTTTGACGATGTCATCAAGGTCGCCCCCGACGCGGTACGACGCACCGCCAAACAGCCCGCCAACGGCAGCCAACGCGTCTTCCTACTCGACACCATCGGCGAACTGCGGATGGCCTACAGCCTCGCGGATGTGTGCGTTGTGGGACGAAGCTTCACCGGCGAGCTGTACGGCTCGGACATGATGGAGCCCATCGCGCTGGGCAAGCCCACGATCATCGGCCCGCATTTTTCCGACTTCGCCGACACCATGAAGGCCCTGACCGACGCCGGCGGCATCATTGTCAGCGACCGCCCCGCCGACGCGATCGCAGAGTTACTCGAGAACAAAACCATGGCGGCAGAGCTCGCCGAAGCAGGCCGCGCGGTTATCCTGTCACGCCAAGGCAGCACGAAGCGTCACGCCGAGATGCTGCTGGGTTTGTTGGAGATGGAACCGCAGACGAACGCCGATGCACGCGGATAAAACCATCATCATCTTCCTCCGTTAAATTTCCACTTGCACCGTCGATTACGCCGCAACGATGGACGACGTGACATGGATATCTGCGTTAATCTGCGTTAATCCGCAGTTCCAAAAAGACTCGTTTATGCCCTCGACCGAACTCCGACAATCCGTTATCCGCGACGCCAAGCAGGTCGTGGTCAAGATCGGCACCCAGCTGATCACCGGCGGCACCGTCAAGAAAGCCCTGCCCGCGGTCGACCTCGACTTCATCGCCGACGTCGCGCGTCAGATCGCCGAGCTGTCGGATGCGGGCGTGCAGGTCACGCTGGTGAGCAGCGGTGCGATCGGCGCGGGGTGCGTAGAGATGGGGCTGGATAAACGGCCGACCGACGTCGCCGAGCAGCAGGCCGTCGCCGCGATCGGCCAGCGGGCGCTCATGACCTATTGGCACGACGCATTGGCCAAGCACGGCCTAGGCGTCGGGCAGGTGCTGCTCACCCGGGCCGACTTCGACGACCGCCTGCGCTTCCTGAACATCCGCAACTGCGTGACCAAGCTGCACGAGATGAAGTGCATCCCGGTGCTCAACGAAAACGACACCGTGGCGGTGGAAGAGATCCGCTTCGGCGACAACGACCTGCTCGCAGCACTGATGTGCTCGGCCCTACGAGCCCAAGTGCTGCTGCTACTCACCTCCGTGGACGGCCTGCTCGACGGCAGCGGCAAAGTCATCGACCGCGTGGACAACGTCCTGGACCAGCTCCAACACGTCCGACAGGACAAGAGCACCTGGGGCAGCGGCGGGATGCAGACCAAGCTCGAGGCCGCCCGCGTCGTCACCGAATCCGGCGAGCTCGCGGTGATCGCCTCGGGCAAGCAACCCGACATCATCCGCCGGGTGTTGTCGGGGGAAGCCAACCTCGGCACCGTATTCGCCCCTGCAGTGCGCACCCTCGACAGTCGGCGTCGTTGGATCGGACTCACCGCCCGCCCCGCCGGCGCAATCACCCTGGACCCCGGAGCCGCCGAGGCGATCAGCCAGAAACGCAAAAGCCTGCTCGCCGCCGGCGTCCGCGACCTCACCGGCCGGTTCGAGCGGGGGGATGTGGTCATGCTCCGTGATCCCCACGGCAAAGAGATCGCCCGCGGCCTGACCAACTACTCGGCCGACGAACTGCGACTCATCCAAGGCAAGCGGTCCAATCAGATCGCCGGCATCCTCGGCAAAGCCGCCTACAAAGCGGTGGTCCAACGCGAGCACCTGGTGCTGCTGGGGAACTGAATCCTCCGTAGCGTCCGATAGCTTCCCACCTATCTCTCGCCCAGCCGTTACACGGCAACAAATACGCACAACTTGCGATCCCTGCCTAAACCGCACGACCCGCAAGGTCGATAGGTCCGAGGGGAGCTCAGGTTTGGATCGTGCCCGCGTGGGCCGAAGCCTGATGAGCCCTCGCAGGAGTCCGGGTTGTGAACCCCATCACCACCGAACAACACGAAACGCTCGAACGCCTTCGGCACATGGCCCTGAACGGCCGACTCGCCGAAGCCGAGCTCGAGTTGCACGACTGGTGCCGCAAGGACGCCCCGGTCGAAGCCCGTGTGTTCTTGGCTGCCCTGCTGGCACGCCGCGACGACTTTGCTGCGGCCCGTGCGATCCTGGGCGACCCCCAACGCAGCCAACCCCAGACCATGAACGCCGAGCAAGCCAAGCTCGCGGTCTCGGTATTGATCAGCTGCGGCCTGCAGGACGACGCCCGCCGGCTCGCCGCCTGGCTGTATCACCTGCATGGTGATCAAGACGAGATCTCGCAGTGGATCGCCGTGATGGATGTGCCGGGGTTGACCTCCCTGCCGGCCGTGCCCGACGCGACGGTCGAGCGCCTCGCCTCCGAACTCACCGCCCAACCCGAAACCGTGCCTTCGCTGGTCTACGCCATGCAGCACGCCCCGCGGACCCGCCCGATCTCGCTGCTGCGTGCGGCGGTCGCCCGGATGACCCGCGAATTCGAGGGCCACAAGCTGCTGCCTTCGCTGACCAAAGCCCTGGCCGAGTTGGCCTTCCTCATCGGCGACGAAGAGGACGCCCGCCGCTGGGCCCACAAGACCCTGCGTCTTGATCCGTACAACGCCTCGATGGCCCTGCTGCTCGGCAAGCTGCCCGACGACGAAGCTGTCGGCCCGACCGCCCAGCAAACACTCAAGCGTGTCGCCCTGAAATTCCCGGGCTACCCCGACGTGCAGGCCGCCTACCAGAAACGTATTGAGCTCGATCGCAACGCCGGCCGGAGGGTGGCATGAAGCACCAGCGCTCTCATCACGAAGACATCGCCCAGGCGCTGGACCACGCCCAGCTCGCGCTGGCCGGCAACCTGCTCGAAGACGCGCTGCGTCACGTCCGGGCTGCACTGGAGCTCGATCCTGATCACGCCGAGGCCCGCGTGCTTGAAGCACGGATCCGTCTGCGTCGCCACGAGCCCCGCTTAGCGCTCACCGCACTCGACAACCGCGACCACATCGCCGAGCCCAACCCGGATATGAACGCCCCGGCCCGTCCGGACGTGACGATGCTCCGTGCGACTGCGCTGGCCGCCAAGGGCAAGATCGATCTGGCGGTGACCCTGATGGAGTCGCTGGCCAAAGACTTCCCGGATGACGCGGGCGTCCTGCGGGCCCTGGCGGGAATGCAGATCAAGGACGACCGCAAAGACGACGCCGCTCAGACCCTTGAGCGGGTGACCAAACTCGAGCCGCAAGACCACGCCGCACGTCGGCTGCGTGCGGACATGCTGGCCGAGACCGACCCCGTCGCCGCGTTGGAAGCGTTGGGCAAAATCGATGCGAACAACCGCGGCCGGGCCGCCCGCCTGTGCCGTAAATCCGACCGACTGGCCGAAGCCGAAATGCATTACGAGAAACTACTGGACACCCTCAACGCGGAAGGCACCCCGGATGCGGAGCTGCGTCGCGAGGCCGCCGATGTCGCCGAGACCATGGGCGAGAACCACAAGGCGCTGGACCGCTTGGCCGGCGTGATCGAACTGGGTCAGCTGAGTGATGCGGACGCCGCCGAGGCGTGGCGTCGCACCGGTCGGCTGCACCTGAACGCGGGGCGGTGGGGAGAATCCGCCCAGGCTTACCTCAACGCCACCCGGCGATGCGAAGACGACGCCGAGGCGTGGGCGGGTCTGGTGACCTGTGCCCACGTGGCGGGGCGCAAGCGCCTCATGAACCGGGCCGATCACAAACTGCGGGCGCTGACCCCGCGAGAGGAGCGTCGCAACCTGCTCGCCAAGCTGTACCCGCACATGGTGGGCGCTCCCGACCAGGTGGTTTCTGAAGCGGCACAGGCCCACTCGCCGCTACAACGCATGCTGGCCGATGCGTCGGTCGTGATGCGTAAGACCGCCGCCAAGTTCCCCAACCGTGCCGATGTCCACTACCACCGCGCGGTGTGCGACGTGTCACGCGGCGAAACCGCTGAGGCGGGGCAATGGGTCCAGAAAGCACTGACCATCAACCCGAACTATGCCGCCGCCCAAGCCCTCGCCGAGCGTGTTGGCGTCAGCGCGACCGGCGAAACCGACAACGCCTTGTTCCCATTCGAAGAAGGCATCTGATGCACCAATGCCCGAGGGGATCGGAGGGGATCCCTTCGGGCAGGTGTCATCATTCAAATATATAAATTCTGGGACGTGTTACTTCAGGCGTTATTCGCAATCAGCGCAACGACTTCAACGCAGTGATCACGATCCACCGTCTTTTTCCTCTTTGTCTTCGGGCGAGTCGTTACTGTTGAGCAGAATAGTGAGCTCGATCGGGAACGGCTTGGTGATTTTTTCGAGTTGCTTGCCGGTGGCTTTCCATCGATACAGACTCGACAACAGTGGCCCGTCAACGTTGTCGAATCCGGTGGAAGTGATGAGCGTGGCTTCGCGCACGGTGCCGTCGGGGTCGAAAGTGATGACCACTTTGGGGTTGCGGGGGATGGTGAATCGCGCGGCGGCGGACCATTGGGGACGGAAGGTTTTGACCTCGATCCCCGGGCCGACGAGTACATCGCCCGGGCGGACGGACTTGGCTTGAATCAGCGTGGTGGGATCGACCTCGCGATCCGAGCGTGGGGCGGACGTGGGTTTGTCACCTTGCTCCTGCGAGGCGACCGTCGGCGGGCTTTCCGGGGGCGATTGCGGTTGGGTGGGCTTGGGCTGGGCGATGCCGGGGGAATCCTGCGCGGCATCGCCAGCTTGATCGACGGCGCCGGCGGTGGCGTTGGGTAACTCGCCGGAGTTGTCGGTGTCGACCGGATCGACGGAGGTGTCGGCGACCTGCTTCGACGCGGGGGTCTGGGCGTCGGCGGGGTTGGGCGTCGGTGGCGCAGGCGGCGGGGCGACCACGGCCGGGTTGCCAGTGTCTTCGGGGTCGCGTTCGAGCGGGGCGTTGGGCGTTGGGTCGACCTTGTCCTGCAGGATGGGTTGGAGCGTCACCGACTCGCGGGCCAGGAGTTTCTGGAAATCGTCGTGGGCGATCCAGGCCACGGTGACACGGGCGGGTTCGTCGTCTCGGCCCAGCTCGAGTTCCTCGGGCTTCTCCACCGCGAGTTCTTGTTTGATCGTGATGGGCATCGCTAGCGCGTTGTTGCCTTCGTAATCACCCTCGGCGATGTCGTTCTCGTCGTCGGCCACCACGATGAGGTGCATCGTCGGCGACAGCACCATCTCCGGGGTGATGACAAACTCGTGTGGCCCGCTGCGGTAGGCGCCGCCGCCAGGCAGCTCGCCGGGGTACGCCCCACGGGGCTCGCTGAGGAGCATGACATCGTCGGCGGACACCTCATCATCCACCGACCAATACACCCGGTCGCCCCAGAGTAGATCCGGCGCCGCGAGCGGGCTGCGGTTGACCACATCGAAATGCAACACGGTGGGCTCGCCGACCGTGAGTTGGTTTTCACCGGTGGAGAGCTTGATGTTGCGCGGCGCCAAGTCGGGGTGCGTCGCGGGCTCGATGCGCAGGGGCGTAACCAACGGTTCGGCTTGCGGGGCTCCGCTCTCGACGATGATTTGGTAAGTCCCCGGGGCCACGCCCAAAGGGATGCGTAATTCGAACGGTCCGACTTCGCTGGCTTGCCCCGGAGCCAGCGGCCGACGCCGGGGGACGTTGAGTAATACCAGGTCTTCCGCCGAAACCTCATCGTCGGGCGAGAGGACCACTCGGTCCATCCAACCGTCCTTCGCCCAGCCCGCGAATTCATCGTTGCGGAGCGTGTAGCCAACAGGCGTCGTTCCGCCGGCGTAGGCGGTTTCCGCGACATCCACTTTGTCGATTTTCACCTGAGCGGGCGCCAACGACTCTACCCAGACCGATGTCGAGGCGATGACTTCCGGCGCGTTGTCGGCCCTGGCGGCGGCGATAATGAATCTCGGGCCTTGATACTGCTCAAGCCTCGTCATCGTTGATTCGATCTGCAATCCTTGGCCTGACGCAATCGTATTTGTGTCGACCGGGGACAACGCCTCATCCATCATCACGGAATGTGGCTGAGCATTCTGATCGATCCGGGGGCTGTCCGACCAGTAGAGCTCCCACGTCACGTTGGTTGCTGCGAACTCACCGCGGTTAAGGATTTCCAATAAGACCAAGCCATCCTGTCCCACGCCAAACGATTGGGGCGCATCCACGATCGTAAGTACCAACTCGGTCTGTGTTGCTGGCGTGACCGATCGATTCAGCATCGTCGCCCCCACCGGCAGGAGCGCCGCGTGCAGCACCACCGCGATCGCCAGGGCGATCAACAACGGCAGGATGGAATCGGGGTGACGCATGGCAGAAGCATTTGCGCTAAGCCGCTCACGGCTTGCGGTGAGTGGGGATCGTTACTCGGCGTCGGGCGGGCCGACGATGGCGAAGTTCTCCAGGCCCGCCTGCTCGACGCGCTGAAGCAGGTCCCACACAATCGGCCCGCGGTCGGCCGTGCTGTCTTGGGCCAAGCTTACGTAGAGCGTCGGGCCCGCGGGGTCGGCGGCGAGATCTCGCAGCAGCGTATCGAGCGCCGTGTCCTCAAGCGGCTGGTTCGCGAAGTTGAACCCGCCGTCGGCGTCGATCGTTAGCACCTGGATAGCCTGTCCCGACGACTGCCCGCCGCCGGTAACCGGTGCCAAGCCAACCGACAACGCATCAGCCCGGATCATCACCACGAAGCTGTAAATGAAAAAACACAGCAGCAAGAACACCACATCCAGCAGCGGCATCATCTCGAGCCGGGGGGAATAGTCGTTGCGCGATAAACGAATCATGAACTAGATTGTAAGCCTGGCTTAACGCAATGTCCTAAAAATCAAACACCCACACTTCAACAGCGTGGGTGTCCTGGTTGGCACACAAAAACGATGGTCTCAAGCTGAGCGGCGGCGGAGCAAGATCAAGCTCCAGCCACCGAAGACGAATGCCGCTGTGCCCGGTTCTGGGATCACGCCATCGATGAAGCTGAGAATGCCTGGAGCTGAAACCCGGGTATCCACGCCGAACTCACCCCACGAGGCATTGAGCGCCCCGTCCACATCGCTGCTTGTCCCATCAATCAGCGAAATCAAACGCAGCCCGTAAGAAGTGATCCCCGCGATGACCAACTCGCCGTTGTCATCAATAAAGGTCGCTCCCCCCGAATCGCCTGGAGCCGCCCCCACTTCATCATCGCCGAAGCCCAGGTCGTTGACTCCGAAAAAGAAGCCAAACGCATCGTGGTCCGAATCCGTCCCGGAAATATCGTTACGGTTCGCGAAGTTGCTGTCGAAGTCATAGGTCAGAACAAGCTCGTTGTTGTCGATCCCCCCTATCCCGGTGTCACCGGTCACAGGGTCCGTGCCCAAGCCATCGTCTTCGTATTCGTTGAGGCCAGCCCGTTTGGTACCGCTAGCGATCGTGCCTCCGGTATTGCCATCTCCACTCGTGCCGTATCCCACTTTGATCGACTGTACACCGAGTTCGTTGCCAAAATTACGGTTGAGTTCGTAGATGGGAACGCCGGGCAGATTCAGGGGGGTGTCGAGGGTCAAGACCGCTACGTCGTAGCCGTTGAAAAACTGACCATTCCACATGGGGTGGATATCGATCGTTGAGGCGGTCGCGGATACGGTCCCCGTCGGCGTGTCCACCGAGAAACTGGCCGACGTCACGGTCTGCGTGCCTGCGCCATCGGTAAAACAGTGGGCAGCGGAGAGGATGTATTGACCACCACCGATCAATGCGCCCGAGCAACGGAAAGTGCTTCCGGATGTATCAGAAAAGAGCAGATCACCGACCCCATCGTGATCTAATCCGAACGAGTTGACTCCCGGCGTCGTCACGTGGGTCCCCGATCCATCCGAGGTGACGTAATGCGCCCTGGCTTCGTAACCAAATTGTCCACTGGTCCCCGAAATGACTTGTAGATCATCGGAGCCGAGCGGCGATACGCCGACCTCCAGCATATCCAACGCCTCACCGAGAGGCGCAACGCTTATCGCGGTACAACAAAGAACCCCCGACCAAACAAGACGTGATTGAACCATCCCTAGCCTCCGTGTAGGTGATTTTAAAATAAGCCTCGTGCTTCGAGATCATAACCCATAGTGTGTGGGATCACGAAGAAGTTTGCGTCAACATTCTCAGAATAGGGATTACCCCCGCAAGGTCGCCCAAGCCGCAGCCACCTCTTCCCGCGTGGCGTCATCCACCATGGTGACCGCTCCCATCTCGGTCGGCAGTACGAGTCGTATTCTCCCGCCACGTACCTTCTTATCCATCGCCATGGTCTTGAGCAGTATCGCATCGGGCGCTAAGTGCTTGGACGAAGTGGGCAGCCCCACCGCCTCGCAGCCCGCGATTACACGATCTAAGAGATTGGCCGGACACATCTTGCGGTTCACCGCGAAGGCCGTGGCGGCCACCATGCCCAGCGACACCGCTTCGCCGTGCTTGTACTTCGTTCCGAATTGCGAGGTGGCTTCGATCGCGTGGGCGAAGGTGTGACCGAGGTTCAAGTGGGCCCGCACCCCGGCTTCTTTTTCATCCGCCATGACCACCGCGGCTTTGATTTCGACATTGCGTTTAACCAGCTCAACCAGCGTCGGCATGTCCAGCGAAAGAATCGGCTCGGCGTTATCCACAATCCAATCTAACAGAGGCGCGTCGCGGATCACGCCGTGCTTCAGGCATTCCGCCAAGCCGCACCGCAGTTCACGCTCGCTGAGCGTGGTGAGCACCTCGGGATCGATCACGACGCGCGAGGGCTGGTGGAAAGCACCGATGAGGTTCTTGCCTTGGGGCACGTTGACGCCGGTCTTCCCGCCCACCGAGGCATCGACCATGGCCAGCAAACTGGTCGGGCACTGCACGAACGGGATGCCGCGCAGGTAGGTGGCCGCGGCGAAACCCGCGACGTCGCCGCAGATGCCCCCGCCGAGGGTGACCAGGGCGTGGCCGCGCTCGAGCTTGTTCTCGAGCATGATGTCGTAGAGCGTGCGCACCGTGCCGAGGGTCTTCTTCTTTTCGCTCACCGGGATCACCGCGACGATGGTCTCGACGCCTTGGGCCTCCATCGCCTTGGCGACCGGGCGGGCGTGGTGTGGTTCAACGCCCTCGTCGGTGACGAGGATAGCCTTGCTCGCAGAAGGGATCGCTTCGCGGACCAGATCGCCCATCTGCATGAGGCAGCCGGGCTCGATGACGATGTCGTAACGGTGGTGGGGCAGCGTGAGATCAACGGTGGGCATGGTGGGACAAGGATAACAATGTGCTTCGTTTAGCGGGCGATCGCAGATCGCCGTGGGTGTAGTCGATTGTGTCGAAGACCACGAAATAGAAAGGCAATCTACGATCGCCCGCTAAACGTTTCGGCTCTGGTCAAGCTGTCCCAACGCCTCGGCCGGGTCGTCGGACAACCCCTCCAGCTCACTCGGCTCAGCCTCGCCCGCGGGGTGTTCACGAAGCCGTTCCAGCACCCGCTCGCGTTTCGTTGCCCCTCCGCCCCACCGCTTCCGGCCGAGCATCACCAGAAACAGCAACCCGGTCAGAACCACAACCCCGCCGACGACCACGACGTGTCCGCGACCACCCATCCGTCCCGAATCCACTACCACCGCCGACCGCCCAACAAACACGGGGTAGGTCCGCTCAACCCCGTCCGCGTCGGTATCCGTCCAGAGCTTATAGAACCGTGCCGTCAGCCGAACGGTCTGACCTTCGCGTGGGGGCTGGATTTCCGAGTCGGGACTCACCAGATAAATCATCGCGACCGTGTCCGAATCTACCGCAACCCCCCACTCAACCAAAGAATCACCCCACGGCCCCGATCTCATCGTCCGCAATTCCCGCTGGCGTCCGGCATAGAAGCCTTTGATATGAAATAACCCGCCACGGTATTCCGCGGGGGCCTCGAGCAGACGGTGGTACTGAGGGATCGTTGAACCGGGGATATCGTTTCGCACCGCCACCGCCGGGTCCCAGCTCGCCACGCTGGTGAGCAACCCGGTCCACGCCGGTTCATCGGGCAGATAGCCGTCCTGAGCTGTATCCAACTGGATCTGCTGAGGCTCGGTCAGTTCGGGGATCGCCCCCAAGCTAATCGTCGTCAGCAGCACACAAATACTCAGCATCGCTCCATCCTACCGCCAATATTTCCAACCATACCGCCCCCCCACCGAAGGTCCGATCTTCCGGTAAACTATCGGATTCCCCATACCCACCACCACCAACCCGTGACGCCATGACCGCGACCACCACCGCCCCCGGAAGCACCCCGACCGAAACGATCCCCGACGACGTCTTCACCCTGCCCGCCGGCGTGAAGCAGGTCATCCCGATCCTCGACTTCGGCAGCCAATACGTCCAGCTCATCGCCCGCCGGGTGCGCGACGCCGGCGTCTACTCCATGCTGCTCGGCCCGCAGGTCACCGTCGAACAGCTCAAAAAGCTCAACCCCACCGGCATCATCCTCTCCGGCGGTCCCTCGTCGGTCTACGACGAAAACGCCCCCAAGCCCGACCCGCGCCTCTTTGAGCTCGGCGTCCCGGTGCTGGGCATCTGCTACGGCATGCAGGTCGGCTGTGAACTGCTCGGGGCCGAGGTGAAGAACGCCGCGTCGCGTGAGTACGGCCGGGCCGAGCTTCGCGTCAACGAAAAGTCCGACCTGTTCAAAGGCGTACCCGACCACACCAGCGTCTGGATGTCCCACGGCGATCAGGTCAACACCCTGCCCGATGAGTTCGTCGCCACCGCGACCACGCCGACCTGCCCCTTCGCGGCGGTCCGCCACAAGGACAAGCCCTTCTACGGCGTGCAGTTCCACCCCGAAGTCACCCACACCCCTCACGGCGGTGACATCCTCTCCAACTTCTTGTTCAACGCCTGCCGCTGCCGCGGCGACTGGACCATGGCCGACTTTATGGAGAGCGAGTCCAATCGCATCAAAGAACTCGTCGGCGACGATCACGTGATCCTCGGCCTATCGGGTGGCGTCGACTCTTCCGTCGTCGCGGCCATGCTCGCCAAGTCCATCGGTAAGCAGCTCACGTGTATCTTCGTCGACAACGGCCTGCTACGAAAAGGCGAACGCGACCTCGTCGAACAAACCTTCCGCGGTCACTTCGACCTGGACCTGCGCGTCATTGATGCTGAGAAGCAGTTCCTCGATGACCTCGCGGGTATCGAAGACCCGCAGGAAAAACGCACCCGCATCGGCCACCGTTTCATCGACGTGTTCAAGGAAACCGCCGACGAGATCAAGGCCGAGTTCGAGAACCAGAACACCCAGATCAAGTACCTCGCCCAGGGCACGCTTTACCCCGACGTCATCGAGTCCGGCCACGGCTACGCGGGTACCGCCGCCAACATCAAGCTCCACCACAACGTCGGCGGCCTGCCCGAACAGCTCGGCTTCGACCTCATCGAGCCCCTGCGTTCGCTGTTCAAAGACGAAGTCCGCGCCCTAGGCACCGTGCTCGGCCTGCCGGAAAACATGGTCTGGCGTCACCCCTTCCCCGGCCCGGGCCTGGCGGTCCGTGTGCTCGGCGAAGTCACCAAGCCGCAGCTCGACCTGGTGCGGGAAGCCGACGAGATCCTCCTCGAAGAGATCGTCTCCAACGGCCTCTACCGCAAGACCGCGCAAGTCTTCGCCGTGCTGCTGCCGGTGAAGGCGGTGGGCGTGATGGGCGACGGCCGAACGCACGAACAGGTCGTCGCCATCCGCGCCGTAGAATCGCAAGACTTCATGACCGCCGACTGGGCCCGCATCCCGTTCGATGTGCTGGCCACAATCAGCAACCGCATCATCAACGAAGTCCGCGGCGTCAACCGCGTGTGCTACGACATATCGTCGAAGCCGCCCGCCACGATCGAGTGGGAGTAAAAACCTTTGATGACAATCATTCGTTATCGGCAAACATACTTTCTTTAAATGCTTCTACGAGGGTTGCATACCAACCACAGTCCATACCCATTCCTGTATCTTTGCCAGAAAGCCAAACAAGACCCCAAGGGCAGTTAGGCCCAAACCCCTCATCACAGTAGACAATTCCTGTGTTTGACCCTGGATGTTCAACCACAGTCCAGCACGGATATGAATCTGCACCGCCGTAGTCCCAAGCGCGATCGACACACTTGGGCTTAACCAACAAAGCACGAATTCTGCGAATTACCGCAGGATCGGGCTCACGTATCAACTCTTGATTAACAAGAGCGGCCACAGTTTCAGCGGTCAACTCACTCATGAATTCACTCAATGGTTTAGCTGCTCAAGCTAACACATCACGCGGCATAAGCCACAGAAAACTACTTGCCACACAGTCACAGGTATCATGGTTTCATGACGACTTCCTTCGACGTGTGCGTGTTGGGTTCCGGTGCCGTGGGCCAAACCGTGGCTTATGGCGGGCGTAAAGCCGGCCTATCGGTCGTCGTCCTCGAAACCCAAGCTCCGGGTGGCACCTGTCCGAACCGGGGGTGCGATGCCAAGAAGCCTTACGTGAATGCGGCGGGCATGATGTACCGGGCTGGACGCCTGAACGCCGCCGGCGGAGGGATCGAAGGACCAGCGATCAATTGGCGTGATATCGCGGCGTACACCAAGACCTTCACCAATCCTGTCGGTGAACTCACCACCCGCGACGTGCTTAAGGCCGGGGTAGAACTCATCCAAGGTCATCCAACTTTTGTGGATCCTCACACGGTTGAGATTAATGGGCTACAGATCACCGCTGAACGGTTCGTACTCGCCACCGGTCAGATGCCCCGACCACTCGACGTGCCTGGCGGCGAGCTAACGATCAACTCGGACCAGTTGCTGGACCTCGACGACCTGCCCCGCCGTGTCGCCTTCATCGGCGGCGGCTACGTGGGTATGGAGTTCGCCGGGGCCGCGGCGCTGTCGGGCCACGAAGTGACAGTCGTCACCCCTGGCGACCACGTCCTCAAAGGCTTCGAGCCCGAGATCGTCGCCGTGATGGAAGCCGCCCTGCCGGACCTGGGCGAGTACGGCGTCCAGATCATCCCCAACCGCCGGGTCGGCTCGGTGACGCAATCGGCCGACGGGCTCACGATCCACGCCAACGACGGCGACGCCACCGCGCTGGTCACGGCCGACTTGGTGGTGAACACCTCAGGACGCGTGGCCTCGGTCGCCGGGCTGAACCTCGACGCGGCGGAGATCGAAGTCACTCCACACGGTATCGCGGTGGACGAGCATCTGCGTTGCCCGGGCAACCCGAGATTCTGGGCGGGTGGCGATGTGGCGGATAACGGTCGGCCCGCGTTGATCCCGACGGCGGTGGACGACGCACGCGTGCTGGCCCACAACCTTTTCAAAGCCGAAAGCGAAGACGAACTGCGAACCCGCTCGGCGGCGCCACACGCTTCGATCGCGTTTACCACACCACCCGTCGCCAGTGCCGGGCTGACCGAAGCCCAAGCCCGCGCCAAACACGGCGAGATCCACGTCGCGGGCGGCAACCTGGCGACAAAGAAGTTCTACCGCGAGTTGGGCCAACCCCACGCCGCCTACAAGTTCATCTTCAACGCCGACCGCCACCTCATAGGCGCTCACTACACCGGCGAGAGCGCCGACGAAGTCATCAACCTCCTGGGCCTGGCCCTCGACCAACCCGGCGAGACCCACCCGCTTTTCAACGCCACGCTCACTTACCCCTCGGTGAGCAGCGCATTGCAAACGGCTTTTCGGAAGGCGCTGCAGGCACAAGCTTGAGACCGACATCGCTTGCCTCGGCGGAGGCCCATCTTGCATCCACTCTTCCTCAGGAGGAGGTAAGACTAAATAACCATTGGAACCCTACGCCTCAGACAACGGGCTCACGGTCAAGATCAGAATACGGATAGTGTCCTGCCGACTTGAGCTTCTCGATCAGTGCCGCCCCGCCTTGCTCCCGCGCGTAATCCATCTCGGGTCGGTGAACCTCCAAAACTAACATCAGCCCGACCCCCGATTCTTTGGAAGCAGCCGGCTCGGTGAAGCCATCGAAGAGCAAACACTTGCCCCCGAGGTGTTCAAAGTCTGCCGGGAACTCGCAGGTCTCGTTCGGGTTGAGCGTGGCCTGCGCGGCGTAGCGAGCGATCGCGTTGAGCAGCCGATTTAACTGGCTGTGAGCCTGGCCAAACGGATGGCTGTCATCTTTAGCGGCATCCAAATCAAGAGCGTGCTTCGTAAACATCACCAATTCATAAGCGGCGTAGTCACGGTTGGAGGGCCCTTGGCCCGGCAGCTCGACCAATTCCTTCGTGGCGATCGCGGTTCCCGAATATTCCGGGTGATTCGGGAAGTAGTACAGATCGAGGCCGCCCCCAATGGCATACGGGATCAACGCGTGCATCACCATGTCGTGCTCGGAGCCCAGCACGGTCTCAAAAAAACCAGATTTCTTCTCGTCCCAAGCCTGATATTCCTCTTCACTGATCGCAGGAGAGGCGGAATTTTTTTTGCCAAAAAGACTGAACAAACGACGCAGCATGATGAGACTCCCGGAGTATGCGGAGATAAGAACAAAATCTAGGTTAATGTATCAAAACCTTTTTTTGGATTACGAAAGATCAAGCCAAACCGCTAATGGATTACCCTTTCCTCATGACTCACCCACTTAACATCCTCCTCATCACCTCCGACCAGCAGCACTGGACCACGCTCGGCGTCCTCAACGACAAGATCAAGACGCCCAACCTCGACCGCCTCGCGGCGATGGGCACCAACTACACGCGCGGCTACTGCCCCAACCCGACTTGCACGCCAACGCGGGCGTCGATCATCACCGGGCAGTACCCCTCGACCCACGGCGCGTTCACCCTCGGCACCAAGCTCGACGAGAACACCCCCACCATCGGCGACCACCTCCGCGAAGCAGGCTACGCCACCGCACTCGTCGGCAAAGCGCACTTTCAGCCGTTGCTGTCAACCGACGAATGTGAATCGGTCGAGTGCTATCCGATGCTGCGGGACCTGGACTTCTGGAAGTCGTTCAACGACGAACACACGCCGTGGTATGGATTTGATCGTGTCGAGCTCGCACGTAACCACGCGGATGAAGGCCACGTCGGCCAGCAATACGCCCTGTGGATGGAAGAGAACGGCCTGCCCAACTGGCGCGACTACTTTCAAGTCCGCGGAGATGGCATCAAAGACACCGAGACCGACGGCAGCCTCGCTCCGCCGATCATGCAAGGGCCGGGATACGGCTGGCGCAGCGACATGACCTGGAAGCTCCCGGAAGAATTCCACTACACCGCCTGGACCGGGCAGCGCACCATCGCGGCGATGCGCGAGGCGCACGCCGCGGGCAAGCCGTTCTTCGTCTGGTCGAGCTACCACGACCCGCACCCACCCTACTGCGTGCCCGAGCCATGGGCGTCGATGTACAAGCCCGAGGATATGGAGGTTGGCCAGTACGTCGACGGCGAGTTCGACCACATGCCCCCGCCGCACCAACTCACCCGCGAAGCCGGCGGTGACTTCGGTTCGTACAACCAGGACGGCAAAGGCAACCACGGCTACCACCCGCACGTCGGCGTCTCCGAACAAGAGCTCAAAGAAGCCCAGGCGATCTATTACGGCATGATCTCGTTCATGGACCACTGGATCGGCCAAACGCTCGACGCCCTCGACGAGATGGGCCTGACCGATCAGACCCTGATCGTCTTCACCTCCGACCACGGCCACTTCGTCGGCGAGCACGGCCTCGTCGCCAAGGGTCCGTTCCACTACGACGACGTCATCCGCGTACCCTTCCTCGCCGCGGTGCCCGGCCAAACGCAGACCGGCAGCACCTCGACGGACATCCAGACCCTGGTCGACCTCGCTCCAACTTTCCTCGACGCAGCGGGCCTGGGACCGGCCCGGACGATGCAGGGCGTCTCACAGCTCGATTCGTGGCGGGGCACCGCCGAGCCTGCGCGAGATCATGCGATCGTGGAAAACCACCACAACGCCAGCGACGCGGTGCACCTCCGCACCCTCGTCACGGACCGCTACAAGCTCACCGTCTACCGCGGCCGGGACTGGGGCGAGCTGTTCGACATGCAGGAAGACCCCCACGAGCTGCACAACCGATACGACGACCCGGCCTACGCCGATGCCCGCAGCGAGATGATGATGAAATTCATCCAGGCCGACCTCGAGCGCGAGCCCGCACCGCAGCCCCGCGTCGCGGGGGCGTAAACCGCTGAGCGCGATCTGCGGAGCCTGTTCCGGCGTACAATTAAGGTATGCCGTATCTCCATCGCACCGCCCTGGCCGCCTCCCTCGCATTGACCTGTTCTGCGGGTCTCCACGCCGAAGAAACCTCGCCCCAAAAGAGCGACGGCAGTTGCTGTGGCACGCCACCAGGGCGCACCGCGCAGCTCAACGCATGGCTCGCGGCGGCCGCAGCGCAAGCTACCGCTGAACAGCAGATCACCGGAGCGAATGCTGTCGTGGCCGACGCCCCCGAGGGCATGGCCTGGGTCCCCGGCGGCGAGTTCATCATGGGCACCGATGCACCCAACACCTGGAACAACGAACACCCCGCCCACCGCGTCCAGGTGGATGGTTTCTGGATGGACCAAACCGAGGTCACCAACGCCCAGTTCGCCCAGTTTGTCGAAGCGACCGGCTACGTCACCGTGGCCGAGCGACCGATCGACTGGAACGAGATGAAGAAGCAGCTCCCCCCCGGCACCCCCAAGCCGCCGGCCGCGATGCTCGAGCCCGGCTCGCTCGTGTTCACCCCGCCGAACCACCGCGTGGATCTGCGCAACGTCGGCGCGTGGTGGAGCTGGACCCCTGGCGCGAACTGGAAACACCCCAAGGGCCCGAACAGCTCCATCGAAGGCCGAGAGAACTACCCCGTCGTTCAGGTCGCTTGGGAAGACGCGATGGCTTTCGCCAAATGGGCGGGCAAACAGCTCCCCACCGAAGCACAGTGGGAATACGCCGCACGCGGTGGCGGGGATAACACCCGCTTTGCCTGGGGCGAAACCTTCAAGCCCGGCGGCAAATCCATGGCCAACACCTGGGATGGTGAGTTCCCCCACAAGAACACCCAAGAAGACAAGTATCGTCTCGCCGCGCCGGTGAAATCGTTCCCCGCCAATGGCTTTGGTCTCTATGAAACGGCGGGCAACGTCTGGGAATGGACCGCCGACTACTACCGCGACGACCGCCACGTCGCGCTCGCCAAACAAGACCTCGCGATCAACCCCAAGGGGCCCGACGTCCCCGCCGACGCAGCCAACCCCGGCGCAAAGTCACGGGTGATCAAAGGCGGCTCATTCCTCTGCCACGTCGACTACTGCGAAAGCTACCGCCCCCCCGCACGTCGCGGCACGCCCGAAGACACCGGCCTGCAGCACACCGGCTTCCGCTGCATCATCGTCCCCGAACAAAACTGAATGAAAAAGTAACACGATGCTTGTGTGAAACAGAGATGAAACGGTAGCCTATACTCGTTCACTTCTGGTTTATCTTTTTCAGGGACACACGCATGAAACCTACCGCCTTCCTCGCCCTTGCTATCGCTTGCCTGTTTGCCGCGGGATTACCCGCAGCCGCCGACAACCACAACGGTAAACCCAACATCCTCGTGATCTGGGGCGACGACATCGGCACGTGGAACATCAGCCACAACAACCGAGGCATGATGGGCTACATGACCCCCAACATCGACCGCATCGCGCGTGAAGGCCTGTCCTTCACCGACTACTACGCCCAGCAGTCCTGCACCGCGGGACGCGCTGCGTTCATCGGTGGAACCGTGCCGCTGCGTACCGGCATGACCAAGGTCGGCCTGCCCGGCGCTGCGGAAGGCTGGCAGGAAGTCGATATCACCATCGCGGGCGTGCTCAAAGAACAAGGCTACGCCACCGGCCAATTCGGTAAGAACCACTTCGGTGACCGTGATGAACACCTGCCGACCAACCACGGCTTCGACGAGTTCTTCGGCCCGCTCTACCACCTCAACGCTTCGGAAGAACCCGAGAACCGCGACTACCCCGGTGACATGGTCCTGCCCAATGGCAAGACGTTCATGGAGCAGTACGGCCCGCGCGGTGTCATCCGCTCGTCCATGAAAGACGGCACGCACTCGGTCGAAGACACCGGCCAACTCACTAAGAAGCGCATGGAAACCGTCGACGACGAAACCGTTGCCGAGGCCATCGACTTCATCAAGAAAACCGTCGAGTCCGGCGAGCCGTTCTTCTGCTGGTGGAACGGCACCCGCATGCACTTCCGCACCCACCTCAAAGAAGAAAGCGTCGGCCTCTCCGCACCCCGCGGCGATGAATACCACGACGGCATGATCGAACACGATGGGCACGTCGGCCAACTGCTCGACCTGCTCGATGAGCTCGGCATCACCGACAACACCATCGTGATGTATTCCACCGACAACGGCCCGCACTTCAACACCTGGCCCGATGCGGGTTACACGCCGTTCCGCAAGGAAAAGAACTCCAACTGGGAAGGCGCGTACCGCGTGCCGGCCTTCGCCCGTTGGCCCGGCAAGTGGCCCGCTGGCGCAACGCTCAACGGCCTGGTCGCCCACGAAGACTGGATGGTCACCTTTGCCACTGCGGCCGGTAAATCCGACCTTAAAGAAGATATGCTCGACGGCTACGAAGCCATCGGCCGAACCTACAAGCAGCACCTCGACGGCTACGATATGAACGAGTACTTCTCGAAGGCCGACTCATTTGAAACCTTCGACGAAAACATCTCCGCCTCGCCCCGCAAGGAGTTCTACTACGTCAACGACGACGCCCAGATGGTCGCCATGCGGCTGGGCGATTGGAAAGGCGTCTTCCTTGAGAACCGTGCGGACGCGTTCCAGATCTGGCGTGAGCCGTTCACCGAGCTGCGCATCCCGCTGCTATTCAACCTGCGTCGAGACCCGTTCGAGAAGGCCCAGATCGATGCGAACGTGTACCACGACTGGTTCCTCGATCGGCCGTACGTGATCGTGCCGATGCAACAGATCGCCGGCAAATTCTTCGCGACCCTCCAGGAATTCCCCCCGAGCCAAACGCCAGGCTCGTTCAACCTGGAGAAAGTGCAAGAACAAATCGAGAACGCCGCCTCGGGTAAGTAAATTCATCACTCAGCCCGCCTCTCCTAACCGAGAGGCGGGCTTTTTCTTTTCCAAAGGGCCAACCATGAAAACTCGATCGATGCTGCTTGTTGCTTTCGCTATGTTCCTGACCAATAGCGCTGTGGCGGAACCGCTGGCGTCTTGGAATGACGGCCCGGCCAAACAATCGATCATCGACTTTGTCGAGGCCGTGACCACCGAAGGTTCGCCCGACTTCGTTCCCGAGGCCGAGCGCATCGCCACGTTCGACAACGACGGCTGCCTCTGGTCGGAGCAGCCGATGTACTTCCAGCTGTTCTTCGCGATCGACCGGGTCAAAATCCTCGCCCTCAAACACCCCGAGTGGAAAACCACTCAGCCGTTCCAAGCCGTGCTGGAGGATGACCACGAAGCACTCGCTGCGGCAGGCGAAGAAGGGATTCTGGAGTTGATCATGGCCACGCACTCCGGCACGACGACCGAGGATTTCGATCAAACGGTCCGGGACTGGCTGGACACCGCCAAACACCCACGCTTCGATCGGCCTTTCCATGAGCTCACGTTTCAGCCCATGGTCGAATTGCTCGAGTATCTCCGAGCTAACGGCTTCAAGACGTTCATCGTCTCGGGTGGCGGTATCGACATGATCCGGGTGTTTGCCGAAGAGGCTTACGGCATCCCGCCGGAACAAGTCATCGGCAGCAGCCTCAAGACCACGTTCGAGCTCAGGGATGGTGTACCCACACTCGTGAAACAACCCGAAATCAATTTCATCGACGACAAGGCCGGCAAACCAGTCGGCATCCACCAACATATCGGCCGACGCCCCCTCTTCGCGGCAGGCAACTCCGACGGCGACCTGCAGATGCTTCAGTACACCACGGCGGGTGACGGCAAACGCTTCGGCCTGATCGTCCGCCACACCGACGCCGAGCGTGAGTGGGCCTATGACCGCGAGTCGCACATCGGCAAGCTCGATAAAGCCCTCGACGAAGCGGGCGAGAAGGGGTGGACCGTGGTCGATATGGCTCAGGACTGGAAGACGATCTACGCTCCGGAATAAGCCTTCCCCACTATCCACGTTTAGCGAACGACGCGCAGCGTCCCGGGCCGTGTTTTCTGAGATCGGCCCAATCCACGCACGGCAAATCGTGACACCTACTAAATGTGAAAGTTAGACATACACTACCCGCATGAAATCACTGCCCATCGCCCTAGCCGTTTCGGCATTCGTGTTTATCGTGGGCGGTTGCGTGGGTACCACCGTCGATGAAACGGTACTGGTTGCCGATCATTCCGCGGAGGTCGAAGCGCTTGGGCCGTATTCGCTTGCCGAGCCCAGCGACTTACCCCCACGGCTGGATATCCCCTTGGCCCGCAGCGGCGGCTACTTGCTGGTGCCCGCGTTTATCAATGGCGAATCGGCGGGGCTGATGATGATCGATACCGGGGCTTCGCTCAGCGTCGTTGCCCAGGGGGTTGCGGGGAGTTTGAACATGCCCACGGCCGGAAAGGGCCGAACGTTGGGCGTCGGCGGCTTCGAAGATTTCGACTATCGCCGCGCGGAGCACTTCTCGATCGGCCAACCCGCTTCTGCCATTAAAGGCAAGCATGGAACCTCGCGGGGCGTGCTTCAACTCGAACGGGAAAAAATGGCGAGTCTCCGGATGCTGGGGTTCGGCGAATCACTCGGCGTCAGCCTGGGCGGGATCGTCGCGTTCACGGATTTTGGCGACGTGCCGTTCGCATTGGACGCCTCCAACCAACAACTCACGGTCTACGAGCCCCGCGCGTTTCGCCCCCCCGCCGACGCGACACGTCATCGGCTGCACAGCTTCCGCCGGCTGCCGATGGTCCGAGCCGAGTTGAACGACGGCAATCAACGTGTCGAAGTCTGGCTCATCATCGACTTCGGCGCGGACAACGCCCTGACATTGCCGCGTGCTGTGCTTGATCGCTATCCCGGCGTGGTGTCGGTCAATGCGTCGGGTTCGGGCACCACCCGCGGCGTGGGCGGCACGGTCTCAAGCACCCAGACCTGGGTCGAAAACTTCCGCGTCTTCGGCCTGAACCTCCAGCATATCCCGGTCAATTTCGAAACACCGCCGCCCACCATGCGCGGCGAAAAACTCATCGGCCGAATCGGCAACAGCCTGCTCCAGCACTTCCGGCTGACGTTCCACCCTTCTCACGGCTGGGTGTATTCCGAGTGGAACCCGTCGGGCGAGGCCGAGTAATCCCCTTTGCTTATTGCGGCGAAAGCGTCATCGTCATGAACACGCTGTGGTCGCCCGGCTCGTAGCCACCGAAAGCGGAGCACTCCTCAAATCCGTGGCGGCGGTAAAACGCCCGGGCCGCGTCGAAATATGGCCACGACCCGGTCTCCAGGCTCAACCGGGCCATGCCCGCAGCCCGTGCCTCGGAAATCAGGTGTCGAAGCATCGTGCTCCCGATGCCCGAGCGTCTCGTGGTCGGAGCGGTGTACATGGATTTGAGTTCGCCGTGATCCGCGGACAAGCGTTTGAGCGCGCCGAGGCCCAACAACTCGTCCTCGTCCCAGATAGACCACAGCGTGATGTCGGGGGTCCGCAGCGTCTCCGCATCCAAGGCATGGCCACACCCCTTCGCCGTCTCGGCCAAAGCGCGGGACACGTGGTCGAGGAGCATCGACACGATGCGTGGATCATCCAGATCGGCGGGCCGAAGCTGCGGCATGGGCATGTTGTACTCGATCCACGGCGGGCCGGGATGTAACCCGTTGGACGTGGCTAGCGGACCTGTGAGCGGCATCGGAGCCCCGATAACATGGACGATCACCGCGCGGGGTGTAGCGTTGCGTCGATATTGGAAGGTGATGGCACGTGCACCGCATGAGTCCTCGAAGTGCTGGCGTAAAGCGATGTCGCTGACGGTGTGGGTGTACCGCCTGAGCTCCCGGCTCCCCGCAGAAGAAAAGTCCGGGCTTTGTGCTGCGATGCGTCGTGCTTCGACTGCGGTGGCCCAGAAATGTGCCGATGCCGACGGGCGGGCCGAGGTCGGTGAGGCGATCAAGAACTACGAGGCGGCGTTGGCATCATTGCGTGAACTGCTGACCGCAGCATTGATCTGTCGGCGTTTGAAATACATCAGGCACGGGCACCTCTCGGGCTTGCGTCGCCGTATCACCAAAGTGGAATCGCTGATCGAAGACGACCTGCAGACGTGTCTGGATGAACAAGAAGAAATGCAGACCGAGGAAGCTACCGCCCCACCGCCGATCCCGATCCGGCGTGCGGCCTGAGTCGGAACGCAAGCACGCGGTTCGCTAAAATCGCGTTGTGCCCGATGTTTCTCCTTCAACCCGTCGTACGGATGTCGTGCTGATTGGCGCGGGGCCGATTGGCCTCGAACTCGCGGTGAACCTGCAACACACCGGGGTGGATTACGTCCAGCTGGATGCGGGACAGGTCGGTCAGACCGTCGCGGACTACCCGAAGCAGACCCAGTATTTCTCCAGCCCCGACCGCATCGCGATCGCGGGGGTCCCTTTGTCGATCCCCGACCAGACCAAGGCCAGCCGTGAGCAATACCTGGCGTATCTGCACAGCGTGGTTCAGCAGTTCGATTTGCCGATTCAGACCTTTGAGCGTGTGATAAGCGTCACTCGAAGCGACGACACCGAGCGCTTCACGGTGAAAACGTCCAAGGCCATATACGATGCCGGCCGTGTCGTGCTGGCCATTGGCGACATGCACCACCCCCGCCTGCTCGATATCCCCGGCGAAGACCTGCCCCACGTCTCGCACTTCCTCGATGAGCCGCAGATGTATTTCCGCCAGCGTGTTCTCATCGTCGGCGGGAAGAACTCCGCGGTCGAAGCGGCGTTGCGCTGCGATCGGGCCGGGGCGAAGGTCACGATGAGCTACCGCGGCGAGGCGTTCGATCCGGAGTCGATCAAGTATTGGTTGATGCCCGAGATCCAGGCGCTGATCAAGCACGGCCAAGTCGCGTTCCATCCGCACACCATTCCTAACGCGATTACCGCTAATGCCGTTACGCTGACTTCGATCGATGATGCTGGCCAAATGCAAGAAGTTGAAGCAGACTTCGTCTTACTACTGACGGGGTATACCCAAGACAAGACGCTCTTCGAGTCGGCGGGGGTCACCCTCATCGGCGACAACCGCGCCCCGCAGCACGACCCCGCCACCATGATGACCAACGTGCCCAATCTCTTCGTCGCCGGTACCGCCGCGGCCGGCACGCAGAACGCGTTCAAGCTCTACATCGAAAACTCCCACCCGCACGTCACCAAGATCATCGAAGCGATCACTGGCTCTCCCCCGCCCACGCATTTAGTCAACACCGCGGCGCAAACCTACGGCCTGCCCGAGAGTTGAGTCCGCAAATTTCTCATCAATGCGAGCGCAGAGTGTTGTAGGATAAGACGTACCTTTCTTGTACCTCCAATCTCAATCTTCAGGAGCATTTTTATGTCCGACGAAAACGCGATGCCGCCCCAGTCTCCCGACGCCATGCACGACGCGCCGCAAGATGCCGCGCCGCCCGCCACCGCTGGCGGCGATGTCCCCCAGGAAGAACGCACTTTCGGGATGCTCGCCCACCTCTCGGCTTTGGCGGGGATCGTCATCCCCTTTGGCAACATCATCGGCCCGCTGGTGATCTGGTTGATCAAGAAAGACACGATGCCCTTTGTCGATGATCAGGGCAAAGAGTCCCTGAATTTCCAGATCACCGTCAGCATCGCTTTACTCATATGCTTTGCCTTGGCCTTGGTGATCATCGGAATCTTCTTGATCCCCATCGTCGGCATCGGCTCGTTGGTCTTTTTGATCATCGGAACCGTCAAAGCCAATAACGGCGAACTGTACCGCTATCCGTTGACCCTGCGTTTAATTAAGTAAAACCGATCTCATCAAAACAGCACCACACAATGCCCCTGTCATTCGGCGGGGGCGTTGTTTTTTGCGGCGACTGCGTGCCAGACGAGGGCAATGACAATCACACCCCCGGCGAACGCCCAGTAGATCGGCTTAACGAAAAACGACAACCCCAGACAACCCAATAAACCGATCCACGAAAAGAGGCGTGGATACAGCCTTGCTTCCGGCGGTAGACACAGGGCCGCGGCGTTGGTGATGGCGTAGTAGACCAACACGGTGACTGCAGAGAGCGACCACGCCGCTTTGATCGAGCCCATGCACGCTAGCCCCGCGACGACCAGGGCGACGAGGATTACCGCCGGGCCGGGCGTGGTGCCCGCTTCGTCGATCTTCGCAAAGAGCTTGGGCAGGTGTCCGCGTCGGCCCATCGCAAGGGCGACGCGTGACAAACCGAGGATGAGATTGAGGATCACGCCGAGCATCGCGGTGACCGCGGCGATGGTGACCGCCCAGCCGATCACGCCCGGCAGCCCCGCCTCGCTGGCCACCGCTTCGAGCGTGGCCCCGCCTTCGGAAAGGGCAGCAAAACGCTTCGCATCAACTAAACCGATTCCGATCGCGGCCACCGCCGTATACACCACGATGCACACCAATACGGTAGTGACGATCGCTTTGGGGATCGACTTGCGGGGCTCCTTGATCTCCTCGCCCATGGTGGCGATCCGCCCGTAACCGGTGTAAGCAACGAACATCAACGCGGTAGAGAACAAAAAATCGCTGACTGAAGCATTGGCGATGTCTTCACCGTCTACCTCGGCGGCAAACATCCACGGCGAAAAATTCTGGCCGTCCACCTTCCCAATCCCACCCAACACAAACACCGCCAACCCGATCAGCGTGATGGCGACCACGATGGTATTGATCATATTGGTGCGCCGGATACCTTCGAGCACCATCACTGTGAGCATGACGATGACCGCCAACGCCCCGGGGATCATGAGCTGCGGGGCATCGAAGCGGTGCAACACGTAGCCCGCCAAGCCCAATGCCGCGGTGGCACAGGAGGCCGACTTGGCAACGAGAAACATAAAACCCGCGACTGCGCCCATCGCCGGCCAACCCACACGGTGGCCATATTCATACGTGCCGCCCGCCACCGGGTGATACGCCGCGAGTTGTGCCGACGACATGCCGTTACACATCGCCAGCCCCCCCGCCAATACGATCGCCGCGAGCACCGCTGGCCCCACAAGCCCTGCGCCCAGACCCAGGCTGACAAAGACGCCCGCTCCGACCATCGAGCCCAGGCCCAACATCACCGCTGACCCCAACCCCAGTTCACGCTTGAGCGACTTATTCGACATACATTTCTTCGCGGGACAAGAAAATTAGGAAAGAAGACAGAAAGCCTAGCGGTCTCCCCGCCAACTGCCTAAACTAAAAAAACTGAAGTCGTGTCCGAATAGGACGGTTTTCAATTTGTATCTGACTTCCGGCCAATGAGTTTTTTTCCGGGCAACGATTAATCCTCCCCACCGAGCGTTTAGCGCATCGCGTGGCACAAAGCATGGTCCCTGGTCGCCCCTTCTATAGGACCCCCCCAAGCGGCCAGGGGCCTTTTGTTTGCATGACCTTAGCTTCAAGACAGTGCTTGATTCCGAGCTCACCGATTTTTCACGCGGATCACGGAACGGCCCTCTCGCGGCAGCCCATCAAAGAACAACACCCCGCCTTTCGACGGGGTGTTGAGCGTTGTTATTGCATTGAGCAAGCGTGAGGCTTACCAGCTGTCGCGACGGCCACCGCCGCCACCACCGCCGTAGCCACCACCGCCGCCGCCGCGGTTGCCGCCGCCGCCACCGTAGCCGCCACCGCCGCCGGGGGTCTTGGGACGGGCTTCGTTGACGTTGAGGTTACGGCCTTCAAACTCGTTGCCGTTGAGGTCTTCGATCGCCTTCTTGCCCGCTTCATCGTCAGCCATGGTGACAAACGCAAAGCCGCGGGGGCGGCCGGTCTCACGGTCGTTGATGATCGCGACTTCGGTGACTTCACCGTAGTTCGAGAAAAGGGCGTGCAGCGACTCTTCGGTCGTGCGGAAGTTCATGTTGCCGACGTAAATCTTCATAGCAAAGCTCCAAAAAGCAGAGTGAGGCTCACGGTCTGGGGTCTGCTCGGAACACGGTCGTGGTCAGCAAGGCAGGTCGATCGGGCATCACAAGTTGTGGGTGGCGGGGCAAATGTACCCGGCCGGTTCAAAAAAACGCGTCATCTCAGCGTCTACACAGACGCCCTACGCGAATACGTTACCTCAGGGCCTAGGCATTTCCACCTCGGGAATACCCCCCTGAATAGCCACCGCTCTCCGGAACGTCGGCATCGTCTCCCGCCGAAGACGCGTCTTCGCGGGATTCGCCGACGTCCGACGACGGCTCGGTGAGGTTGTTGCTGTAAGTACGGTTCGAGTAGCCGCCTTCGCTGCGGGTGGTGTATCCATCACCGCCGCCAGTGTTCGCACCGCGAGCGGGCTGTTGGCCGCCACTGGCATAGCCACCGCCCGTGGGGCGTTCGTTGCGTTCGAAAGCCTCGTTCATCACGAGCGTACGGCCCTCGAAATCCTTTTGGTTCAAATCGTCGTAGGCTTGTTTAGCTTTTTCGTCATCCGCGAGGGTGATGAATCCAAAGCCACGCGACCGCCCGGTCTCGCGATCGGTCAAGATGATCAGATCGTTGATCGGGCCATAAGGCTCGAACAGGGCCCGGAGGGCGTCTTCGGTGACGCGAAAATTGAGATTGCCGACGTAAAATTTCATAGAAGGGGAAACTCGGGAACAGCGCTGCCCATGATCGGGTTGCTCAAAGACCCTAGGCGTTGAGCCAGGGCGAGCTGCGTATCGCGGATGGGTTGAGAGTTAGGGGGCGGGCCGTCAGTCGATCAACACAAATATGAGCTGCGGGCCGCAAGGTCTCGGGGAGGGAGCAAATCAGTAAGTCCGACGGAATAATCCAAACAAAATAAACACGTTGCCGACGCTTGAGTCTAACAGATCATAGGGCCGGGCTGCGCTAGAAAATGCTTGGAAACGTAAGTTTTTAGAGAATCCCAGGCCAAACGCGCCGGGCAATCGGCTTAACCTGCCGCCTGCAGGGACGTCGGCGTCTTCATCTCGTCCGATTTGGCCGAGTCTTGAAGCAGGATCGAGTCGTCCTCGCTGCGCTTCGGGCGCCAGCAACGCCAACCTTCAGTCAACTCAAGCTTCAGCAGATAGAACATCGCCCGTGTGCACGCCTTGGCGATCGACACGTCGAACGCAAAGCCCGGCACAAGCATGCGTTGCCCGGCATTACGGCGTCCAAAAGTACCGCGTTCGCGACGCTCTGCGCCGATCGCGGCGAGTCGACGATTGACCCAACGCATGTACCAATAGAACGGCTTCGCCGCCTTGGCGTAGAACATGCCGTCCTTGATCGTCGCTTTACCGAATTTGTACGGCGGCCGTACGATCCCCAGGTAGTACAGCGAGATGTCCACCAGGAAAGCAATCCGCATCAGCTCGTAGTCCCCCATGTAGACGTACTTGTCGCGGAAGATCGCCTCGAACCAACGGGGGATGCTCTTGCCCACCATGTCGTTGTGCCGGGCCAGCTTCTGCTTGATGCAGTCGCCCCGTCGCTCGGCCAGGATCATCTCTACGCCGGAGGTTGATGTCATCGACAGGAAGTCCAGCCCCATGCTGTAGAACGGATCAACAAAACCCGCCGCATCACCCACAAGTAGGAATCCATCTCCCGCTGCGGTTTTGCATTGGAACGGAAGGTTCCGGCGAACGTGGACATCGCTCTCAATCAGCTCCGCTTTCTCCAGTAACGCTCGGCCCACGGGGTGGCTTTCCAACACACCACGGAGTTGCTCGGCTAGCGTGCTGCCCTGCGTTCGAGGCCACTTGAAAATACGCTGGTCCCAGGTCACACCGATCGACGTGTGGCCATTCTTCAACGGGATCACCCATGCCCACCAGCCGTCGCCCATGATGTGGTTCGTCGCGGTATGCCGGGTGCCGAACATGCCCTTGCCCAACTCGGGGAAACGCGCAATCGTGTCGGGGCTGTCGAAGTCCAACGTGCCTTTCCAGCGCGCCCAAACCGCAGCGCTGGGGTGGCCTTTGATCGGCTCGACCTCGCCGCGTTGCCGAGCGATCATCGCTTGGCGGCCCGACGCATCGACGACCCAGCGTGAAGTCACCGTGCGTTCTTCATCACCGACTTTGACCGCCAGCGTCTGTGTGCCGCCCTCTTCTAAGGTCAACGACCTCACGTTCGCAGGCCGCCAGATCTCGCCGCCCAACGCCTCGACCCGGCGGAGTACTTCTTTGTCGAGTTCTGCGCGGTCGACCTGGAACGAGCCGACGCGCGTGAGGTAACGACCGCCCATCTCGGTGCATTGGCCCATGTCTTCAGCAGCGTCATTGTTGAACCAGTAGCGGAAGCCCTGCTTGACGATGTGCTTTTCGTTGAGGTGGCGTGTGAGCCCGAGGATGCGGGTGAGCATGAAGGTGCTCAGCTCAACAGTCGACTCGCCCACACGTCGGCCGAACTCGACTTGTCGTTCGATCACCAAAACACGAAGCGGCTTGTCCATCTCGGCACAATCGCACCCACGCCCCATCCCGCAGCCACACCCTTGGCTGCCGCGTAGAAGCTGAAGTGCGGTGGCCGCTCCCGCGATCGATCCGCCGACGACCACGACGTCGTATTCGGGGGTTTGTGCTGCGTCCATCAACTGAGTTACTGCTTCCACCAAGAGGCGTTCAATCCCTACCGAACCTTAGCCGCCGAAGATGCCCATGACGATAATTACCACGGCGGTCACCACGATCGCGATCGTGGCGATGCCGATGACCGCCTGCCAGAACGGCGAGGCTTTGCTGATCGCGCTGCGACCCCCGCCACGGACACCACCCTTGAGATGCATACCGCCGCCGCCGCGCTGCTGCCAACGCTTTTTCTTCATCCGCCGATTCTTCCGGTCGCTTGCATGGCTCATTACGACAGTTTACGCGGGCAAAAGCCATTCGCCCAGCCCTACCATGCAAGGATGTCCTTCATGTTTCCCATGCTGCGATTGGC
>JBCCWB010000002.1:0-54120 GCA_039194345.1 Planctomycetota bacterium
CACGAACAACGCCGGGGGCAACACGATCAGGCCCGGGCTCTGCACGAACTCCCCCGCGTCTTTCACCCAGGTCTTGAGGCCCGGGATGTTGAGCGCCCGGGCCATGTCGGTGAACTCGCTGCCGGTGACGAACATGCGCTCGGGGTGGCTAACGACGAACACGCCCAGCAGGACCGACAGCGCAATCTGGAACAGCATCTTCTCCCACGAGTGCAGCCCCTGCCGGCCCGTGCTACGGCGGGCCGCGGTGAGCTTGAGCCAATCGTCGACCAGCCCGATCAGGAAGAAGCCCACCAGGCAGACCATCGCCATGCGGACGTAGAAGCTGTTGAGGTCCGCGAGCAGGAGCGTGGTCAGGAAGATCGCCCCGGCGATCATGATCCCGCCCATGGTGGGGGTGTTGCTCTTGGCTTTCATGAGCTCGTTGACGTCGGCCCGGCCGAAGTCGGGGTTGTCGCCGACCTTCTTCATGACCAGCCAGCCGATCGTCCGCTTGCCCGAGACCACGACGATCGTGAAGCTCAGGATGATCGCCAGCACCGCGCGGAACTCGACCCATTGAAACACACCGAGCGCCCCGAGCCAGTCGCTGGCGTGGATCGTGTCGCGGAAGAGATCGGTGAGGTAATAGAGCAAGGGCGGGCGTAGAGGGTAGGGAATAAGGCGAATCGGTTGGCGAGGAAACGTCGCGGCTTTGCCTCGCGGTTCTATGGCTTGGGGTACTTGGCCTCGACCGCAGGGATGATACGCTCCAGCGCCATGCCGCGTGAACCCTTGAGCAGGAGCGTGTCGCCGGGCTGCACCAGCTCCGCGATCTTCGTCGGCAGGCCATCCGACCACGTCTCGCCACCAAACAGCTCGCCGACCAACACCAGATGATCGGCGATCACCGCCGCTTCGGCTGAGATTTCCCGGTGGGCCGCTTCACCCGCCACGCCCAGCTCCAACATGTCGCCCAGCACCGCGATCTTTCGGCCGTCGCTGGCCGCCAACACCTCCAACGCCGCCCGCATCGAATCGGGGTTGGCGTTGTACGAATCGTCGAGCACCGTCACGCCTTGCCCCAATGCGATCTGCCGCAAACGGCCCGCCGGGGGCTCGGCACAACGCAGCGCGTCGTTCACCGTGTCGCCCGACAGCTCCAACCAGCGACACAACGCCACCACCAACGCTGCGTTCATCCGGTTGTGTTCGCCCAGCAGCGGGAAGTCTTCAGGCACGTCGCGGTCGTGCCGTACAGGCAGCATGATCACGCCCTCTTGCACGTTGTAATGCGGAGCGATCAGCTCTGCCGCCTCAGCTGGAAGGGTGACGTAGCCTTGGGGGCGGACGAAGGGCAGGATCGCGGCTTCTTCTTTGGCGACGCCCTGGATGTCCTTGAAGAACTCCAGGTGTTCGCTGCCGATGCTGGTGATCACCGCCGCGTCGGGCCAGGCGATGTCGCCGAGCGAGGCGATCTCGCCGGGGTGGTTGGTGCCGATCTCACACGCCACAAAGTCATGGTCGAGCTGCGCCGCCAACAGCGTCAATGGCACGCCGAGGTGGTTGTTGAAACTCTTGGGCGACTGCGTGCCGTGGAGGCCGCAGCGGGTGAGCACGTGGTGGATGAGGTGGCGGGTCGTGGTCTTGCCGTTGGACCCGCAGACCGCGATGACCTTGCAGTCGTGCTTCGCGAGTTCATCTCGGTACGCGCTGGCGAGCTCTTGCAATGCCGCGACCGTATCGTCCACCAGCAGCACCGGGCCGGGGCCGACGGCGGCCTCGTCGCTCACGATCGCGCAGGCTGCGCCGCTTTCCAACGCGCTACCGACGAAGCGGTGGCCGTCATGGTTATCGCCCTTGACCGCGAGGTAGACCTGGCCGGCTTGGAGCGTACGGCTGTCATGTGACAGACCGGTGGCGCGGGCGGTGTAGTCGGTGGGCTCGATCGTCCACTCGCCGCCGGTGACGCGTTCGAGGTTTTCGTAGCTCCAGAACGCGCTCATGAGTCGTGCTGCTCCACCCATTTCGCAAGCGCTGCGGCGGCTTGTTCGCGGTCGTCGAAGTGGATCTTTTCGGTGCCAAGGATCTGGTAGTCCTCGTGGCCCTTGCCCGCGATGAGCACGGTATCGTTGGCGGTCGCACTGAGGATGGCGGACTCGATCGCTTTGGCTCGGTCGATCTCGACAACGAGTTTATCTTTCGCTTCCGCCGGAACCCCCGCGATCGCATCATCGAGGATCTGCTGCGGGTCTTCGGTGCGTGGGTTGTCCGAGGTTAGCACCACGACATCGGCTAAGCCGCAAGCGGCTTGGGCCATCAGTGGACGTTTGGTGCGGTCGCGGTCGCCGCCGCAGCCGAAGACGACAATCAGACGATCTTTTGTTACAGGCCGAAGGGCACGCAACACATTCTCCAGGGCGTCCGGAGTATGGGCATAGTCGACCAGCACCGCGGGGCTTCCGACCCCTTCAATCCGTATGGGCTCCAATCGACCCGGAACGGCCACACAGCCACACAAGCCATCGGGTTCGATATCGTGGAAGTGCCGAACCACCGCAAAGGCTTGTGCCACATTAGACACATTGTGTTCCCCCACTACCGGCACCACCACTGAGTCGAACGAATCAATCTTGGTTTCTGGCGGCCGTCCTTGCACAGCAAATTTCACAACACTGGACGTCGAACGCAGCTCCTCTATCTGTGCGGTCCAAATCGTTTTGGCACCAATAGACGCAAGGCGACCAATAAACTGCTTTCGGAATACGTGATCCTCAGACTGTGAAAGAGTGACCGTATGAGTCGCAACCACGTCTTTATCCAATGGCCGCATCAGTTCGGCATATGCATCGTTCGCATTCAATACCGCGCAGCCATTCGAAGTCAATGCGGCAAACAACTTCGCCTTCGCCGCGGCGTAGTTCTCCATCGTGCCGTGGTAGTCGAGGTGGTCTTGGGTCAGGTTAGTAAACACCGCCACCTCAAACTCCAGCCCATCCACTCGGCCCTGGTCCAATGCGTGGCTGGACACCTCCATCGCACACGCCTCGCAGCCGTGCTTCACCATCTCGGCGAAGTGGCGGTGCAGGTCGATCGCGCCGGGCGTGGTGAGTTCGGCGGTGAGCGGTCCGTCGGGCGAGCCGTGGTCGATCGCGACGGTGCCGATCAGGCCGCACTTCTTGCCCGCGGCATTGAGCAGGTACTGCGTCAGCGTGGCAACGGTCGTCTTGCCGTTGGTCCCGGTGATTCCGATAAGTTTCAACCGCTTGGCGGGTTCGCCGAAGAAGCGAGCCGACAGTCGGCCGGCCAGGCGTTGATCGATCCGACTCGAGCCATCCCCCGCCCCAACCACAACCGCAACCCCCGACGGTACATCAATCGCCTCAGGCACCACCAACGCTACCGCGCCGCGCTCGATCGCATCCCCGGCAAATTGCTTCCAGCGATCATCGCCCGTGTCCCGCGCCACGAACAAACCTCCCTCGGTCACCCGACGGGAATCGTCGGTCAGGTCCGATAGTTCCACGCCGCCATCACCCGCAACGAGGGTCAGGCCAAGGTTTTCAATGAGGGTCAATACATCCATGAATCAAACCACCAAGATGCTCACGACGAATGTGTATCGCAATTATCGGCTGCGCGAAAACGATACGGCCAACGTTTGTCACGCAAGGAGTTAGCACAAGTAAGGCTCCGGGATACCCGATGTATTTGAAAACCTTTCATTTTCACCGCACCGGCAGATCCATCCATGCCCCAAGACTCCTCCCCCATTGAAACCATCCGGCTCAGCGCTCGCGACAAGCAGAAGCTAGTGGACTATATCGAACAATCGGGGAAGAAAGTGGTCAACAACGACCGCCGGGCGTTGCGTGTGGACTTCCACGGCCGAAAGGTCCTGGTCACGATCACCAACAGCCACGGCCAACGCGTCAGCCACAGCGTGCTACCCCGCAACCTCAGCCGTAACGGCATCGCGTTTGTCCACGGCCGATTCGTTTACCCCGAGTCGCGTTGCCACGTCACCCTGCCGATGCAGAACGGCAAGTGGTATGCGGTGGAAGGCGAGGTCCGCAACTGCCGGCACATCCAAGGCATCATCCACGAGATCGCGATCGTGTTTGACGAATCGCTGAACCTCAACGACTTTGTCCGCCTGACCGCGTCGCAGCAAGAAAAACACCGGGCCGAGCAATCCCAGGACTTCGATCCCGAAAACGACATGGACGTGAACACCGCGGGACGAACGCTGGTGATCGACGACATGGCCACGGACCGCAAGCTCTACCGGCTCTGGCTGGAAAAGCTCAGCATGGCGACCAACGAAGCCAGCGGCGTCACCACCACCATCGAGCAGATGTCGCAATGCCAGTTCGACCTGATCATGATCAACCTCGAGCTCGGCGAAGAATCGGGCGTCGAGCTCATTCAACACCTGCGTGGCCAGGGCTTCGAGCGCCCCATCATCGCCACCTCCGCCAGCGAGAACAAAACCGACGAAGACGCCGCGATGCAGGCCGGGGCCACCTCGTTCCTGGTCAAGCCCTTCGGGTTGGAGGACCTGCGGGTCGCCATCGAAGACGCCTTGTCGATCGACACCTCCGCGACCAACGAGGCCGACGCGGTCTACAGCTCCATGGCCGAAGACGAAGAGATGCTCCCGCTGATCGAAGAGTTTGTCAGTACGCTGGGCCCACTGTCGATGCGTCTACGCCGGGCCAACGCCGACGCCGATCTTAAAACCATCGAACAGCTCTGCCAGAACCTCAAGGGTGCCGGGGCGGGCTATGGCTTCGAAGCGATCACGACGATGGCCCGCTACGCGATCGACAGCCTGGAGGCGACCGAGCAAGACGCCGAGTCGATCCGCAAGACGGTCAACGACTTGGTGCAGACGCTGCGTCGCTCGCGTGCTGGGGTTCCTGCGGAATCCTAAACGCGGGACAAACCAATTAAACATGTAGAACCAAGCCCCTGCCGTCCCCAACGGCGGGCTTTATCGCGTGGCGATAGCGGGGGTGTTGCCTTCGCGGACCCAGACGCTGCCCTTGCCGCGGTGACCGACGACCGTGTTGAGCCGACGCAGGTAGGTCTGCAGAGCCATCTCATCGAAGCGCTCAAGGAATTCCGGGGACGCACTGCGGTTCTTGAGTTGAATCTGCTCTATCATCTGCTGCTTACTCATCGCGTCGTGTCCTCGGGCTCGGATCAGGGTTCCATCCAAGCGGGGCAGGGTTGCCCACGCTCCTCGTCTGGGCACCATCGGCCCCACACAACCGCACCCATGAGGGTGTAACCGCCACGGACGTGAAGCCCCCCGCACACCTTGAACCAGCCCGCCTCTCAGATCTCGCCCACCCAGCGGTATACTGGGTTCGGGCGTGAAGCGGGGGCTTCTTGCCTTCCCACACCGCCACCCATTCCCAGGTCATCGCCATGCCCATCACCATCAACAGCCCGTACTCCGGCCGACCCGTCAAGATCCGCGACGAAGACATCGGCCGTGCCGTCCGCGACGAAGAAGACCGCATCTTCTACGTGGTCCCCCGCGCCTCGGGCGAGGGCTACTACGCCGCTCCGACCCGTAAGGGCTCGGAGAAGGATGAACAGCGCTACGACTCGATGCAGAACAAGATGGACGCTGTTCAGGAGCAGGTCACCGCTGAGCACGAGGCGGTCCACGACGCGACGGGCCGCAAACGCTCGCCGGTTATGCGTCGGCTGGTCTTGATTGCGGTCTTGGCGATACTCGCGGCGGCGGGGTACTCGATCTACTTCCTCTCCACCGGCGGCACGGTCTCCGAGCTGCTCGACAAGGTCCGCCCCGCGGAGACACCGATGACCGAACCTCGGCCGTAACCCGCGTGGACCGACATCGCCGGAACCTTCGACGGGGGGTAAGATCACGGCATGTTTAAACCCATCGCCCTGTGCTCGTGCCTGATCGCCGCCTTGAGTGTCGCCACGGGCTGTGGCTTCCAACCCGAAGAGCCCCCGGCCGCAGAGGGCGAGCTCAGGTTCATCAGCGGCTCGGCCATCAAAACCCTCGACCCGCAAGCCACGAGTTGGCTGATCGATTTCCGCATCATCGAAGGCCTCTTTGAGCCACTGCTGCGCGTGAACCCCGCCACGATGGAGATCGAGCCATCCGCCGCCGAGGCCCTGCCGCAAGTCAAAGACGACGGCACGGTCTACACCTTCACCATCCGCGAAGACGCCAAGTGGTCCAACGGCGACCCGCTGCTCGCCTCGGACTATGCCTACGGCTGGCAGCGTGCATTGCTCTTCGACCTCGCCGCGGATTACTCCGCCTTGTTCTTCTGCATCGAGGGTGCGGAGGATTTCTTCAACTGGCGTGGCGAGCAACTGCGGAACTTCAAAGACGCAGGCGTTTCCGCGGACGACCTCTGGGCGCAGACCCTGGCCCGCTTCGATGAAACCGTGGGCATCAAGGCCGTGGACGAACGCACGCTCGAGGTCACCCTCAAACAACCCACCGCATACTTCAATGAGCTTGTCGCATTCGCGCCGTTTTCGCCGGTCCACCGCGCGAGCGCCGACGCCTACCTCAAGCCGGACGCCGATTCGGGCACGGTCACCATGGACCCGGTCTACTTCCAAAAGCCCGAGCTGATCGTCAGCAACGGCCCTTACGTTCTGAGCACCTGGCAATTCAAGCAACGACTCGTGCTGGACCAGAACCCCAACTGGTGGAACCGCGAGGCGATGGGCAACACCCGCGTGGTCGTGCAAGTCAACACCGACCCGGGCAACGGCCTGCTCCGCTACGGCGAGGGCGAGACCGACTGGTACCCCAGCTTCCCGACCGCGTCGCAAGACGCCGCCAAGCTCGTCGCGTCAGGCCGAGACGATGTCCACTACGGCGCCGCGGCGGGCACGTACTTCTACACCTTCAACTGCGAGCCGAATTACGGAGGCAAGCCCAACCTGTTCGCCGACGCCCGGGTCCGCCGCGCGTTTTCGCTTGCGGTGGACCGCAAGACGCTCGTTGAAAACGTGACCCAGCTCAACCAACCGGTCGCGCTCACGTTCATCCCGCCCGATGCCCTGCCGAACTACACCGCCCCGACGGATGCAGGCGTGAGCTTCGACGCCGCCGCGGCCAAGGCCCTGCTCGCCGAGGCCGGTTACCCCAACGGAGAAGGCCTTTCGGGCATTACATTGCTGATCAACGAAGGCGGCGGCCACGAAGACCCCGCCCAAGCGATCCGCAAGGGCTGGGA
This sequence comes from Planctomycetota bacterium, assembly GCA_039194345.1. GTDB lineage: Bacteria > Planctomycetota > Phycisphaerae > Phycisphaerales > Phycisphaeraceae > Algisphaera. The sequence goes on from JBCCWB010000002.1 coordinate 7,224, forward strand.
AACCCACCTGGGCGTTACCGTTCAGATCGAATCGGTCGAGCGCACCACCTTTAGCGACCGCCTGAAAAACCAGGGCTTCCAGATCGCCCGGGCTGGCTGGTTCGGCGACTACCGCGACCCCACAACCTTCCTCGACAAGTTCCACTCGCGCAACAACAACAACGACGCCAAGTACGCCAACGCCGCGTACGACCAGCTGCTCGACGCGGCCGAGACCGAGATGGACGCCCCAGCTCGCCTGAAGATGTTGGCCGAAGCCGAGGCGTTGATGCTCGCCGAGCAGCCGTTGATGCCGCTCTACCACTACACCAATCTCGAGTTATTCGATCCCGCGCGGGTGAAGAACCACCACCCCAACCCTTGGAACGTGCGCCGCCTGGACGCGATCGAGGTCCTGCCCGCCGAGTAGCACGTCATGGCCTCGCTGATACTCCGACGCTTGATCCAGTTGCCGTTGATCCTCGCGATCATCTTCCTGGTCACGTTCACACTCGTCTGGGTGCTGCCCGGCAATCCGCTGGACCGCGCCGAAGGGCGTCGCCCCCCGCCGGAGGTCGAGCAGGCGATGAAGGCCCGGTACAACCTCGATTCACCCACGAGTTTCTTAGTGGGCTATGCGAAAGGCGCCTTGGTCGGCGACTTCGGACCGAGTTTGGAATACCGCGGTCGATCGGTCCGCGAGATCATCGCCGAAGGCTTGCCGATCAGCGCGTCGCTGGGCTTCGCGGCGCTGGGCGTGGCATTGTTCCTCGGCACATTGGCGGGGGTGCTCGGCGCGTTAAAGCCCGGCAGCCCGCTGGACCATATGAGCCTGGGCGTGGCGCTCTTGGGGATCAGCCTGCCGAACTTTGTCACGGGCACGATCTTGCTCGTGGTGTTTGCGGGGATGCTCAACTGGGTGCCGGTGGGGGGCTGGAGCTCGCCGCGGGACATGATCCTGCCCGCGATCACCTTGGGCCTTGCGCCCGCGGCCTACATCGCCCGGCTGATCCGGCTGGGCCTGGCCGACATCATGAGCGCCGACTTCATCCGCACCGCGCGGGCCAAGGGCTTGTCGAATCACAAAGCGCTGTTCAAACACGCCATGAAAGTCGCTTACCTCCCGGTACTTTCCTTCCTCGGCCCCGCCGCCGCGTCGGTCATGACCGGCTCGTTCGTCGTCGAAAAAGTCTTCAACATCCCCGGCATCGGCGAGTACTTCGTCAACTCGGTCCTCAACAAAGACCAGTCGCTCATCCTGGGCATCGTGCTCGTCTACGCCACCATGCTCATCCTCTTCAACCTCGTCGTCGACGTGGCCTACGCCTGGCTGGACCCGCGCATCGAGCTGTAGGTGTGTAGGTCAGGTCTTCGACCTTACATGGCCGCTGAGATGACGAGGTATCAGGTCGAAGACCTGACCTACGGACCACACAACTATATGACAAGGCTTGTGAATTGGATTGAACCCCCATACAACCCCGGCTATCTTGCGGGGAGATGTCTTCAACCCCACCCCACGACCCGAAGCTCATCGCCATCCTCACCGCCGCCGCCACCGCGGCGCTCGGCCGAGACGTGTTCATCACCGAGGTCCAGGCTGCGCCGTCGCCTCCTCATGACGACGACACCAAACCCTCTCCGCCCGGAAAGGCCAAGCCATGAAGATGCTCATCACCGTTGACGGCCAAGCCTATCACGTCGAGGTCCAGATCCTCGAAGAGGAAAAAGCCACCGTCATCACCGACCTGCCGGTCGCCTCGAGCATCACACTGCTGCCGCCGTCCTCGCAACGCGAAGACACCGTCGAAAGCCCGCTCACCGGCAACGTGCTCGAAGTCCTGGTTAAGCCCGGCGACACCGTGGCGGCCAACGAAACCCTGGTCGTCATCGAAGCCATGAAGATGGAGTCCAGCGTCGTCTCGCCCCACGCGGGCATCGTCAAAGAAGTTCATGTCAGCGTCGGCGACACCGCCACGGTTAACCAGGTCCTCGTGACGTTCTGACATGCGATCCGATTCATCCATGCTGACGTTTCACTTCGAAGAGGTGGGTTCCACCAGCGACGAAGCCAAACGCCTCGCCGCCGAAAACCCCGATGAAGTGGTCCTGGTCTGGGCCGACACGCAAACCCAATCGCGCGGCAGCCACGGCCGAAGCTGGAAATCGCCCCAAGGCGGCGCGTGGTTCAGCCTGGCCGTCCCGATGCCTCGGCCCGAGGCAGCCACGCCCGTGGCCGTCGGCGAAGCGCTCATCGAAGTGCTCTCGGCTTACACCGACGGGCTCACCCTCAAACACCCCAACGACATCCTGCACCACGGCAAGAAACTCGTGGGCATCCTCTGCGAGCAAACCCTGTCTGCCGGGCGGTCCCCCGAAGAGCAGCCGCCCACCACAGTCATCGTCGGCGTCGGGATCAACGCGAACTTCGCCGCCGACGAACTGGGCAGCGACCTGCGCACGCCACCCACATCGCTGCGCGACATCCTCGGCCACGATGTGGATCTCAACGAACTTATTCAGGCTTCGGCGAAGGCGATCCTGACTCGCCTTCGGCCGTAGCGGGCAAGCGGTTCCACTCGCCGCGACGCCAACTGCCCATCAGCGGGGTCTTGAGGCGATACGCCAACACCACAAGACCCACGCCCGCCAGCAACAACGGAACGCTCAACCACTGCCCACGGCTCATACCCCAGAGCTGATAGCCAAGGTGCGCATCCGGCTCGCGGAAGTTCTCGTTGATCAATCGCATCAACGCGTAGGTGATCCCGAACGCCCCGGCGATCGTGCCCGCCCGCTTGGGCTTCAGCCAGATCACCACGAGCACCGCAAAGACCACCAAACCCTCAAGCACCCCGGCGTATAGCTGCGACGGGTGCCGGGCGGGCAACACGGTGATTGCGGCCTGCTGCAAAGCTTCATTGCCCGACTGCAAAATGTCGAACCAGTTGCGTGGCAGGTCTCGGCCGTAGGCCAAGGTGAGGCTGTTGTAGACCTCCTGCGATTCGTAGGCTTCCTGCGGGAACTGCACCGCGAACACGAAGTCTTTGTCACACTCGCGGCCGAATAACTCGCCGTTGATGAAGTTCGCCACACGCCCGCAGAACAAACCCAGCGGCGCTGCGAAGGCCAATAGATCAAACAGGTGCAAGATCGGCTGCTTGTGGCGGAAGGCAAACCACCACGCGCCAACCAACCCGCCGATCATCCCGCCGTGCGAAGACATGCCGCCGCCCGCGATGTTGAGCGCCCCCCAAAAGGGCAGCGAACCGCTGAACTCAACCAATAGGTTGGGCTTGTAGAAAACGATGTAACCCAGTCGGCCGCCGATCACGATGCTGATCGCCAGCGTGATGATCAGATCCGCCGCCCGGCGATAATCCAACGTCGAAACACCCACGCGGGCGACGCGACGCACCAGCAGGAACGCAATCAGAAAACCAACCAGGTACGACAGCCCGTACCATCGGATCGGCCCACCCTCCCAGAGCTGGATGGCGTACGGGTCGATCGTGTGTAGCCAGGCGGCGAGCGACGCGGTCATTTCCGCTTGCGTCCGCGGTGTTTCTTGAGCTTGATCGTCCGGGCGTGCGCCTTCTTCTTGGCGCTGTCGCTACGACCACGGCGAGGCTTGTGCGAGCCCGAGTCCATGTCGCGTTCCATCGACTGACCGCGACGAGGCTTCTTGTTTGTTTTTGCAGGCTTTCCTGAGGCCTTGGCTTTTGTACGAGGCTTACCTTTTGCTTTGGGTTTGCCTTGGCCGAGCTGTCGGCCTTGTCGTTCTTCGATGATCACCAGCTCGAGCTGCCGGCGGGCGAGGTCCACGCTGGCGATGCGGGCCGCGGGGAAGCGGTCGCCGATGGTGATCGTCCGTCCCGAACGCTGCGCAACCAATGCGCCCGTGTTGCGGTTGAACTGCCAGCGGTCGAACTTCGCGCCGGGCAGGTCTTGCAGGCTGATGAAGCCGTCGATGAGGTACTGATCGATCTGCAGATAGATGCCTTGGCCGGTGACGCCGGTGACGGTCGCGGGGTAGTCTTCGCCGAGCTTGGTCGAGAGCAGTTCGAGGACGAGGTACTTACGCAGCTCGCGCTCGGCGGATTCGCTGTTGCGCTCCTTGGTCGAGCAGTGTCGGCCGATCTCGCGCATCTGATCCTCGTTGGGGATGCGCTCGTCGTCACGCAAGGCTTTGCCGAGCTGCTTGGCGTTGGACTTCTTCTTGCCCGACTTGGGTTGCAGATGCTCGAGCATCACGTCGAGCGAGCGGTGGACTACGAAGTCGGGGTACCGGCGGATCGGACTAGTGAAGTGGGTGTAGTGCTCGCTGGCCAGCGCGAAGTGGCCGATGAGCTCGGGGCTGTACTCGGCCTTGCTCAGGGTCTTGAGGACGGCCATGTGCACGGCGTGCTGCGCGGGCTTATCCCGCACCGACTCGAGCAACTGCTGCAACTCCATCCGCGACGGCTTGGCGGGGATGTTGTAGCCCGCGACCCGAGCGAAGGCTTTGAGGTCGCTCATGTCGTGCGCGTCGGGATCGGCGTGGACCCGGCGAACCATAGGCACTTCGAGCTCAGCGAAGATCCGCGCCGCGGCTTCGTTGGCCTCGACCATGAACATCTCAATGATCTTGTGCGTGAACGCGTCGTCTTCGGGCTGGGCGTCGATGACTCGGCCGGTCTCATCAAAGACGAGGTCCACCGCGGGCAGGCCGAGCACGATCATGCCCTGGCCCAGCCGACGCTTGCGGATGATCTTGGCCAACTCGTCCTGCCGCTTGAGGCATTGGATCAGGGCGCGGGAATACTTGGGCTGCTCGGCTTTGCAGTGCTTGATCGCGGTGCGCAGGTCGTCTTCGATCAGGGCTTGAGCTTCGATGTAGGTCAGCCGTTTGGCGGAACGGATCACGGTCTTGGCGAAGCGTTGCTCGAGGACGTTGCCGAGGCTGTCGTAGGTGATGAAGCAGGACTTGGCGAAGCGGTTGACGCCCTCCATCAGCGAGCAGACGCCGTTGGACAACACCTCGGGCAGCATCGGCACGACCTTGCGGGGGAGGTAGGTGCTGTTGGCCCGTTCGTAGGCTTCGAGATCCAGCGCACTGCCCGTGGTGACGTAGTGGGCGACGTCGGCGATGTGCACGCCGAGCTCCCATGCGGGTTCGCCCTTCTTGGTGCCGTCGAGTTTGGTGACGCTGATGGCGTCGTCGTAGTCCTTGGCGTCGGGCGGGTCGATCGTGCAGATCATCTCGCCGGTCAGGTCTTCGCGGTCGGCGGGAATGTCGTCGTCGAGTTTACGCGCGGCCTCGCGGGCCTGCTGCATGACCTCGTCGGGGAAGCGTTCGACCAAACCCGCCGACCGCATCACGGCCAACGTTTCGACATCGGGCTCGCCCGCTTCGCCGAGGACTTCGGTGATGACGCCCACCGCGCCGTCGCCGCGGTCGTCGGGGTATTGGATGAGGTCGATGACGACCTTATCGCCGGGGCGTGCGTTCTTGGCGCTGACGTCGCGGATGAGGACGGGGGCGTTGAAGATTCGCCCATCGACTTGCACGCCGTACTTGGTGCCTTTCTTCAGGAGCGTCCCGGAGTACTGCTTGTCGGATCGGGAGAGGATCTCGATGATCTTGCCGATGTACGGCGACTTGCCGCCGCCCGAACCGCCGCGGCGTTTTTCGTGGATGACCTTGGCTTTGACCTTGTCGCCGGTCATGGCGTCGCCGACGTTGCCCGGCGGAATGAACAGGTCGCCGTGCTCGGTCAGTTCATCGGGCACGAGGAAGCCGAAGCCTTTTTCGTGCCGGCGGAACGTGCCGACCATGTCTTTGCCCGGCGGGGGCAGAGCGATGGTGTCGGCGGTGCCACGCACCACCTGCTTGGCTTCGAGCAGCTCATCGATCGCGCTGACAAAGTCGTCTTGCTGGTCTTCCGGAATGGAGAGCTCTTCGACCAACTCCTGCACCGTGCTGGGGGCGTAGCGGCGGTCGGCGATGTGGTCGAGGATACGGCGGGTGTAGCGGTCTGGCATGTCGAAAAACTTTGGTGAGCGAGGGCAGGGCGGTGCTGCCCGGCGTCTTCACCCGCTTGGTACTGTAGCATAGCCCGTTGAAATTGATGTTAATCCCCACGCCCTGCGAGCCACCCTTATGAGCGACCAACAAGCCATCCTCGACGCCGCCGACCAGCTCGGCCAACTGATCGCGGCTCACCCCGCCACCCAAAAACTCGAATCCCTGATCAAACAACTCGAGGACAACACCGACTCGCAGCGACTCATGAACGACCTCAATCGCCATAACCAGACGCTGGCGGAAAAGCAGGCCAAGGGCGAGCCGATCGAAGTCGATGACAAGCGGAGGCTTCAGGAACTACAGCAGGACGTGGCGATGGACCCGATCCTACGCGACATGCAGTTGGCGCAGATGGATTACGTGGACCTGATGCGGAAGGTAGACGAACGCATCGGCGGCGTGGGGCGGTGACGCCCATTCCGCTTGGGTGATCAATCTAAAGCAATGTCAAGAAGCAGACAGGTAAGATTTACTGCGCGGCGGCTTGCGGGGCGGCCGCGGTGACATCCAGATCCGCATCGGTGTAGTTGAACGGCTCGGATTTCAGCACCGCGACCCAGTTCTCGCCGATGCGTACCACCGCATCCCATTTTTCGGCCTTGACCGGACCGCCGGGCGCCAAAGGTGCGAGTTCATTTGACTGAACTTCATCGAACGCAAACTCAAGCGCGGCCGCCGACACCAAAATGGCTTCAACGTGTCCAGCCTTCACATGATCGGGGACATCGCCATCAGCGAGCTGCCGACTGGCAAGTAAGAGGTAACGCGTGCTGGCCCGAGCCAGTTCGTGAACTTCATCCGCGGGCCGTTGAGAAGCAGTGAAAAGGCGAGAGAAGACGGCCTGCAACGCTGTGTTTGCAGGCACAAAGCTTGCGCTGGGTTCATCGATGTGTTTGGGTAAACGTTCGTTTAGGACCTCCAACACTTTTTCGTTGTTGTCGGGTGCCGCGAGCATCGCTTCAAACAGCGGCTGGACGACATAGATGTCGTCTTCAGCGACGATCAAATCCTGGATGTTGTTTAGCACTAGCCCGGTTTGGCCAGGGTCGAGCTGCTCGCTAGCGAGCAGGCCTTCGAGCGCACGTGCCGCAGGGTAGCGGACCCCAGCACTTTCATCGACGAGTCCTTTCTGAATCGCCTCCAACCCGTTGGGATGCGGAAGGCTCATACACACAACCATTGAATTAATCCGAACCTTGAGTGAATCCGAATTCATTAATGGAGCAACTTTTTCGGACACTAACTCCGAGAACTGGCTGAGGAAGCGTTCGCTCACGCCGGGCGTCCGGGGCGGGTCGGTCAGGTTGGTGCGTCCGAGGTTGATCGTCTCTTCGTCGCCGCTTTGGATTGCAGCGATCTGGCGATCCACAAAAGCCTCGATGTCTTGTCGGTCGGCGGGGGCCCAGAAGTCCGGGTTGGAAAGCACCGCGACATCCAGCCGTTCTTGACCAACAGCAGACAAATTCGACCACAACAGAAGGCTGCAAATCAACCAACCCGAGATCGTGCGCAAACGCCGATTCGACATCATTTCACGAAACTCCGTGGCGTCGTGTGAGAGAAAACAGAAGGTCCGTCCTGAATCATCGGCCAACCATCCATGCGTCAGCCACGCGATGTGAAGCCGCGCGGCCACAAGCGTATCCGCCGGCCCCGAAAGTGTCAATCAAATGATTGAGTCGAACCACCCCAAACACCTGCCCCCAAACAGCTTGTGATTAGGTCGGGTCCGATAGGCGTTTGCCGGGCTCAGCACAAGACAAAAAGCCACTGGGGCTCAATCCTTGGTCTCGATGTTGAGGTCTTTGACCTTCTTGTTGAGCGTGTTTCGGTTGATGCCCAAAAAGTCGGCCGTCCGGATCTTCACCCCGCCGTTGTAGTCCAACGCCTCGCGGATCAGCCGACGCTCGACCTCGCCAATGACCATGTCGTAGACCTCGCCATCGTACATCTGGAACTGCTTGATGGCGTGCTCAGCCAGCTTGGTGGCGATGGCTTCAATGGACTCGTCGGTCGTGTCGCCCCGTATCTGCTGGGCGAACAGCCGGATCTGCAAGGGCAAAAGTTCCTCGGAAAACTCCTCGGTCGAGGATAGCACCACCGCCCGTTCGATCGCGTTCTCCAGCTCCCGGACGTTGCCCGGCCAGGGATATCGCAGCAGCGTGTTCAGCACGTCCCGGCTGATCTTCTTCAGATCCCGCTGGTTCTCGCGGTTGTACCGGTCCAGGAAGTGGTCGATCAGGCGGGGAATGTCTTCCCGGCGGGACCGCAGCGGCGGTAGATGGATCGTCACCACGTTCAGCCGGTAGTACAGGTCTTCGCGGAAGTTGCCTTTGCGGACCTCTTCTTCCAGCTCGAGGTTGGTCGCGGCGATCACGCGGACATCGGTCTTGATGGTCAGGTGATCTCCGACGCGCTCGAACTCGCGTTCTTGCAACACGCGGAGGAGCTTGACTTGGAGCTGCGGGTCGAGGGTGCCGACTTCGTCGAGGAAGATGGTGCCTCCGCTGGCGGCTTCGAATCGGCCGATCTTGTCTTTCACCGCGCCGGTGAAGGCGCCCTTCATGTGGCCGAACAGCTCGGATTCAAGCAATTGCGGGGACAACGCGCCGCAGTTCACGCGGATCAGCGGCTTGTCCCGGCGGGGGCTGTTGTAGTGGATCGCTTTGGCGATAAGCTCTTTACCGCAGCCGGTCTCGCCCAAGAGCAGCACGGTAGCTCGGGAGCTGGCGACCTGCCCGATGGTGCTCAGCACGTCGAGCATGACCGGGCTGGAACCGATGATGTTGTCGAAGCGGTACTTGCCGCGGAGGTTGTCGGTGAGCTGCTCCCGCTCAGCGAGCCATTCGTTCTTCTCAAGACGCACCAGGTTGTGGATGCGGATGGTCTGGGCGATAAGGCCCGCGAAAATCTTGAGCAGCCTGGCCTCGGCCGCGAGGGTGGCTTCATCGACAAACGGCTTGTCGATACTGATCGTGCCGACAAAACCATCTCCATCCTTTACCGCGACGCAGATAAAACTCAGCGGCCCCGCGTCGGGCGCCTCGGCCAACTCACGGCTCTTGGTCCGGTTGAGGAACTCGGGGTGCTTGGCGACATCCGGGATGATCGCCGGGATCCCCGTCTCCATGACCCGGCCGGTCACGCCCTCACCCAGCTCGTACCGCCCACGCTCTTGTTCCGCTGAGGTCAGACCCACCGAGGCGACCGTTCGGAGTTGATCCGCGGCCTGATCGAACAACACCAAAGCTGCGCGCTGGACGTTCAGCCGGTTGCTAAGCAGGCTCATGGCCCGCTGAAACACTTGGCTCAGCTCCATGCCGTCGCCAAGAATTTGGCTGATCTCAACTAAAATGTCTAATTCTTGCTCAGCACGATCCATAGATGCTAATTAAATCACCAATTCTTTCGAAGAGCAAGCGGCAGCTTGCGAGAATTGTGCGCACAATCTCTGGCGTCGGCGGAGGAAAATATGAGCCGGGTTAATTTTTTTATTAATTCATTTTTTTAAATTACTTACAACTATTCGTTTTTCGAAAGTGTAGGGTTTATGCGCGCGCCCGGTACGCCACGCTCCCCAGTGGAAGCCTCGTTTTTCCACTTAAAGCAAAGCGTAAACCATGCCAAAACTCGCGATCGTCCCGGATTCCACCTATTCCGTTGCCTTCCTTAACCAGCTCGTAAGCGAACACTGCTCATCGGTCCGCCCCCGGCTTGACTGGCTTTGGGCCTATTACCGAAACCCTATTTCCCCGCCACGAGACGGCCTTTCGAAAAACAGCACCCGGTCCGCAAAGCAGTGCTATCAAGCCCACGGCCTGCCCGCGCGGTTTTCGAACATGGCGGGGCATCCCCCGCGGGAAGTGGTCATCGAGAACGACATCGCCTGGCGTATCCACGCCTTGGTGGATTTCATGTTCGGCAAGCCGCTCGTCATCCAAAGCCTCGCGGAGAACCCAGTTCAGCGAAGCGCGATCACCTGTTTTCTGCGCGACACCTTCCAACACAACGGCGGGGCTGGCTTCTTCCACGACCTCGCCCTGCTCGGCTCGGTGCACGGCCATATCGATGTCTTGGTCCGACCCGCAACAAGCACCACGCCTATCCAACACACTCCCGTCGAACTCGAGCTCATCGAAGCCCCCCGTGCCATCCCGGTGTTGAGCCCCAACGACTACCGTCAACTCGACGCCTACCTCATCCACCACTCCCTGCTGACCCACGAGCTGCAAACGCCGCCATTGATCGACCGCCTCCGCCGTAGGTCCCCGTCGGCATCACGCAAAGTCATCGACCGCACCGAAGTCTGGACCGCCGAGTCGTTTGAGACCTACCTCAACCCGCACACCTCCGATCAAACGTCTCCCAAGCGACTGACGCGAACCGACTCCAGCTCGAACCCACTCGGGCGTATCCCGGTGGTCCACATCCAGAACCTCGCGCAGCCGTTCCTTTATCCCGGTATCTCCGACGTCGAGGCGCTCATCCCTCTGCAGGACGAGCTCAACACCCGCCTCTCGGATCGTGCCAACCGCGTCACGTTCCAGTCTTTCAAGATGTATCTGGGCAAAGGCATCGAAGGATTCATCGATCGGCCCGTCGGCCCCGGACAGATGTGGTCCACCGACAACCCCGACGCGGTGATCCAAGAGTTTGGCGGAGACGCCGCGACGCCCAGCGAAGACCAGCACATCCGCGAGATCCGCGAAGCGATGGACAAGGCGTCGGGGGTGTCACCGATCGCTGCCGGTGTCGTCGGCGGCAAGACCGGGAACCTCTCTTCCGAAAACGCGATCCGCATCGTCCTGCTGGGCCTGCTCGCCCGCATCGAAAAGAAACGCCTGACCTACGGCAACGGGATCGAGCAGCTCTGTGAGCTCATCCTCCACGCTGCGGATGTTGCCGGCACCCTGCCCAACACGCCCGAAGACCGCCGCGTCCGCCTGGACTGGCCGACCCCTTTCCCCGACAGCGAATCCCAGCAACTCGAAAACGCTCTGAGCAAGAAACAGCTCGGCGTACCCGTCGAGCAACTCATGGCCGAACTCGGCTACGACGAGTGCCCGCCCCACGAATAACCCTTTGCCTTCCCCCGCCCGCATCCGCGATGCGAGCCGGTTTCCCACGAACAGGAGTTCAAGCTATGTCCACGACAACCGACACGATCGAACACCACCAAGACGCTCTCGAAACCGATCCGAACGCCACCGCCCCTCAAGAACTGGAAGAACCAATCAAGACCAGCGAACCCGAAAGGCTTGTGCCCGTTGGCGAAGCGATCCGCTACCGCAAACGCGCCCAAGCCGCCGAGCAGCAGCTCAACGAACTCCGCGAGCGACTGACCGAATTGTAATCACATCTCGAATCGTCGCAGCAGACCGTCACGTCGCTCGAACGGCGGCAGAAGATCGATGCTTTGCTCACCGAGATCAGCGTAGCGCAGATGGATGAACCCGACGTGGACGCCGCAGTCAGTGAACTTCGTCGGCAGAAGCCCTACCTGTTTCGCCAGCGCCGGCGATCAACGGACTCGGCGATGGCCCCACGGGTCGAACTCCCCGCAGCAGAAGAAAAAGCCGCGGAGCGCGCCGCCGCGACGGGCGATCGCCGTGATCTGTTGGATTACCTCAGGCTGCGTCGCACCCGATAGCCGCCGACCCATACCTCTTGAACTCTCAAACACACAAGGAACCACACAATGCCTTTCACCGGAAAAGCCACCTACTCTGCCGGCAGTTCGCTGCCCGAAATCGCCAACGATGTATCGGACATCATCGGGATCGTCAGCCCTTACGAAACCCCGCTGCTCGACCATCTGGGCGATCCGCAACGATCCGCCACCAGCACCGTGCACGAATGGCTCGAAGATACGCTGCTACCCAATACCGATACGGCAGACGGAAACATCACCGATTCCGATACTTTCCTCGATGTCTACCACGGCGAACGCTTCCGCGTCGGCGACCAGGTTCAGCCCGAGGGCTCGCAGGAGGTCTTGTTCGTCACCGCGGTCGACGGCAGCACGATCACCCTCTCCCGAGGCTACGGCGGTACGCCCGCCGCGGCGATCGCCATCGACACCAAGCTCCACATCCTGGGCAACGCGGCGCTCGAGGGCGACGACGCACCCACCACCCGATTCACCAACCGCACCCGGCAGCTCAACTACACCCAGATCTTCACCGCCGGGATCGAGGTCTCGGGGTCGCAGCTTGCGTCCCGACAGATCGCTATCGACGACGAGATGGATTACCAGAAACAGGAACGGCTCCGCGAGCTGGTCCGCGACCTCGAGAACTGCGTGATCAACGGCGTCGCCAACGCCTCGTCCGACCCGATGGGCAACGCCGCAACCCGCCGCACGATGCGAGGCATCATCCCCTCGCTGAGCAGCCATGTCGTGGATGGCGCGGGCACCACGCTCACCGAGGAAGTGCTCAACACGAGCCTGCGCACCATCTGGGAGCAGTCTAACGGCCCGGTCGACACCATCGTCGTCAGCGGCACCCAGAAGCGAGCAATCAACGGCTTCGTCACCGCCTCGCGCGGCTTCGGCCCCGCAACCGAACGGTTCAAGGACCTGGTCAGCGTCTACGAATCCGACTTCGGCGTCTGCCGGGTGATCCTCAGCCGGTGGGTTCCGCGTGACGCGGTGCTGCTGCTCGATTCATCGCGGATCGATGTGCTGCCGCTGTCCGGCCGCAGCTTCCAGTACAAGCCCTTGGCGGCCACCGGCGACAGCGAGTCGGGCCAAGTCCTCGGCGAGTACACCCTCGAACTCCGCAACGAGAACGCGCACGGCCTGATCCGAAACCTCGCGTCATAAACCGGGCACTCCAGCACTTCTCTTCTCTCTGCGGTGCCGATGGTTCACGCCGTCGGCACCGTTTCCCGGGCGACATGTTTCACCCGCGCTCCAAACCCAACAAGCAAACCACAACCGGAAAGCTCCATGAATTTCTCCACCGACCGTGATCTCCTGGCTCTCGAACCCACGCTTTTCAAAGATGTGCCCTGGGTCGGGCAGCTACGCCTCAGCCTCGACGACGCCTACGTCACGGGTACCACCTTGACGTCATCGTGTCTTCGCAAGTCGAGGCTGGCAGCGTGGTATTGGTCGACGGGGTGGCCCACGAGGTCGTCTCGCGGGACGACGCCAACACCCTCACCATCTCGCTGCTCCGGTCGCGTCTATCCGATGCCCCGGTGCCCGGCGATGCGGGCGGCCCATTCCCGTTGACGCTGAGCACCTTTGCGCCGCAAGCCCAACTCGTCCACGACAGCCTGCTTCGGCTACTGGGCATCGATGCCCAAAACGAAGAGGACGATGCGCTGTCCGAAGACGCGGTCGTCTCGGTCTCGGTGATGGCCCGCCTCGAAACGCTCGGCACACTCGAACGGGTGTACAGCGGGGCGGTCGCGCTCACCGGCGACAACCAGATGCTGATCTACAAAGCCGGCGAATACCGCAGGCGCTTCCGCCACGCCACGGCCCGGGCCAGTGTCCTGCTCGACACCAACGGCGACGGCCACGCCGACGAACGCCGACAGCTCGGCGTGATCCGCCTTCAGCGTGCGTAATCCCGAACACGCTCAATCCCTTCGCCTCCCCTTCACCCAACCCCAGCACAAGGAACAGCCGTGATCGCAGACCTCATCCAAACCTTTTCGCAGTTCGGTGCTGCAGGCCTCATGGGGGCGTTGTGGGTATGGGAGCGCTCCATGAGCCGCAAACGCGAAGCCCAGCTCTCCGCCGCGCACGAAATGCTCAAGAACGATCGCGTCCAGCTCCGCGAACTCCTGCGTCTGGTGCACCGCAACACGCGGGCTCTCGAACGCTTTGAACAGACCCAATCCCAACTCCGCGATTTGCTTGAAAGGATCCACGTTGAACAAAACCAACGCGCAGCCTGAAACCCGACCCCCACTGCATAAAGCAAGCCGTATGTTCGTGACCGCAGTTTCTGCCGCAGTCGTCTGTATCGCGGGATGCGGCTCACCGCCATCGGTGGTGCCGACGATGCGATTGGTACAACAGACCATGCTGGAAGAAGCCGAGCGTCTTGAAACGGTGGACGCCGAGCGTGACCGCATGCTGTTTGATGACTCCCGAGAACGCCTGCAACGCGGCTTTCTCGCCGACCTCCAGCAAAACCCAACGCTTGATCCCGAGTGGGTCTACAGCGCCGCCGAGGTATACGCCGCGGCGTGCGAGGCTCTGGTCTGGCAGGAGGTCGAGTTTGCCCGGCAACGTGACACCCGACGAGACAACCTTCGTGACGCCGCCGCGGCGCAAGCCCGGGCGATTGCGGTTCTTCAAGAACAAGGCTTGCTGCTGCAACGAACCGTCGGGTTCGACCTATGGCGCCTGAATCAACCCGGTAAGGAGGCATCTCGATGACCACGCACACCAAGCGATTACGCGGCCTGGTCGAAGCCAAACTCGACGAGCACTGGCTGACCTGGTCGCAAAACCACCCGCACCTCGCCGCGGCGATCGGCCGCACGCGCCTGATCGATCTCGCTGTTGACCGTTTGCGTGACGACCCCGCTTTTATCCAGGCTATGCAGCAAGCTTCGATCGATCAGCACGTGTTGGATCGTTCCAGCCGTTTGCATCAGCTCATTGAAGAGTGGACCCGACGTGTCCTGTTCAACTGAAAACTCAACCTCCTCGCCACCATCAACCCACACCATCCATTCCGGAGCCTGTCATGCCTCATCGCCATTGGACCAGCCGTAAGTTCCTGCTCAGCCTGTCGGTTCAGGTCACCGCCATCGCAGTGTTGCTTTGGCCGGAGCACGAGTCCGCCATTGTGGAGGTCAGCCGATCGGCGACCGCGTTATTGGTCATGCTCCTGAGCTCACTGGGATACGTCTCAGCCGAGGCGGCGATCGACCGCCGTGATCGGCCAACCTCACCCGATACCTCGGACACCGCCGCCGACGCTCCTTGATGGGCCCGGCCACGAGGTCTATTCTCATAACCGATGGCCAAACGCTTCCCCTCCACTCACCGCACCGCGACCTTCGCGATGGCCCTGGCTGCGGGCACAGGTGCGCTGATGGGTTGCCAGCCCAAGGGACCGGCTCCGCCCAAGCCCGTTGAACGGGAGACCGCTGAAACTGGTTGGCAGCCCAAGGCGGTCGCACTTCGGATCTATCCATCCACACGGTTTGTGCGCGAGCAGGACACGCCCATGCTCGAAGCCCGGATCGAGATGTTCGACCAGATGGGGGACTCGATCAAAGCATCGGGGCAGCTGCGGTTCGAGCTGTTCGCCGCGGGGCACGCGCCGGGGATCGACGTGGGGCGACTGCTCTACAGCTGGGACATCGGCCTGCTCACACTCGAAGACCAGCAACGGTACTACGACCCGATCACGCGGGCCTACCTGCTTCGGCTTCGGCTGGACTCTACCGGCATCACACGACGCGAAGTCTTGCTGCGGGTGACCTTCCAGGTCGGCGACGAAGCACGGCTGATCGATGAGCAGCCCGTGCGTATCAACTGGTAGCGATGGCCGCTTGCGGCTTAGCGTTAAGCCGCAAGCGACGGCTCACGACTCAATCAAAGCGATGCCGGCACGGACTTCATCGACCAACGCCTGGGCGGCTTCTTGGGTAGATGCTTCCGCGATAATGCGGAGGATCGGCTCGGTGTTGCTCGGTCGCACGTGGACCCAGCGGTCCTCCCAGTCGACGCGGACGCCGTCTTGCGTGTCGACCTTTTGGTCGGCGTAGTGCTGGGCGGTCCACGCCAGGGTTGGGTCGGCTTTCTCACGAGAGGCGAGTTCGAGCTTGTCCTTCACGATGGCGTAGCTCGGCGTGGCGGCGACGATGGATGACAAGCTGGCCTTGCGCTTAGCAAGCATCTCGAGGACCAGGGCCATGCCGACGAGGCTGTCGCGGACCTGGCTGATGGGCCGCCAGATGATGCCGCCGTTGCCTTCGCCGCCGAGGTTGGCGTTGTTCGCCCGCATGCCCGCGGCGACGTTTGCTTCGCCGACCGGGGTCCGCACGACGGTGGCACCCGCGGCCTCGGCGATGTCGTCGATCATCCGGCTGGTCGAGAGGTTCGCCACCGCGACGTCCCCCTGGCCGAGCTTGTGCATGGCGCAGAGGGCGAGCGTGTATTCCTCGCCGATGTATTGGCCCTGCTCATCCACGATCGCCAAACGGTCGGCGTCGGGGTCCTGCGCGAAACCGACATGGGCTCCTTCCTGAGCCACGACTTCGCAGAGTTCGGTGAGGTTCTCCTTGGTCGGCTCGGGGACGTGGGGGAATTGGCCGGTGGGCTCTTTGTAGAGCTGAACGGTTTCGACGCCCAGGTGGTCGAGCAGCGCGGCGGCTTCGTCGCCACCCGCGCCGTGGACCGAGTCGACCACGGCCTTGAGCTTGGCGCTTCGGATCAACTCGACATCGACCAAGTCGGCCGCCAAGTCGCGGTGGACCTCGACACCTGAGGTGTTGCTCGTGATGGGTTGCAGCGCATCGACCTCGACGTGATCGGCCTCGTCGGCTTTGAACATCGCGATGAACTGCTCGAAGGCATCGGGTGGTGGGGCGACGCCGTCGTGGCGCAGCGGCTTGACGCCGTTCCAGGGCGTGGGGTTGTGGCTGGCGGTGATGACGATGCCGCCATCGGCCCCGAGGTGCTGGCCCATGATCGCAACGCCAGGCGTCGAGAGGATGCCGACGCGGATGACTTTTGCGCCGATGCTGGCGAGCCCCGCCGTAGCGGCGTTCTCGAACATCTCGCCGGACGGGCGCGAGTCTCGGCCGAGCACGACGGTAGGGCTTGCGGTGTCGCGGGCGGTCTTGAGCCAGCTACCGAACGCTGCGGTGTAGCAGGAAACGACATCGGGCGTGATCGACTTGCCGACGAGGCCGCGCATGCCGCTGATGCTGAGCATGAGGGGTGCGTTTGAATCTGCCATCTTCAGTCCTCCAACGAATCCAGAAACGCGAAGCCGCAAGCGGCCAAGTGATCAATACCAGAGTTTGAGTTGTTCCAGGTCCACGCCCGTCAGGTCGTCGATCACGCGTCCCGCGTCGGCCAGCGCCTCGGCGGGGCCCGTGGTGGTCAGGCCCAAGGTCATCAATCCCGCGCCGCTCGCCGAAGCGAGGCCCGCGGCGGTGTCTTCGATCGCCAGCGCGTTGCCCGGCGTAATGCCGAGCTTATCGACGGCCATGGCGTAGCTTGTTGGGTCGGGCTTGGAAAACTCCACGTCGTCGGCCGTGACGATGATGTCGAACCGGTCACGCCGATCGAGTAGTTTGAGCATGAGTTCGATGTCCGCCCGCGTCGCGCCGCTGGCAATGGCGCGGGGCAGGTCCACTTTCGCGCACTCATCAATCAAGTCCAACGCCCCGGGGATCGCCAGCGACCCGCTCTGGGCCCCCATCTTCGCCACCGCGTCGAACATCGGCTGCTTCTGAGCACACAACTCCGCCACCCGCTCGGCCGTCACCTTCTCGCCCGACGCCTCGAGCATCACCCGGAACGCATCGCGGTCGTCAAACCCGATGTACGTCGCCAGGTATTCCTCGTAGGAGAACTCGAACCCGATGCTCTTGCCTACCATGACAAACGCCTGGTAGTGCAGCGGCTCGGAATCGACGATCACGCCATCAAAATCAAAAACAATCGCTTCCAGCATGGGCGGGAGTGTACCCCCGGAAGCGTCGGCTCCAAAATCGCGAGCCTTACGAAACCAAATATTCATAGCCAAGGGAGAGTCAGATCAGTCCAGCTGCTCAGCGAAGAAACGCAAACTGTCCTCGATGTGCTTGGTCCAGTAGGGCCATTCGTGGCCACCGGGGTGTTCTTCGTAGGTGTGAGCGATGCCCGCAGCGTCGAGGTCGGCGTGGAGCTTGCGGTTGTGCTCAATCAGCAGGTCATCTGAGCCGCAGTCGAAGCGGAAGGGGGGCAAGCGGTCGGCGTTTTGCTTAAGGGTTTGGAAGACCGAGCGTTCGACGGTGGGTTGGCCGTACGTTTCATCCGGCTCTTCGACGAAGAGCTTCATCTGGTCGAAGTCGGTGATCGACGAGTGACCCGCGAAGGCGGCGAAGTGGTCGGGGTGGGCAGCACCAAGGCGTAGGGCGCCGTAGCCGCCCATCGACAGGCCGCAGATGAATCGCGGCGAGTCGGCGACGGTGGGGATGCCCGCTTCGATCACGGCATCAGGCACATCCTCGACGATCCACGCGTCAAACTTCCGGTCGTTGTGCGGGAGGTAGGCGCTGCCATCGAACATGAGGCCGTCGGAGGGCATGGCGATGAGCATCGGCGGGATGTCGCCGGCGTCGATCATGCGTTGGACGGTGAGGTGAACGCCGGCTTTCTGCGACCAGACCCAGTGGCTGCCGTAGACGCCGTGGAGCAGCGTGACCAATGGCAACGGTTGACCGGCCTCTTGCGCACCCTTCGGCACAAAGACACTGATGTCACCTCGGCCGACGAGGTTGGGCGTCTTGATCGTGATGTAACGCAGGTTCGCCGACTCGAACGGCGGGTCGGAGACTTCGATCGTGCGGAAACGCGGCATTGATTTAGCTTTCGATAGAGGAGAAAACCAAAGGCAACTTTATCCACAGATTTGCAGGATTAAGATGATGAAAGGCAAAAACAAACCACTTGTTTGTTGTCTTAGTTTGTCTTGAAATCCTGCTAATCGTGCCAATCTGTGGAAAATAATGCCTTGCTGCTTTGAGTTGAATCAGTCGAACATGATCACGCCTTTGGCGATGCGGCCGTGGTGCATGTCGTCGAAGGCTTGGTCGAGGTCGCCCAGGGCGTATTGCTTGCTGATCATCTCGTCGAGGAGCAGATCGCCCTTGGCGTAGAGGTCTAGCAGGATGGGCAGGTCAATCGTCGGACGGCATCCGCCGTAGAGCGGGTTGATGTAGATCTTGTCCCACTCGAAGAGGTTCATGTCGATGGTGATCTCTTGCTCGATGCCCGAGGCCTGCACGGCCGTGCCGCCGGAGCGGACCATGGCGAGCGGCGCAGCACCGAGCGCGGGCACGGCGGTCGCTTCAACGGCAACGTCGGCCCCGATCCCGCCACAGAGTTGTGCAACCTGCTCGGCGGCTTTGAGCAATCCCTTGTCGTCGCGCTGGGCCTGGATGGTGTGCGTCGCGCCGAACTGCTTGGCCATTTCGAGACGGGTTTCGCTGAGGTCGATGGCGATGACCTTGCCCGCCCCGGCGATCCGGCAGCCCTGGATCGCGTTGAGGCCCACGCCGCCGCAGCCGATGACCACGGTATTGTCGCCGGCTTTCACTTTGCCGCTGTTCACCGCCGAGCCGTAGCCGGTCATGACGCCGCAGCCGACGATGCACGCCGAGTCCCAGGGGATATCAACGTGGATGGGGATGATCGCGGCTTCTTTGACCACCGTGTGAGCACACATGGTGCCGATGGCGAACGAGCGGTAGATGGGCTGGCCGTCGAGCTGGGTGGACTCGGGGTGGGCGGCGCATTTCGCAGGGTCGGCGGCAGTCACGGTGTTCTGCGTCATGCAGAGGTTCTGGTGGCCACGCACGCACATCGGGCAGGTCATGCAGGGGATCGCCCAGTTGAGCAGGACCTTGTCGCCGACGTCGCAGATGGTGACGCCGTCGCCGATGGCGGTAACGATGCCCGCGCCCTCGTGGCCCATGACGACGCGTTCGCCCCAGGTCATCGAGTCGTAATCGGTGTGACAGATGCCCGAGGCTTTGATATCCACCGCGACCTCACCGGGGCCGGGCTCGCCGACGTCGATGGTCTGGATGCTGAAATTGCCTTGGGTGTCGCTGATGGCGGCTTGAGTCTGTTGCATGGCGGGAATGTTAACCGCATTCTCCTCCCTCGCGATACCCCCATGCGGGGCGCCCCGTAAGATACGGCCATGGTTGATTTACCTGTGTATTCCGATGCCCTGCCCGTGGCCTTGTCCTGCTGCGAGACTCTGACGGCGGAGACGGTGCCGCTGCCCACCGCGGCCGGACGGGTCTTGCGTGAAGCCGTGGTTGCCGACCGAGACCAGCCGCCGTTCGATCGCTCAGCCATGGACGGGTTCGCGCTGCGGGCGGAGGCGTGGGCGGCGGACAAGGACTTCCGTGTCTTGGGAACCATCCCGGCGGGGGGGACGCTGCCCGAGGGCTTGGAACTCGATCCGGAGACCGACGTCGTACGCATCGCGACCGGGGCCGCGGTACCCGGAGATGCGACCGGGTTCGACGCGGTGGTGCAGATCGAAAAGGCCCAGGTGACCGAAGGCGAGGCGCCGACGGTGCTGTTCACGGTCGACGGCGTGAAGCCGGGGATGAACATCCATCAGCGCGGTGCCGACGCCGCGGCCGGCCACGTGATCATCCCCGCGGGCACCATGCTCCGGCCGCACCACCTCGGCATCGCTGCGGCGGTGGGGGCCAGCCAGGTCAGTGTGACGCGCCGCCCCCGTGTGGTCATTCTCAGCTCGGGCGACGAGCTTCGCCCCATCGACACGCCGCTGGCGGAACTGGAGCCGCAGCAGATCCGCAACAGCAATGGGCCGATGCTCGTGGCGCTGCTGACCGCGATGGGCTGCGAGGTTTTGCGGCAAGATCATGTGGCGGATGAGGCGGATGCCGTGTCCGAGGCGTGCCGCAACGCCGTGGCCGAGGCGGATCTGGTCATCACCTCCGGCGGCGTAAGCGTCGGGCAACGCGACCTTTTCCCCGTAACTTGGCCGACGCTTGGATTCGAAACCGTGCTGCACGGTATCAAGATGCAACCCGGTAAACCCGTGTTCGTGGCCCGGTCACAGAACGAAACCGGCGCTAAGCCGCAAGCAGCTTGCGTGATCGGCTTGCCCGGCAACCCCGTTAGTGTATTGGCCACCGCCCACCTGTTCGTTTGGCCCATGACGCGGAAGATGCTCGGTCTCGACCCGGCGCTGCCGTGGCGTCGGGCGTGGCTATCCACGCCAGCCAAGCCGAACGCCCGGCGTGAATCCTTCCGCGGCGCACGCTTCGTCGGCGAGACCCGCGAACAAGTCGAAGTCCTGGCGTGGCAAGGCTCGGGCGACCTCTCCCACACGGCCGGGGCTGAGGGCTGGGTGCGTTTACCCGCATCCAACACCGAATTGCACGCGGGTACACCCTTGATGTTTCTCCCTCTGCTCAGCGGTTATCCGGACAGCTCCACGGCGTAAATTCAATAAGCACTGTTAAGAAGATGAAGATTAAAGTCCTGTTTTTTGCATCGCTCGCGGACCGGGTGGGGGTCCGAGAAATCGAACTTGAGTTGCCATTGAAGTCTCGCGTGGACGACGCGCTGACGGAGTTGACTGCACGCTACCCCGCGCTGGGTTCAGCACGTGAAACGCTGGCGGTGGCGGTGAACCTCGCCTACGTCGATTCAGCCCATGTTTTAGCGGACTATGACGAGCTGGCCCTGATCCCGCCGGTGTCTGGCGGCTGATCTCGCTGCCTCCGCTGTCGTCCGACTGTGAACTAAGTGTCTGCCTGAACCGCTCTTGGGGGCGGTAATGTTTTTTCGTGTTAGGAGGGTTAACCGATTGGCGGGGCTGGTCGATGTGAATGGGGTACAGCTCACGCACCGACGTCGCGTGGGCCGGGAGATTCGAGGAGAAAGCTGAAGGGTTTGCCGCTATGGCCAAACAGAAAGACATCTTGACCACGGGCGAAGTCGCCAAGATTTGTAACGTCGCCCCCCGCACGGTCAGCAAATGGTTCGACTCGGGCCAACTCAAGGGCTACCGCATCCCCGGCAGCAAAGACCGCCGCATACCCATGCCGGCCCTGCTCCGATTCATGAAGGCCCACAACATCCCGCTCGACGGGCTGCAGTCGGGCAAGACCCGCGTCCTGGTCGTCGACCAAGCCAGCGAGATCGTCGGCGTCCTGACCAAGGTACTAACCGAACAAGCCAACTACGAAGTCAAGACCGCCGACACCGGCTTCGCCGCCGGCATCGAATGTGAAAAGTTCCGCCCGCACGTCATGTTGCTCGACATGCACCTGGGCGATGTCCAGGGTGAAGACGTGCTCAAACTCGTCCGCGCCAGCGACGACCTGCAGGCCACCAAGGTGATTGCCATGTCCGGCAAGTTCACCGACGGCCAAGCCCAACACCTGATCAACCAAGGCTTCGACGGCTACCTCAAAAAGCCGTTCCACGTCCGCTCGGTCATCGAGGCCGTCGAGGACGCCGTGGCCATCGTGTACTAATCGACTCACTCAGTTTCAAACAACCCGCATTGATCGCACCGGGAAAAGAGAGCTCCCGCAAGGCGAATCGGCCCCGAATCTTCGGAGCCCAGGACGCGGGACGCGGCTAGATCCAGGGAAAGATCACACGGAAGGGAACCGTAAGCAAAGCCGCCCATAGCCGCCCCGGTTAACCCCGGGGCGGTATTTCTTTGCGCCCCATCCTCCAAACCAACCCGCCTCCGAGCACGAAGCGTAAGCGAGTGCATGGCTTGTTAACAACATTGCCGTTCGCTTACGCTTCGTGCTCGGAGGTAACGCAACGAACAACAGCAAAAACTGAAACACTTGTTCCAGGCTGTTCATTTAATGTCCAAATTTCCGCAATTCGCCGCAGACATTCGGCACGCATGGATGTAACCTAGCGCTTCGCGAATCACCGCACCCGGAGAAGTTTCATGTCCAGCCCCGCCCTGAATTTCGGTGTCCAGAGTTACTGCTTCCGCCACTTCAAAAACAACGCGGAAGTCGCCCAAAAAGTCAAAGAGATCGGCGTCGATTCGATCGAAGTCTGTGCGGTCCACGCCGACTTCGACCAGCCCGAGCAGTTCAAAGACATCGTCAAGACCTACCAGGACGCAGACGTTGCGGTTAACTCCATCGGCGTCCAGACTTTCGTCGGCAACGACAACGAACGCCAGTGGTTCGAGTGCGCCGCCGCGGCCGGCGCGAAACTCATCACCGCGCACTTCAGGGTGGACAGCTTCCACACCGCAGTGCCCAAGACCGCCAAGCTCGCCGCGGACTACGGCATCCAAGTCGGCATCCACTGCCACGGCGGCTACATGTTCGGCGGCTCCCGCGACATCATCGACCACCTCATCAAGCTCGGCGACGGGCACGTCGGCGTCTGCATCGACACCGCTTGGTGCATGCAGACCGGCCCCCGCAACGGCAACCCCGTCGAATGGGCCAAGCACTACGCCGACGCCGTCTTCGGCGTCCACTACAAAGACTTTGTCTTCGACCCCAACGCCCAGTGGCACGACGTGGTCGTCGGCACCGGCACCCTCGACCTGCCCGCCTTCGTGAAAGCCCTGGATGACAACGGCTTCAACGGCACCGCCGTCCTCGAATACGAAGCCGACGTCGAAAACCCCGTGCCCGCGCTCACCAAGTGCGTGCAAAAGATGCGTAGCCTGACGTCGTAAAAAGGCGCAACTCAGCAGTGATTAGCCAGTAGGGTGGGCACCGCCCACCGATCGAGCCTGAGACGACTGGTGGTGGGCGGTGCCACCCTACTTTGGCGGTCCAAGGATCGGCCGAAGCTTTCCGCCGTGCTCATCGATCAATGCTTGCGCCGCCTCGGCATCTAAGCCCTTGCGGTGCATCACCAGCGCCAGTTTCACCCGGCCGTCGGCACTCTCCAATAACTCAGCTGCCGTGTCGCGGTCGATGCCGAGCTGCTGCATCAGGATACGCTGGGCCCGATCGGTGAGCTTGTCGTTGGTCGCCCGCACATCGACCATCAGGTTGCCCCAGGTCTTGCCGAGCTGGACCATCGTGGTCGTGGTGATCATGTTGAGCGCGAGCTTCGTCGCGGTGCCAGCCTTAAGGCGGGTCGAGCCGGTGACGACTTCGGGGCCCACGATGAGCTCGATCGGGTGATCGACTTTGAACTGCTCCTCCGCGGGGCGGGGCAGGTCGACGGGTGCGTTGCCCGGCACGAGGGGGGCCCGCTCAACGGGTTTGCGTAGCGTGCTGAGTTTCACGCAGGTGATGATCCCGGTCGCGCAGCCCTTCTTGCGTGCGAACTCGATCGCGCCCCAGACAAACGGCGTCGTCCCGCCAGCCGCGATCCCCACCAGCGTGTCTTGCGGGGTGAGTTTCATGTTGGCCAGCGTGAGATGGCTGCCGGTGGGGTCGTCTTCCTTGCCCTCGGCCGAACGACGCAGCGCCTTCTCGCCCCCCGCGATCACGCCGACCACATCACCCGGGTCGGAGAAGAATGTCGGCGGACACTCGCTGGCGTCGAGCACACCCAATCGGCCGGAGGTGCCTGCCCCGACGTAGATCAGCCGTCCGCCTTCGCGTATCCCTTCAATGATCCGCTCGATGAGTTGGGTCAACGCCGGCAGGGCGGTCCGTACGATCCGCGGGACCTCGATGTCCTGGGTGTTGATGAGTTGCAGCGTCTGGGCGACCGATAACGCATCGATCGCCGCCGCCGAGGCGAGCCGTTTCTCGGTCTCTAGTTGGCTGCGGTCGAGCGAAGGGTCGGACATGGAATCAGGGCCTCCAGTTGGCGGGTAGCGTATCGCCACCCGGTCCTCTTTCTATCGGCAGAATCGCTCCTCCCCGTACACGGGACGCTCCGCCTCACCCACTAGCCCGCTTCGCCGGCGGGCCCCTCCGGATACGCCCAAACCCCGGCCACGCCCGGCTTCTCCGCCCCGGTCACCTGCGGCAACGTGATCGGCACCCCGTCCTGCGACAACGCCCCAAGCACCGCAAACCCCATCGCTTCGCGGGCTTCGCAGGGGATGCCGAGGTCGTCGGACACCAAAACTTCGGCTTCCTCAAAATTCTGAATCGAAGAACGAATCGCTGCGACCAAGACCGGATTATTCACGCCACCCCCACAGAGCACCACGCGTTCCGGGACCAAACTCTCACACACTTCGCCAATAGCCTGCGCAATGAACTCGATGGCGTTATGCAACAGGTCCTCTCTCTCTGCTCCGCCGCTCTCCGCAATAATGCGATCGATCGTGGCATGTGAACAGTGCTGCTGCCCCAACGATCCATCGCCCGGGCCGTGTATGGGAAGCACCTGCTCGAATTTTCGCCACAGCCCTTCGATCCATTTGCCGTTAGCGGAAAGCTGCCCATCACGGTCAAAAGGCTGATCGAATAGCCTTCGAGCCAAACCATCAAGCAACAGGTTCCCGGGGCACACGTCGCACGCCATCGGCGCGGACTTAGAAAACTCCTCGCCGTCATCCCAATACGTAACATTAACGATGCCGCCAAGATTCACGATCAGCGTGTGTTCGCCAGGATAGAGCATCGGATCCACGATCGGAGTGATCGGCGCCCCTTCGCCCCCCGCGACGAGGTCCGCCTGCCGCAGGTCGTAACACACCGGCAATTGAAGCGCACGCACGATCGGCCAGGGATCAAACAACTGCCAGCTCAAGCGGTCGGCCGGAGCGTGCCAGATGGTTTGGCCGTGGGCGACGATGAAGTCGGGCTTGAGATCCTTGGCGTGCGTGGCAAGAAGCTGCGCGACCGCCTCGGCATGGACCACGCCCAGGTATCTCGCCGCCCGCATGAACTCGATGGGCGGGTGCGGCTCGCCGTTCGCCATCGAGAGCAACGTCGTGCGCAAAGGATCGGGAAGGGGCGCACTGATCATGCCGACGAACTCGGCGGTCATCTCCAGGCCGGTGCCGGTGATGCGGACGAGGGCCGCGTCGAGGCCGTCGAGGCTGGTGCCGGTCATGCAGCCGACGACATGGCGGACGCGGGGGTTCTCTGCGTTCATCGCACCATGATGCAATCAACGCCCGGTGTTAGCCATCCCCGAACGCGACGCCGGTAAAATCGATCGCGATGCAAGACATGGAATCAACCCGGCTGCAAACCCCTGAGCGCGGTTTCTGGACGCCGATCCGGCTGGCGCTGCTGGTGCTGCTGATCCCCGCGATCTGGTACGCGGTGTCGCATCGCAGCGCGAAGTATGCCGACACCGATGTCGCTGCGGCACGCGAGAAGCTGCGCGCCGCGGCGTTCGCTTCCATTCAAAACGACGAGCTGCAGCGTGAGGACGGCGCGGTTTATGCCGTGGACGTCACGCAGCTCGCCACCTTCGCCGCGATGTCGAACGACCGCGAGCTCTACGACCCGCTGCGCGAGATCATCCTCACCCAGCTTTTGGTCGAACGCGTCCCCGGCGACCCCGCCCACGGCATGGTGTCGTGGCGGTACCGCGAAAACCCTCCCGAAGGCGAACTCCAGCAAGACGCCTCCGGTACGACCGAAGCGCTCCGCGCTGCCGAGGCGTTGTGGCAGGGCGTACAAGCCTTCGGCCTCGACGAAGACCGCGACACCATCGCCCTGATCCTCGACGCCTACGCCCGCCACGCCGCGATCGACAACGACGTCTGGATGATCCGCAACTACTTCAACCTCCACCCCGAGGTCTACAACTTCATCACCAACTCTTTCCTCGTCGACTACGACCCCGACCTGCTGGTCACCGTGATGGAAGCCGGGCTCACCGGCGAGCAGGACTGGGCCGAGGTCGCCGAGGAATCCGCGAAGCTGATCGACAACGCCCAAACCCCCGCCGGGCTGCTGCACCAGATGATCCGGCCCGAGGTCGGCACGATCATGCCACACCTCGTCCAAGACGGCCTTTACTCAGCCAACGGCGTCGAACAGCTCAACAACGTACTCACGGTGGCCGAGCGCTGCACCCTGACCAACCCCGAGGTTTCATATCGCGTGCTCGAATTCGCCCGGGACCGCATGCCGCAGCTCCGGCTGTACTACGACGCCAACACCGGCAAGCGCCTGCCCGGGGAGCACGACACCTGGGCCGGCGTCGAGACCTGGGGGCCGCTGCTGCGGCTGGCGGTGAAGCTCGACGACGACCGCACCGCCGAGGTCGCTGCCCGACACGTCATCGGGCTGAGCTCGGGCTTCCCCGACTACGACAGGGAGGACCGGATGTACCTTTTAGGCGAAGCTTTGCTTGCGCTGCAGTATGCTATGGAATACGGAATTTACGAACCCGAAGCCGACCCCTAAACCAGGACAGCCCTCCTTTGACCCCACCCGCCCACCTCGCCGACTTCGACCTGTCGCTCCTCGACAAACAACTCGACACCGATGACTACATCGTCAAGCCCGGCAAGGGTGTCGATGTCCACGACCGAGCAACGCGCTACGAAGGCCCGATCGAAAAAACCTACGGCCAAGACGCGTTTGGCGCCCTGTCCCACCAACTCGTCGACCTACAGGAACGGCTCTACGCCGAGGGCAAGCGATCGTTGCTCGTCGTACTTCAAGCAATGGACGCCGCGGGCAAAGACTCCACCGTCCGCCACGTGTTCGGCCCGGTCAACCCCGAAGGCTGCCAGGTCACCTCGTTCAAAGCCCCGACCAAAGAAGAGCTCGCCCACGACTACCTCTGGCGCGTGCATCACCACACCCCGGCCGACGGCAACATCGGCGTGTTCAACCGCTCGCACTACGAAGAAACGCTGATCGTCAAAGTCAAGGGCTGGGCCCCGAAAGACGTGATCAAACAGCGCTACGACCACATCAACGCGTTCGAAAAAATGCTGTCCGATGAGGGCACCGCGGTCGTCAAATTCATGATCCACATCTCCAAGGATTACCAAAAAGAACGCCTGCAACGTCGGCTCGACCGCCCAGACAAGCACTGGAAGTTCAACCCCGAAGACCTCACCGAGCGGGCCCACTGGGAGGAGTATATGGAGGAGTTCAACACGACCCTCTCAAAGTGCTCGACCGACTACGCCCCGTGGTACGTCGTGCCTGGCGAACGGCGGTGGTTCCGCAACCTGCTGATCACCAAGGTGCTGGTTGAGACCCTCGACAAGATGAACCCCCAGCCGCCCAAAGTGAACTTCGACCCCGCGTCGATCGTGATCGACTGACTCGGCCGTTACCGACAGAAAACAAAAAGCCCACCTATGAGCCAACGTCGCGGGTGGGCTTGTTTTTTTGGAATCGTCTAGATTTACTCGGCGGGCTCAGCGTCCTTCTTCTTGCCGCCAAACAAACCGTCCAAGGCTTTGCCCACTTCTTTTCCGCCGAGTTCTTGGGCCGCACCGCCGAGCCCCGGCACGGCTTTGTCGAGCTCCGCGCCGATATCCCCGAGCGCGTTGTCGGCCAAGGTATCGAGCTGCCCTTCGAGGGCCTCTAAGTTCGGCGCAACGTCCGACACCGACTTACTGGCGTTGATCAGCACCGTTTCCAGCGTGAACGCGATCACATCGCTCAGATCGACCCCACGCACATCGGTCTTCTGGATATCCGCCAGCGTGAGGTTGATGTCCTGCTCGCCGACGCCGGGCACATTGATCCGGCCGAGGACCTTGGTGTTGGTGATGTTGAGTTCTTTGATCACAAAGCCCTTGGCTTCGCCCTCAGCAGCGGGTTCGTCGTCGGTCGGTTCGGCCCCGGTATCCTCTTTCTTGCCCTTGGCGTTTTCCTGGATCTGCTCGAGCAGCTTGATCGAGTTGAGGTCCAGGCCTTTGAGTTCGATCAGCACGGTTGCGCCGTCGAGATTGAACTTGGGGACGACGACTTCGTCGCCGCCGAGCATCGAGCCGATCTTGATCTGGACATCGGCCTCGCCGAAGGAAAACAGCTTGGCGTCGCTGAAACCTTCGGGGTTGGCCAGGTCAAACTGGTTGAGCGCCAGCGCCCCGCCAAAGGGGTTGAGGTTCACGCTGTCGAGCGTGGTGGCGACGCCGGTGGCTTTGGTGCCCTGGGTCTCGACGACGCTCTTGATGATGCCGTTGAGCGAGAAGAAGAGCACGACCACGCCGACGATGACGAGGGCGATCAGGACAAGTCCGCCGCGGAGGATGAGTTTTTTCATAGCAGGCCTTCTTTCTGACTGGGTAACCCCGAGCAATGGTTCGAAGTGAACTTTAGATAGTATGTCAGGTTGATCGTCTCAGGAAAGGGCGGCTCGGCAGTGGAAGATGCAGAATTGGTAAGCAAGGCGATGGGGCGGGCGTTGGCTTTGGCGGAGCGGGGGCGCGGCCGGGTCGAGCCCAACCCGATGGTCGGTGCGACGCTGCTGCGCGACGGTGAGATCGTCGCACAGGGATACCACCAGAAGCACGGCGAAGGCCACGCCGAGGTCAACGCCTTGGCGGACGCCAAAGCCAAAGGCATCGATCCACGCGGACTGACGATGTGCGTGACGCTTGAGCCCTGCAGCCACTACGGCAAGACCCCGCCTTGCTCAAAGGCGCTGATCGATGCGGGCATCAAGCGGGTTGTGATCGCGATGCAGGACCCGTACCACGAGGTCGCGGGCCGGGGGATCGCGATGCTGCGCGACGCGGGGATCGAGGTGGAGCTCGGCGTGATGGAGGCCGAGGCGAAGCGGCTAAACGAGCCGTTCATCAAACGGGTGACGACGGGCCTGCCGTGGGTGATCGTGAAGTGGGCCCAGACACTCGACGGCAAGACCGCCACCGCTTCGTGCCACAGCCAGTGGATCAGCAACGAAGCGTCCCGAGAACGCGTCCATCAAATCCGAGGACGCATGGACGCGGTCATGGTGGGGGTGGGCACCGCGATCGCGGACGACCCGTCGCTGACCGCTCGGCCAAAAAGTGACAAACACATCCTGCGTGTCGCGCGTCGCTTAGTGGTCGACCGATCCGGACGCCTGCCAACCGACGCGAAGATGCTCCACGACGACGGACCGCCGGTGTCGGTGCTGAAGGGCGATCTGCGAGAGGAGCTCAAGCAACTCGCCAGCGAGGGTGTGACCAACATCCTCGTTGAGGGCGGCGCGACGCTCGTCGGGGCGTTGCTGCAACAGAAGCTGGTCGATCAGATCCTCGTGTTCACCGCCCCCAAACTCGTGGGCGACGCGGCGGCCCTGCCCGCGGTCCAAGGCATGGTTTGCGAGACCATGGACGACGCTTTGGAGCTGTCTTTGATCGGTGTCGAACGGTTAGGCGACGATGTGCTGCTCGACTACCGGGTGAACGCCTCCGAGAATTTGTAGCTTTCCGCCAACCTCGGCGGGCTATGATCCGTCTTCCATGACTCAAGCCGTTGCCGCCGAATCCGAAATCGAGAGTTCTGAATCGAGCCCTGCCGAGGTCACCCTGGGCGGGAAGCTCGAAGGGCTATCGTTGCCGCGGCAGGTGTATGTCCTCGCGGTGTGGCCGTTCCTGCAGCAGTTACTGAGCTGGCTGGTGTCGACCGTGGACACCGCGGTGGCGGGGCGGTTGTCGGTCGAGGCGACCAACGCCATCGCCGTGGCGGCGTACATGGGTTGGCTATTGGGCCTACTCATGATGGCGGTCGGCTCGGGTGGGGCGGCACTCATCGCTCGCGCGGTCGGCGGACGCCACCGTGGCTTAGCCAACGCGGGGCTTGGACAAGCGTTGATCCTCGCGGTCGGCTGGGGCGTCATCGTCGGCGCCATCGTTTACGCGATGGCGGGGCTGATTAGCGGCTGGGCGGGGCTGCGCGAAGAGAGCTTGGCGTTGGCCACGACGTATCTGCGCATCGTCGCCCTGGCCACGCCGGTCGCGGCGATCTTGTTCGTGGGCGGGATGTCCTTGTCCGCGGCGGGCGACACGCGGAGCCCGTTCTGGATCATGCTCGGGGTCAATATCGTCAACATCGCGCTGACCGTCAGCCTGGTCGCTCAAGGCTACGGCGTCGCGGGCATCGCGACCGGCACGGCGGTGGCCTGGGTCGTCGGCGCTGCGCTCACGCTGTTTGTCCTGCGTCGGCCCAACGGCCCGATCCGCCTCCGACCCCACCGGCTCCAGCCCCACGCCCACACCATCAAACGCATCGTCCGCATCGCGGTGCCCAATCTCGTTGACCGCTTCGGCCACTGGCTGGGCAACTTCTTCGTGCTCATGATCGTGGGCTTCATCGCGGTCAACGACATCGCCGGCGACGGCTCGGCCCTGCAAGGCGCGCACATCGTGGCGATCCGTATCGAGGCGATCAGCTTCCTGCCAGGCATGGCGTTCGGCGTGGCGGGGGCGACCCTGGCGGGGCAATACCTGGGCGCGGGCAGCGAAGCGCTGGCCCGCCGGGCGGTGGTATACTGCTGGGCGTTGGGCGTGGGCATCATGACGCTGATGGGCGTGACGTTTGTGCTGTTCCCGACCCTGTGGGTGCGGCTGATGACCGACCAGCCCGAACTCCTGGCGATCAGCCCGACGCTGGTGCGGATCTGCGGCTTCGTTCAACTGGGCTTCGGTAGCTACTTGATCCTCAGCGAAGCGATGCGCGGGGCCGGCGACACCCGGTGGCCGATGCTGCTGTCGAATTTCTCGACCTGGTGCATCCGGCTGCCCGCGGTGTGGATCTTCGGCGTGACGCTGGAGATGGGGCTCATCGGTGTGTGGTACGTGCTGTGCGGCGAGCTGCTGATGCGCGGGATTCTCTTTACCAGCCGATTCTTCCACGGCGGCTGGCTTAAAGTAAAGGTGTAACCCGCCGCCCCCATGAACCCGACCAACCCCGACAACCCGCCCGCCGCCGAGCTGCGGTTCCCCGGCCGACCCGCCATGACGCTGGACCGCCCGCGGCTGATGGGCATCCTCAACCTCACGCCCGACAGCTTCAGCGACGGCGGGAAGTACGAGGAGCTCGAAGTCGCGGTGATGCGCGGGCTGGTCATGGCCCGCGAAGGGGCCAACCTGATCGACGTCGGCGGCGAATCGTCCCGGCCCGGGGCAGAGCGGGTCTCGGCCGACCAGCAGATCCAGCGGACCGCAGGGGTGATCGAAGCGCTTCGCCACACGCTCGACGGCGAGGACTACGAACACCTGGCGATCAGCATCGACACCACGCGGTCGGAAGTCGCTCGCGCTGCGCTGGATGCCGGGGCGGGCATGCTCAACGACATCAGCGCCGGCCGGGAAGACCCGGGCATGCTCACCCTCGCGGCCGAGCGCGGCGTGCCGATCTGCCTGATGCACATGCACGGCCAACCCAAAAGCATGCAGGCTGCGCCGAGCTACGAAGACGTGGTGCAAGAGATCGAGGCGTTTCTCGCCGGGCGCGTCGAGGCGGCGGTGGCGGTGGGCGTCGAGCGTTCGCAGGTTGTGATCGACCCGGGCATCGGCTTCGGCAAGACGGTCGAGCACAACCTGGCCATCCTCCGGGCGATGCCGCGATACGTCGCCACCGGCCAACCCGTGCTGCTGGGTGCCAGCCGCAAGAGCTTCCTCGCCAAACTGCAGGGCGACCCCGAGGGCAAGATCGAACCCGACCCCGCCGGCGGCACCGCCGCAACCACGGCCCTGGGCGTCGCGGCGGGCGTCCAACTCTTCCGGGTCCACGATGCGGCGCTAAACCGGCAGGCGATGGACGCCGCCTGGGCCATCGATCATCGCTGAGCAAAATTCATCAAATCCCGGGGCAAACTTTTTTGAAATTTTTCGTATTCTGTTTGGTGCCCCCAAACGACGCTAAACGCTGTTCATGCCGATGGATAAACCGTGTGTTGTCCACAGTTTGGAGCACACTCCACCAGTAGTGGCGGGGCGGTTGTTAACGGACTTACGCAACATTCACTTCAGGCTGATTTTCTTTAAACGTTTGTTTTTGAGTCGGTTAGCGTACAATTGAGTTGGGTGGCATATCTTCAAGGTTCTCCACCTTCCTTGGCGATATGAATATCCGTAAGACGAGCCCGCCGCGGCGGCTTGAATCGGCCAGGTGTCTCCCGTTGGACATCGCTCCGAAGCCGAGCTCAGCCCACCGTCACGCGAGCAAGGAGTTTGTGTATCCATGAGTGACATTGCCCCCCTCAACGGCCCCAGCGCCACGTCGTACCTGCCCTCGGGCAAGATTGAACGCCCCGCGGCACCTTCGACCGACGTCTCGCGCGGCTCGGACCAGATCGAACTGTCCGACACCGCCAAGATCCTCGCCAAGCTGACGGATCTGCCGGAAGTCCGTGAAGACCTGGTTGCCCGTGTCCGTGCCGAGATCGCCAACGGCACCTACGAAACCGACGCGAAGCTTGACGCGGCCATCGAAGGCCTCGCCGAAGACCTCAGCTAACACCGAGTCGGCTTTCTGCCGCTCACGATTACTACTGTTCAAGACGCCGAAGCCCCCCGCCGCAAGGTGGGGGGCTTCTTTTTTGTGCTCAGCTTGCGTTGCCGTAGGTCGGGCATGCCTGCCTGACCTACTCCAAGCCCATCCGCTGGGCCACCGCGCGGATCGCCGCCAAATCGTCTGCGTCAAAGGTCAAGCGTACCCGTCCCTCGCGCACCTCTAGGCTGCGCGATTCGCCCAGCATCCGGAGCGTGTCACGGTCCAATTCGAATTCCACCAACTCATCGCTGCGATCGATCCGCGTCTTGCCGGGCAGTCCGGACTTCCGCGGCGTCAGGTCGAAGCCCGTGATCTCTAGCGAGGTCGCTTCCCCATTCACCAAAAATTCCGCCACCTCATTCTTGTTAAACAATCGGCCGGCTCGGTAAGTCTGTAAGAATAGGACCGCTGAATCGACCGCGGCCTCGTTCTGCCCCGGGTGGTTGTACACCAAGGAAAAATAGAAGTCCCCTGGATTGCCTTCGACATCGAGCTGCTCGGGGCCGAACGTTACGACAGTGCGGTCCGTCTCGGCGTTGTACTCACTACGGATCCGCTGTGATTGGGCGTCCTGCTTGCGGTCCGCGGTCGCCACACCCGCGAGTTCCTGCAGCTCGGTCGTCTGTTGTTCGAGCACCTGGGTTTCGTTGGCTAGTTCAACGTTGTCCTGCTTGAGCGCAGCCAACTCTTGGCGGAGTGCTTCGAGCTCTGCGGTCAGCGTCTGTATCTGCTCGCGCAGCTCGGCGTTTTCGGCTTTGAGTTGGGCAACTTCATCGTCCGCAGCCAGGGCCAACGGGGATTGGGCCAGGGCGGCGGTCCAAATCGACAAGGCAACAACGCCACGTGTGATTCGTGCGGTCATGAGGACTCTTTCTGATCGGGGCCGGGGGCGTCCGGGGGCTCTTCCGGGGGCTCTTCCGGCGGGGGCGGTTCATCGATCGGCGGACCGATGGCAAACAGGCTCGGCTGGATCTGGGCGCCCTCGGTGATCTCCACCGACGGGGCAGTCAGGTCGCCTTTGAAGTTGGCTTTCTTGCCCAGGAAGACGGGCATACGGCTCAGAACCGTCTGGGCATCGACGATGCCTTCGCACTCCAAGCCGTTGTGCGCCACGATGTGGTGACAGATCAATCGGCCACGCTTCTTGACGACGATCTTGCCGCAGGTCTTGAGCTCGCGGATCGGCCCACGCTGCTTGTCGATGATTTGGTCGGCGACCATCACCGGCTTGTTGCAGCCCGGGCAGGACGTGGACTGGGCGCGGCCACCGACTTCGAATCGGTGGTCACAGTGGTAACACTGCACCGTCTTGGGGGGCAGACTACGCGCCATGGGTCTTACGCCGATGCGCTACAGAAGCGCAAACAACCGTCGGTCTCCTACGAAGCCAAAGCAAATACAAACAACAACTACGTGCCGGGGCACGCGACAACGGCAACAACCAACCGATGCAAACACACGCAGCGCGCAGAACCCGCGCAGCTCCTGACGCGATCGCAGAGGCGACATTCGACGGGCGCGCAAACGCTCGCCGTCACCGGCGATCATCGCGGGGCGTGTTTACTTCTTGGGGGGTTGTTGTCCGCCTTGGGGTTGACCACCTTGGGGTGCGCCACCGGCTTGCTTAGCGGCATCGGGGCCGACCGCGCACATGCCGTAGAACGACGCGCCTTCAGCCATGGTCATCTTGGTGGCGGTGATGTCGCCCTTAACTTTGCCGTTGGCGGTGAGCTTCACCGCATCCTTGGCGGTGATGTTGCCTTCGATGGTGCCATCGATGTTGGCGACCGAAGACTCGATGTCGGCCTTACAGGTTGCCGATTGGCCGACCTGCAGCTCGCCCTTGCCCGAGATCTTGCCGTCAAATCGGCCGATGATCTTGGCGGTGCGCTCGAACTGCATCTCGCCCTTGAAGTACGAGTCAGCGCCGATGACGGTCGTCTGGGATTCGTTCTCTGCCATGATGAAACTACTCCTGTCAAAACAAACAGACACCACCCCCGCCCGCGTCTCGAACCATTCGATCGCGGTGGGGGTGCAAATAAAATGGCTAGGGCCGACGTCAGCCCAAGCCCCTTGAGTGTACCGGGTCGGCGGGGGGGACGCGGGGCGAGTGGACTGATATCATGATCTGCGACAAACCCAAGTCATCACGCCACTTACCTACGTCACCCTCGTATCGAACAACGCCCGATAATGCCCTCCCCTCCGCCCCCTGAACACGTTTCATTCCGCTGGCCCGCCGAGTGGGAGCCCTTGGAGGCGGTGTGGGTGGTTCCGCCGCATAACCCCGAGACCTGGCCGGGTTGCTTGGAGGAAGCGCAAGCGGAGCACGCCGCGTGGTGCGAGGCGATGGCTGAAGTGGTGCGGGTGGGGACGACTGACGAGCTGGGCATCGCGACCAACGACTCGTGGATCCGCGACTTCGGGCCGTTGTTTGTCTTCGCCCAAGCGGGGCAACTCGTCATCCAGGACTTCCGCTTCAACGGCTGGGGTGACAAGTACGAGACCCGCGACCTCGACGACGCCGTTGCCCGGAAGCTGGCCGAGGCGCTAGGTCTGCTGATCGTGAAACACGACCAGGTTCTCGAAGGCGGCGCGCTCGAGACCGACGGCCGAGGCACCCTGCTCACCACCACCGACTGCCTGCTCAACCCCAGCCGCAACGGCCCGACCGACCGCGCCGCCATGGAGCGGCTGCTCCGCGACACCCTCGGCATCACGCGGACCATCTGGCTGTCCGCCCAACTCCCCGGCGACGACACCGACGGCCACATCGACAACGCCGCGCGATTCCTCTCACCCGAGACCGTCGTAGTCCACCCCGCAATCGACGCTACGCCCCTCCGCGATGCCGGGCTGAATGTAATCGAGCTCCCCGCCGTCGAACCGATCTTCTACGACTACCCCGGCGACCGCTTCGGCCCGGCCCAACGCATGCAGCTGCCGTGCAGCTACGCCAACTTCCTCATCGCCAACGGCCTAGTCTTCGTACCCACGTTCGGCCAGCCCGCCGACGACCTTGCTCTACGCCTGCTCGACGACGCGATGCCCGACCATACCCCCGTGCCGATCCGCAGCAACCACCTAGTCGTCGGCCAAGGCGCGTTGCACTGCCTCAGTATGCAACAACCCGCCGCGAGCTCGTAAGAACTCACGACGGGTCGCCTTACCGAACAGGTGGGTTGTCGATTACTTGAACGTGTTGATCGCGGGGAACGGCCGACGGCTCGACTTTTCCGCGGTGGGGAAGTCGTCCGGAATCGGCTGGGTCACTTCGCCGGTCGCCGCCCATTCGGTACCGCGGGTGAACGACACGATGAAACCGACGCTCTCAAAGCCCGGGACGTTGTCGCCGAGGATCGTGTGAAACACACGGCCCTTTTCGTACTCAATGACCATGAGGGCCGGCTCGTGGCGGGTGAGGTTGGGCACAGTCAGGTCGTAGCCCGTAGCGAGAATGGTCATATTCTCGGCCGGGCCGCGAAGCTTGGCGTAGCACTCGTCCTTCGTGGTCATCCAAACCGACGGCATGCCCTTGGTGATCGGGTGATCGGGCACGCGGATGGTAATGGGGAATTCTTCCTTGCCGCCGTGAGCACCGCCGGGACCGGGCGACGTGTCCCGAATGAGTTCACCTTCCATGTTGTAGTAGACGTAGGGCCCGTCCTTGTGGTTGCGTCCGCCCCAGCCGCCGAGGCCGATCATCCGGTTGTACTCGTGCCAACCGGCGAAGCTGTTGCTGGCCGCGTGGACCACGACGAACCCTCCGCCGTTTTTCATATAGTCCTCGAACGCCTGTTGGGTGCTCTCGGGCCAGTCGGCCGCCTTCCACCCGAAGTTCGACACCACCACGTCGTACTTGCTGAAGTCGGGCTTGAAGTCCGGGTCCGCCTTGGACTCTTCGAGGTCTTGGGTTTGACCAACCCCTGCGAGCGGCAACCACTTCTGATGGTTCTTGGCTCTCCATGTGAACTGTGAACGTGCGACATCTACCTCGAACAGGCCAGTGTCTTCGAGGTAAGTCTTCATCATGATTGTCGACTTGGGCCAAACCCCGTGGTTGTTTTGACCATCGACGATCAGGGCTTTGAGCTTGGGGGCGGGCTCGGCGTGCGACGGCGACACGGCACAGCCCGCGATGAGGACCACGGCAGAACACAGCAGGGCGATTGGCTTCATCTCAAGGGTTCCTTGGATTCAAGACGAGAAAAATAATCAGTATCCAACACAAAGGCGACGAATCGCCATGCGTCATGATACCCCACACACGAGCCTAAACGGCGAAACCCCTCTCGTTTACATTTAACCTGACCACTCGGGCGGGGCTGCTCGCGTCGTTGGCGTGTGGCCTTGGGGTGGTGCCGTTGATGGTCCCGGGGCTAGACCCCAGGCGTCACTCGGGTACCGGCTACGCCGTGGCCGCCGGTCTGATGTTTGCCGCGTCGGTCTACAACCTGATCCTGCCGGGGCTGCAAGTGGGCGAAGGCGAGGCCGCGTTTCTGTGGACGCTCGCCAAGCT
Source organism: Planctomycetota bacterium (assembly GCA_039194345.1). Classification (GTDB taxonomy): domain Bacteria; phylum Planctomycetota; class Phycisphaerae; order Phycisphaerales; family Phycisphaeraceae; genus Algisphaera. The sequence continues at coordinate 44,855 of JBCCWB010000002.1, forward strand.
GCTGCCCATCCTCGGTGGGTTGTTTATGGGCGCGGGCTTCCTGTCGCTGTCAGGCAAACTGATCGAAGATCACGACCTGGGCGAACGGCTAGGCAAAGGCGTCGGCGGGGCGGGCGGGCTGCTGATCTTCCTGGCGATGCTGATCCACTCGATCCCCGAGGGCGTGGCGGTCGGGGTGGGCTACACGGCCGAGGGCACCGAGTACGCCCACAACCCCAACATGGGCTCGTACCTGGCGCTAGCGATCGGGATCCACAACATCCCCGAAGGCTTGGCCGTAGCCATCCCTTTGCGAGCCGCCGGGGTGTCGCTGCACAAGTGCTTCTGGCTCGCGGTGTTGACTAGCGTGCCCCAGCCCATTGCGGCGGTGCCCGCGGTTCTGGCCGCGTGGGTCTTTAATCCGTTGATGCCGTGGCTGATGGCGTTTGCGGCCGGGGCAATGATCTTCCTGGTCGTGGAAGAACTCATCCCCGAGGCGAACAAGACGCTGAGCTGCCAGCGCGTCGCTTGGGCGTTCACCTTCGGCTTCGGCGAGATGATGCTGATCCAGACCGTGCTTTAGCGCAAGACAGCTCACGCGGGACGCTGCGCGTCGCCCGCTAAACCGACCGCATGTGATTGCTGCAAGATCAGGCTGCGCGGCGCGACGGGTCGGCTTCGCCTTCTTGGTTGAGTAGGACCTCGAGGTCGCTATTGGTATCCATCGGCAGACGCTTGAACAGCGAACGCTTACGGCGGTCCATCTTCTGTACGGGCTTATCGAGTTGCTCGGCATCGGTGGAGGTGCTGAGGCCGTGGGTCACGCAAAGAACAGTCTGGGCTAACGAATCGAACATCGGGTTTCTCAAATTTCCGTTCGGCCGGGGCGGCCGGGTTTGGGGGTGGGTCCGGCAAAGCCGGTGGGCAGGCGGGACGCCGACGAGTCGGCGCGTGCAGGCAGGGGGCGGAGAGCATACAGCATCCGCGCAGGAGATATCGGCGGATGTTGGCCAATCCTCCACAATTCATGAAATTTTTACGGATCGCCGTCCGAGGCTACTCGTTCGCCTTCTTGTGCAGCGACTCATCCACCTCGTGCTCAGCCTCGATCGGCGAGATCGACTCTTTGATGCAAGGCGAACCCTCGCGGTAGGGCACGACCCCGCCGGGCACCTCGGCCCCGAGATCACGCTGCGGCTCGTTCCAGGTCACCGTGATGGGCTTGCCTAAACCCTCGGGCGGAGTGACGTATTTCACGCCGTTGGCGATCACCCGCCGGACCTCAGCGTTGTGATAGATCGGGAACGTCTCGTGGCCGGGGCGGAAATAGAACACCTTGCCCGCCCCGCGTTTCCAGACACAACCACTGCGGAAGACCTCGCCGCCTTCGAACCAGGAGGTGAACACCAGCTCGTCGGGGTCGGGGATGTCGAAGTGCTCGCCGTACATCTCGGTGTGTTCGAGCTCGATGTAGTCCTTGGTCATTCCTGCGGTGATGGGGTGGCCCGGGCTGAGGACCCAGAGGCGCTCCTTCTCGCCGGCCTCGCGCCATTTGAGGTGGCAGTTGGTGCCCATCAGGATCTTGAACGGCTTGGCGTAGTGGCCCGAGTGCAGCACGACCAGGCCCATGCCTTCGCGGACGCGCTGGGCGACCTTTTGCGCCCATTCGTCTTTGACTTTGTCGTGGGCCATGTGCCCCCACCAGGTCATCACGTCGGTGTTGGCCAGCAACTCATCAGACAGGCCGTGGTCGTCGTCCTGGTCGAGCGTGGCGGTGGTGACCACGGCATCGCTGCCGAGGTGTTCTTCGATGGCCGACTTGATTGCGCCGTGCATGCCCTCGGGGTAAAGCTCCATGGCGGTAGCGTTGGGGTGTTCACTGTCGGGGTTGTCGTGTCGGTATTCGTGCCAGACGGTGACGCGGAGGGGGGATGAGGCCATGAAAAACTCCTGGTTGGCTTAGAGGGGAAAGTAGGTTTTACCCCTCGGCAAAGGGGCAAGCAAGTGTGTCGGGAGCGGAAGTGGCGAACTATAATGAGGCGTGATGAAACGATCTTTTCGCCGTGCCGGGCTGTTGCTGGTTCTCCTCGGATTGATGCTGGGGCTGGCCGAGCCGGCGTCTGAATCCAGCCCCGAGGTCGATCCGCCGGTTGCCGAGGTCGCGGCCGAAAGCGATATCGTTGAAGGCGAAGCGTCGGCCGAGCCTGACCCAACCAGCACCGCTACGCCTACAACCACACCACCCAAGACCGTGTCGAGCCTGCCCAGCGGATCGAACGTCGCCATCATCCCCATCGAAGGAATCATCTACGACTTCACCCTCGACAGCCTGCAGCGCCGCATCGAACGCGCCCTGGCCGACGGCGCTTCGGTCATCGTCCTGCAGATCGACACCAACGGCGGACTCGTCACCGCGGCCCTCGACATCTCCCGCTACCTCAAAGACCCCACCGAGGTCCCCGTGCCGACCGTCGCCTGGATAAAACCCAAAGCCCTCTCGGCCGGGATCATGATCGCCGCGGCCTGCGACGAGATCATCATGGCGCCCGCCGCCCAGACCGGCGACTGCGCCCCGATCGTACCGGGCATGAACCTCTCGCCCACCGAACGCGCCAAGGCCTTCTCGCCCATCGCCGCGGAGTTCAAAAACTCCGCCTCCACCAACGGCTACACCTACGCCACCTTCCACGCGATGTGCGTGCTCGGCGTCGAGCTCTACCTCATCGAACACCCCGACACCGGCCAGCGCCTCGTCGTGAACCAGGCCGACTACGCCGTGATGGTCAACGGCGATCTCTCCGCTTCCACCGGCATCCCCATCGACAATTCTGCGAGCGCCCCGAGCAGCAATACGCCCAGCCTGCCCATCCCCGGCAGCAGCAACAGCCAAACGCTCGGCCCGACCAACACGCCCCTCGACCTCGCCGAGGCCGAGTCCTTCCGCCCCGAAGACGTCGGCATCTGGAAGCCCGTCATCACCCTACCCTCCGGCAAGTCCGCGCCCAACGGCCGGTTCCACTCCGGCGTCGGCCTGTTGTTCACCACCGACGACGTTCTGGCCGCCGACATCGGCCTGTCCAAAGCCACTATCCAAAACGACGCCGACCTCCAGCGCTACCTCGGCGCGGCCAGCGTCACCCGCATCGATCAGAGCTGGTCGGAAAACTTCGCGGGCTTCCTCACCAAGCTCTGGGTCCGAGCGATCCTGGTGGTCCTGCTCGCCATCGGTGTGTTCCTCGAACTCCAAGCCCCCGGCCTGGGCATCCCCGGCGCCGTCGCGCTGCTCGCGCTCGTGGGCTTGTTCGGAGCGCCGATGATCATCGGGCTGGCTGACATCTGGCACATCCTGCTGTTCATGGTCGGGCTCACGCTGCTGGTCGTCGAGATCGGATTGGGGGGTGCGACCTTCGGGGTCCTTGGCGTGGTCGGCATCATCGTGATGATCGGAGCGCTGGTGATCTCGGTCATCCCCACCACCGGCGGCATCCCCGCCCCCGGCATGTGGAACCAGCTCCTGGCCGCGCTGCTCGCCACCGTGGTCGCCTTCGTGCTCGGCGGCGTGGGCATCGGCGTCCTCATGCGGAACTTCGGCAACATCCCCGGCCTCAACCGCCTCGTCCTCGCCGACGCCCAGGCCAGCGCCGGCGATGTCACCGAACCCACCCACCTCGCCGGCGACGAAGTCCACGGCAACGGCCACATCACCGTCGGCCGAACCGGCAAAGTCCTCAGCACCCTACGCCCCGCCGGCGAAGCTGAAATCGACGGCCAAGTCATCGACGTCACCAGCCTCGGCGCTTTCCTCGAGCCCGGCACGCCCGTACGCGTCGTGGAAGTCACGCGGTATTCGATTGTGGTGGATGCGGTGACAGAATCGACGTGAAATCCGATCAGTCTTTTGTCTTGTTTTGCTGGGCGAGTTCGTCTTTTCTATCGAGCAACGTTTGGCTTAGTGGAGCTTCAATGTGTGCGGTGGGGAAGCCATTATCAAACTCAATCACTACACATGCCTTTTCACGATCAGTCAGAGAACGGCCAAGTAATTTTTCTGAACTTGATATTGATGCTTGCCGGATTGCAGATGCAATATGCTCCTGCGCGGGTGTTAGCTCTGGCTTACGGTCACAACCAATAGCAAAAACGCTAAAAATCAGCAGTAAGGCGCAGACCATCTTCATGCCAAGGACCCCATCGGGTCCCACGGCGGCAGGACGACGGGCTCGCTCTGAACCGCGGCAACCACATCGGCGGGCAATAGGTCTTTGTGAACTGCCACTTCGAACATGTACTCGTCGAACCACGAGTCGTTCATGGTGTAGTAGCCCTTGATGCCGTTCTCGTCGCCCCAGGAGTTTTCGACGCGCCAGCGGCGGGGGACACTTCCGGGGGCGGGGTCGACGTCGACCCCGGTGAACATCATGGCGTGGGTCATCAGGGTTTGGTGGTGGATGAGGCGGTCGGCCTTGTCGTGGGTAAAGCTGGCGTTGTACACGCCCTCGTAGTCGAAGAGTTTGGCGTCCCAGACGCCGAGTTCGCGGTGCATCATCTTGCCGACGTCGCAGCCCATCCACACCGGCTCGCCGCGCTCGGTGATGCTGCGGCGGGTGACGTCTTTCATGAGGTCGATATCGACGTTGACGTAGCGAACGCCACCGTCGAAGTCGCCGCCGAGCACGTTGCCCAGGTGGGCGACTGTGAAGGCTTTGCCTTGGGGCGAAGACGGGCGGGGGTCGTGGACGAGGCAGACGTAGTCGTCCAGATCGATCGTGCAGTACTTCTCCGCGAACTCTTGCGGGGTGACGGTGCCGACGTGGTGGAACTGCTGGTCCTTGTCGTTCCACCGCCAGTCGAACTCGGTCGGCGGGGTGCCGAGGTGGATCGCCAAGACGCGGTAGACGGTCTGCATGAGATCTTGTTTCTTGGCGTCGAGCGCTTCACGGACCGCGCCGTTGGCCTTCAGGTTGCGGAGGGTGGCAGCGCCTTCGCGGAGGAGGGTCTTGAGGTTAGCGTTCATCCGCGGGGTGTTGGATGAACTTTCGGATTCTGGCATCGCCGACTTGGGCACGAGGCCGTACTTCTTCACGACGTTGACGAACATGTTCCACTGCCCACCGTCGTCGAGGGGGTGATCAAGCAGATAGGCCACGACGCGGTCGTCGATGTCACGGTCAGCCGTGAGCAGGATCTGCTCGAAGAAGTAGTTGGCCCGTTCGAGCTTGTCCCAGAAGAACGTGTAGTTCTGGCTGAACTCAAACGCCTTGAGGTTCATCTTCTTCATCGCGCCGACCCGCAGCAGGTTCAACCCCGCGAACATCCAGCACCGGCCCGATTTCTTCTGGCTGGTCACCGCCCAATCGTCAAGGACATGGCTGAAGGTGTGGTCGATGCTCGTCACCACCTCGCGGTCGAGCGCCACATCATCAAGCGCCGCCCGGGTCACCGCGTTCTGCATCAGCCGGTGCTGCGGGTTCTCGTCGAAGGCTTGCCGCCACTGCGCGAGGGATTCGGAAGAGATGCCGGCGTGGGCGGTGGTCGGAGACGAGGAAAGCGTGGTCAAAGGAAACTCCAAAATGGCCGCCTCGAGATTTCCGGGCGGCGGGTTCGCGGATGTCTGATTGTATGCCGGCCTCGGCCTACTCTGGGAGCGGCGGGCCCGCGACCTCGATGATTTCTTCGGCAGGCATCTGCTCCACGGCAGCTGCGCCGGCCTGATCGCTGACGACCTTGCTCACCAGCACCGCCATGTACCCGCCCAAAGCCAAGGCACCGGTAGCCAAGACCAGACATAGGATCACCATCATGGTGTTCATCTTTTGGCTGCGTTGATACATCTCGCGCATCCGCTCGTCGTTCACCCGGGTCTGCTCGACCACCGCTCCCATAGAATCGCGGGTCGCGGCGTTGGACTGCTTCACCTCTCCGAGCGTGTCATTCAATGCCGCAACGCCCTGATTAAGTTCGTTGCGGCTCTCATGGCCCTCAGCGAGGTGGGTGTCGATCGAGGTCAGGGTGCGCTGTTGGTGGGACGACGCAGTCGCGAGGCCAGTGATGGCTTCGGTGAGTTGTTTGGAGGTTTGGTTTTGGTCCTCGAGGTGGGTGTGGATCGCCTGCAACACCCCGGCCTGGGTCCGGGCGCTCTCAGGTATGGACTGCAGCGCCTCGGGCAGGCCGTTGAGCAGCTCCATCATTTTTTCGCTGCGGTCAGCCTGCTGCTCGAGGTGCGTGCGAACCGACTGCATGGTCTCGATCACCTCGCCGTAGCCCTGCTTGAGCTGCTGGATCGAGACTTCTTGCTGGGGTTCCTCCCGGCGGGCCACATCCACGGACACCGGCTCTTTGCTCTTGAGTGCCCAGGCAAAGAAGTTCCCGACCTTGTTTTTGAGTTGCGCCACGCCGAGGTCTCCCGACTCTTGATGGTGATCGATACGGATAGCAGGCCGTACGACCATCGGATTGTAACGGGCGATTCAAGATCGAGAACAAGATTCTTGTCGGTTACCAATAGGTAACGCGGCAAAAAACAACCCCGGCTTCGAAAGAAGCCGGGGTCATGAGATTTACGAAAGAACGAAAAATCACTCAGCCGAAGGCGTGTCCGAGTCGGTCGGCTCGGGCGATTCCGGAGCGTCTTCAGCAAAGGCGTAGCTCGGGCCGTCGCCATCAAAGAACAGGGCCACAGCGGTTTCTTGATCCGCAGGCAGCGGGCGGAAGCCGGCGGTGAGCATAGCGCGGTTGATTTCAGGGTTGGCCATGAACTGCCGCCAGACGAATCCGGAGCGTTCGTTCTCGATCATGAGCATGGTGATGCCCACGTCGATGCCGATGACGTCGTTGGCGACCCAACCGGTGGCGGGGTTGAAGGCGTCGGCCAGGCCGTAGTGCTTCCAGACCTTGTCGCCGTAGACGTCGACCATATGGCGGACCGCGGCGATGCACTCGTCGGGCTTGAACGGGATCGAGCCGGCGGCGGCACAGGGCACGATCGTGCCGTCGATGTGCGGCGAGGGATCGGGGCCGCCCCAGGCGGTGTAGCCGTTGGCCGAGTCGCTGGAGGTGATGCCCCAGAGCATCTCGCTGTAGTGCGGGAATCGCTCGGTCAGCTCGGGCGAGCTGAACATGTCGCGGTGGGCCCGCGTGGCGAAGACGGAATTGGTCCAGTAGTCGGCGTAGTCATCCCGCTTGCCGCGGAAGTCGACCCAAGCGTGGCTGAACTGGTGCACGAACAGCGGGGGGAACGACATGAACCGTTCGCCGGTGTTTTCGTTGGTGTAGACCGGGCCGCGCTTCCAATTGTGCCAGGTGTGCTCGGGGAGCGGGTGGGTGTTGCTGCCCAGGCCCAGCATCTGCAGCACGAGGTGCTCGCTGAAGTGGTCCCATCGCCAGGTGATGAAGCCTTCTTCAGGCGTCCAGCCCATGCTCAGCGTCTTGCCGTCGCTCATCATCCACGGCCAATTCACGCGGTCGTAAATCGCGGTCGCGAGCTCGGGGATCTCAGCGTGATCCGAGTAGTACTGACGAACGGTCAACACGCCCGCCAAGAGCAGGGCGGTATCGATCGACGACACTTCACAGTTCCATATCCGCTGGCCGGTGGTCATGTCGATGAAGTGGTAGAAGAAGCCTTCCTTGTGCTCAGCCTTGTCGAGCAGGAAACGCAGCGTCGTGACGACACGCTCTTGCGAGGCGTCGGTGTCAACCCAGCCGCGTTCATCGGCGATGGTCAACGCGGTGAGGCCGAAGCCGACCGCGGCGATGCTGCCGGCGGGTTCTTCGCCGGCGTAGACCAATCGGCTGCCGTCGGCGGGAGCGCGGTCGGCGGTCATGCCGGTCGCGGGGCTGGTCTGTTCCCAGAAGTATTTGAAGCAGCGTTGCTGCCACTCGTCGAGAAACGCGCGGTCGCTCATGAACACCGGCCGATCATTCTGAACCTGCGCCACCGCCGCCGAGGGCGCGGCCGCCTGCACGCCAGCCACCACTGCCGCGAGGGCGATTGCCTTAACCACTTTCCGAAACACCTGGATCATCGATGTACCTCGATTCGATCTACCCGCCGGAGACAGCGTAGTCGACCCGAGCCGTTCGAGTCTCGCAGCGACCATGCGCCGCATCCCAAATCACGTTGGCGGGTTTATCTCGGACCCTCATGGAACGCCCGATCCGCCGCTACGCGAACCAACTATCCCATCGGCAAGGCAGGTCGGAGCGCTTCAGTGTTCATACGGCCCTCTCAAATACGCGGTTCATTCCCGCAATGTTGCCGAACGGCGATAAAGACATGAAAATCAAAGAAATATCAATCTTCGACACCTTCAGTGTACCGCCGTGGGATGCGCCGTGTCGAGCGAAACACGGTGCTCAAAGCAAAATGAGTTATCGCCACTTGATCAACAGTCGGTGGCCCCGATCTGTTCTGGGTGCTGAAACCTGAGGCGTGTACGAGATTTCTTGCTAGTTTGCCCCTACCCATGAAAGACAACCCGGCGTTTATCGTCCATACCGTAGATCCGCTCATTTTCGTTTCAGGGAGTCCCCATGGTACGCTTGTTTCTTATCTGTCTCACCGTCTGCCTGACTTTGGCTCAAATGGGTTGCCTGATCAATGTCGGCGGCACCAAAGTAGTCGGGGCGTCCGAGTCCCGTAAGGCGGTCAGCTTCGAATCCGACGCCGGTATGTCGGCTTTCGCGGCACACGTTAATTCCACTTACCCCTCCGAGAAATATCTCGGCAGCGGCTACTTCGGGATTCCTTTCATTATCAGCGTCCACGAAAAGCGGGTGCTTTCAGAAAACGCGCACTTCAACACCGCGATCGATGAGATCGACCTGAATCAAGATCAGTTTATTTCTGACGGCGAATTAAACGCTGCGGGCATCACCGTGCACAAAAAAGAACCCGCGGAGGATTCCGCGGGTTCGAGTGGTTTCCAAACTTTGTAGAGCGATCAGCTCGCGGCGGCGGCCATCTTCTCGGCCTTGGCCTTGGCGTCGTCCAGGGTGCCGACGTACATGAACGCCGATTCCGGGATGTCGTCGCCTTCGCCGTCGCACAGGCGCTTGAAGCTGTCGATGGTGTCCTTGAGCGGGGTGTAGATGCCGGGGAAGCCGGTGAACACCTCAGCGACGAAGAACGGCTGCGACAGGAAGCGTTCGATCTTACGGGCGCGGCCGACGATCAGCTTGTCTTCTTCCGACAACTCGTCGACACCGAGAATCGCGATGATGTCCTGCAGCGACTTGTAACGCTGGAGGATCGACTGCACCGAACGGGCAACCGCGTAGTGCTCTTC
>JBCCWB010000003.1:0-45647 GCA_039194345.1 Planctomycetota bacterium
GTTGAAAAGAACACGTTCGCCGTCAACCTTCTTAGTAACGATGCGGAAGTCGGTATAGGGACTCTGGCCGATGACCGACTCTCCGGGGGTGAACAGGCCCTCATCGAATCCGAAGCGGTCAAGGTTCTCGGTACCCATCTGCGTCTTGCCGGCCCACATCGTGGCGTAGCCCGCTTGCTGCGCAACGTGGCCTAGTTGGAGCGGCGAGCTCTCGTAGAGGAGCCACTGCCAGTGCCCGGTCGGACTCTTGCCCTTGTCCTTGTTATGCCACCACTTGTGCAGGTGGGCGTAGCGGCCGGTCATGATCATCGCCCGGCTGGGGCCGCAGATCGTCGCCGACCATGCCGTTTGTATCACGCATCCCTCTTCCGCGAGACGGTCAAAGGTCGGGGTCTTCGCGAGGTGGGCCGGGTCGGTGCTGTGCGGGCTATCGACCTTCCTTCCCGGCGGCGACCACTGCGATGAACCATAGATCGGAAACTCGCGTGCACTGATGTCGTCGGCGAAGACCACGATGATATTGGGCTGGGTCCCCGGGCCGATCGGCTCGCCAGCAACGGCATCCGGTGCCAATTGACAACCCCACCCCAGCCCCAACAGGACAACCGACAGAAGTTTGCGTAGATGATGCATGGAAGGTTTCCAAAAGAGATGAAACGAAGATCAATTATTTAATCTACCCATAATTCGGCCATTTTTCAAATACTTTAATTGTTTTTTTGCCAAAAATCCTTGAGTTCATAGCCGCCGTAAGAGATCGAGGGCCGCTTTGGACGGGGTGACGCCTAAGCCCAGGCCGGTCGGAAGTCGGTAGTAACCGTGGTCACAGGCCATGTCGCTGTCGATCATCTCACGGTTGGAGAGGAAGACGGTGTGCTGGAATTCGTGGCCGGCCACGGCGTCGAGGGCGGCGGTGGCGTGCAGACTCGCAGCGAGAAAGATGCCCGCGCCGATCGTGGCGTGGGGCAGCATCACCAGATCGTGTTCAGCGGCGAGTCGGCCGAGGCGGAGAAAGTTGGTGATGCCGGTGTGGCCCATCTCCGGCTGCACGATCGCGATAGGGCATCGGCCGAGGCGTTGCCGCAGATCGTGGTCGGTCCGCCACTCCTCCCCCACCGCAACGGGGGTGTCTATGGCCTTGGCCACGGCGGCGAGGCCGTCGATGTCTTCGGTGAGCACCGGGGCTTCGGCGAACCACAGGCCGTAGGGCTCCATGGCGCGGATGAGTTCGATCGCTTGCTCTGCCGTGTGGTTCCACTGCAGGTCACACGCGATCCGCGTGTCCGGCCCCAACAGCTCACGCAGGTATTCGAGCTCTTTCGCCACACCTTGGTCCGCCGCGGGCAACGCGAACTTGAACGCGTCGAACCCTTTGCCCTGCCACTCGGCGGCAAGCTCGCCACGCTCTTGGAGCGTGGTCCGAGGCAGGCCCGAGACGTAAGCCGGGATTTCGCTTCGCGGGGTTTCGCTCAGCAGTTCCGCCACGCTGCAGCCGGCCTGCTTGCCCGCGAGGTCCCACAGCGCGATGTCGATCGCCGCCAACGCATCGACGTAGAAGCCACCGCTGTAGCCACGCACGCGCATGAGGTCGTAGAGGTCGTCGTAGATCGCCGAAGGCCCCCCGGAACCCGACGGATCACGGCCGATGGTGAAGTCGGCCAAGAGGTCGTTGATGATCGCGCCGACCGCGCCGGGAGCGACGATGCCGTAGGTCTCGCCCCAACCCACGATGCCTTGCTGCGTGGTGCAGCGGACCAACACCGAGCGTTGAAACGTGGGGTACACCGTACGGTTGGCGGAGCGGACGATGTAACCCTGGGCGTTGGGCGGGGCGTCGAACTCGTCGCTGCCGAGGTACGGCTGGTCCGGCTGACGGGTCAGCGTGAAGACTTCGACAGACGCGACGGGGTCGACCATAAGAACACTCAATTACGAGAAATGGCTTCGTTAGGCGGGCGCGGCGGGGATGAGGCCGAGCTCCGCGAGGTTGGCGTCGATGTGGGCCACAGCCGCGGCGTCCATCTCCGGCGTGGGTGCACGCACGATCTTGTTCTCCAGCACCCCGCGGCGCACCAGCGTGTGCTTGGTCAGACGCATTCGGTACACGGCCTGCAGCACGAGCAGCGGCAGCGTGCGCACATAGATACTCCGGGCGGTTGCCCGGTCCCCCGAGCGCCAAGCCCGGTCGAGCGTGACGTGTTCATCCGCCAGCTCAAGCGCCGGCATCGCGGCGCAGGCCCCGCGTTCGTATTCGTCGAGGATGTACCGTGCCCCGCCGCCACCGATCACGCCACGCAGCGACGCGGGGGGTTCATCGAGTAGCGCTGAGATCGACGGGCCCGACGGCAGCGTTTCTTCTTTGACATACGCGATCTGCGGAACTGCGTTGGCGAGCTTGCGCAGCGTGTCGGCTGAAAGGTCCGAGCCGCGCGGAGCCGGGGCGTTCTGCAGCACGAATTTCGACTCGGGCAAGCCAACCACAACCTCGGCCATGAAACCGATCACGGCATCCGCCCCCGAGCCCAGCGATTTCGGCGGCTGGACCATCAGCCAGGGGACACCCAACTCGGCGGCCGCTCGACCATGCGCCACCACCGCCGCAACGTCCGGCCCACTCGCGCCCGCCACGATCGGTACCGCCCCGCCGACCGCATCGGCCACACTCTTGAGCAACGCCAGCCGTTCGTCTGCGGTGAGGTGTTCTACCTCGCTGGCAAACCCGGGGAACACCACGCCATGCACACCCGCATCCAGCGCAAAACGCACCAGCCTCGGCATGGCTTCGGGCTCGATCGCACCCGCCGCATCAAATGGTGTCGGAAGAACCGGCAGGATGCCTTGTAGCGTCTCAGCCATCGAGCGCCGCCATCGCCTCGTCGTCGATCTCGGCGTTGTGGTGCAGCTTCTGCACGTCGTCGTGGTCTTCGATCATCTCGATGAAGGTCAGCACCTTCTGCACATCGTTGCCCTCGACCGCGACGTGGTTGTCGGGGACCATCGCCAGTGTGGCCGAATCGATCTCCAGGCCCGCCGCTTCGATCGCGTCGCGCACCGCGGTGTAGTCGCTCGGCGCGGTGGTGATGTGCCAAGCCTCGCCCTCGTCGGCGATGTCCTCGGCCCCGGCTTCGAGCGCCAGGTCCATCAGTGCTTCTTCTTCGATCTTGGACTTCTCCAGGAAGATCTCGCCCTTCTGCTCGAACATGTACGACACGCAGCCGGTCGCGCCGAGGTTGCCGTTGTACTTCTCGAAGAGGTAGCGGACTTCGCTGGCGGTGCGGTTGCGGTTGTCGGTGAGCAGGTCGAGCATGACCGCGACACCCGCGGGTCCGTAGCCCTCGTAACGGATCTCTTCGTAGCTGGCGCCCTCGCCGTCGCCGCTGCCCTTGTCGATCGCTTTTTGGATCGTGTCTTTGGGCATGTTGGCGGCTTTGGCCTCGTCGATGGCGTAGCGGAGCGTGAGGTTCATCGCGGGGTCGCCGCCGCCGTTCTTCGCCGCGACGATGATCGCCCGGCTGCACTTGGACCAGATCTTCGAACGCTTGGCGTCCTGACGGCCTTTGCGGTGACGGATGTTGGCCCATTTGCTGTGTCCGGCCATGTTGGGTGCTCCGATTACGGCGAAAAAACAAACTATTTTCTGGGCGACGGCCTAGGGTTTGGGTGAACCGTTTGGCAGCCCGGGTCGTCTATTTTAGGAAAAGCGGCCTGTGGTTGCCCGGCGACGAGAATCCTCGGCATTTGCCGCTTCCTATCAAGGGTTGGCGGGGGTATAACGCGGGGGTGTTTGGCCCTGCGGGACGGCCGGGGTTTGATCTTTTTCTACGACGGGGCAGACGTTTGAGACCGGAAACCCAAGACAACCCAACACCCCAGCCGACAACACGCTCGGGGGCGTGGTGGCTCGCCGTGGTGTTCACGCTGGCGGGTTTGGGGATGACGCTATTCATCAGCGTGGAGTTGGTCTCCGGGGACGGCATGCTGCCGGGCTGCGGTGTTCCGACCGAGATCTTGGCCGAAGACGCGGCCGATGCCTCCGAAGGCGTGGCGGCCTCGGACCTGCCGGGCTGCGGCGCGGTGCTGGTGACCAAATGGTCCAAGTTCTTGGGGCTGCCGGTGAGTGTGTTGGCCGCGGGGCTATACCTTGTGGTGTTGGTCGTGTTGCTGCAACAAAAGAAACTCGGCGGCGGGCTACTCGGGACCAGCGCCGTGACGATCCTCGGGGCGGGGCTGTGGTTCACGTATGTGCAAGTCTTTGAACTCAAGGCGATGTGCCCGTACTGCATCGCGGCCCACGCCATCGGCCTGGTGTTGGCGGTTGTGTTGCTGTCGCACACCAGCAAGCGCTTGCTGCTGCCTTGCATGTCCGTGGGGCTCGCCGCGACCTCGGTGTTGGCGGCCGTCCAAATCAAGAGCACCGACCCGGTCATCCTCATCGAAGACGGCGGCGGCACCCGTGACGGCCAAACACTGTCGCTGCTGGAAGACCGCCTCACCCTCGACCTCCGTGAGGAGATGATCGTCGGAGACGTGTCCCAGCTCGACCGCCCCGACGGCTGGCTGGTCGTGAAGATGTTTGATTACAACTGCCCCCACTGCCGCCACGCCCACGAGATCGTGTCGGAGATGCCCAACCTCGCGGTGGTGCTGCTGCCCATCCCGTTAGATCCGCGCCACAACCTCTACCAGCGAGAACTGCCCAACGAAAACTTTGCTCACAGCCACGAGCTTGCCCGGCTGGCGTTGGCGATCCACCGCATCGACCCGAGCAAGCTCCAGGCCTACGAAGACTGGGTCTACGGCGAGGGCTGGCCTCAAACCGCCGAGGACGCCCGCGTCTTCGCCGAGTCGCTGGTCGGCCGACTCACTCTCGACATCGAACTCAACAACCCCGAGATCAACGCAACCCTCCAGCGCAACATCAACGCCTGGGGCCAAGCGGGCGTGGCGGGACTGGTCGGCGGCCTACCCATCCACATGGTTCCCGACGGCGGGCTGACCTACGGCGGCGTCGGCGACGGCACCGGCATCGCGCAGCTGCTCAACGGCACCCACCACAGCCAACAAATAAAAGACAAAACACAAGACAGCGCTGTAGAAACACCGCAAGCCCCGGAATCACCCCAACCATGAGCCAACCCACTCCCCCACTCCCCGCGGATGATGTCCAGCTCCTCCAGCAAGCCGGCGAAGCCTACGCCCGACTCAAAACCGAGATCGGCAAGGTCATCGTGGGCCAAGACGACATCGTCACCGCCCTGCTCGCCGCGATCTTCGCCGAGGGCCACGCCCTGCTTGTCGGCGTGCCGGGCTTGGCCAAGACGCTGCTCGTCAAAACCCTCGCCGAGGTGCTCGACTGGGACTTCAACCGCATCCAGTTCACCCCCGACATGATGCCCGCTGACATCATCGGGATGGAACTGCTTCAGGAGCAGGCCGAAGGCAAACGCGGGATGTCTTTCGTCCCCGGGCCTATCTTCGCCAACATCATCCTCGCCGACGAAATCAACCGCACCCCGCCTAAGACCCAAGCCGCCCTGCTCGAAGCGATGCAGGAACGCCAAGTGACTTCGATGGGCAAGCGCCACCTGCTCGCGCCGCCGTTCGTCGTCGTCGCCACGCAGAACCCCATCGAGCAGGAAGGCACCTACCCGCTGCCCGAGGCGCAGCTCGACCGGTTCATGCTCAGCCTCTACCTCGACTACCCCGATGTCGAGCAGGAAGAGCAGATCGTCATGGAGACCACCGCCGGGCTACGTACGGCTGCCAATCCGATGCCCACCGGCGGGTTCATCACCAAAGACCAATTCATCGCCATGCAGGCCCTGGTCCGTCGTCTGCCCGCCAGCAAGCACATCGTCAGCTACGCCGTCGCCCTGGCCCGCGCCACCCGGCCCAACAGCGCCGCCGCCAGCGAGGTCGCCCAGCAATACGTCGAATGGGGCGCGGGCCCCCGGGCGGGTCAACACATGGTGCTGCTTGGCAAAGCGCTCGCGCTGATGCACGGCCAACCCGCCGTCACCTCCGACCACATCCGCCAAGCCGCGCCGCACGTGCTGCGCCACCGCATCCTGCCCAACTTCCAAGCCGCGGGTGAAGGCATCACCGCGGGCGACATCGTCGAACGCATCGTGAGCGAGATTTCTGAGCCGAGCTATGCGTGAGGAGACACGGTTTTTGCCGCAGATTGCGCAGATGACACAGATTTTTTAACAACCGAGAAATCTCGATCGCACGATAGATGATTGCTAACACGTAAACACGAAACAGACACGCCACGAAAACACTTAGTCAATTGGCCTTGAATCTGCGTGATCTGCGCAATCTGCGGCTCATGCTTCGATAGTTTTATAACACACATGCCTGCTTCTTCCACCCCATCCCGCTACCTCAACCCCGCCGAGCTCGCGCCCCTGCGTCACATGGTGTTCGCCTCTCGCCGCGCGGTCGTCGGACACTACGCGGGCAAGCACGCATCGCCGCAGCGCGGACACTCCGTGGAATTCCAGGACTACCGCGACTACACCCCCGGCGACCCACTCGGCGAGATCGATTGGAAGGTCTATGGGCGATCCGACAAGCTGTTCATCAAACTCTTCGAACACCAGTCGGATATGACGGTGAACCTACTCGTCGATGCCTCGGCCTCGATGGGGTATCGGGGACTTGGGGGCTCGGGTGTTGGGGACTTAGGCCAAGGCAAGCGCAAGCGACGAAGGCGGCTGTTTGCAAACTCCCAAGCGTCTAAGCCCCCAACCTCCAAATACGACCACGCCTGTGCGATGACATCCGCCATCGCTTACCTCGTGACCCAGCAGCAGGACAAAGTCGGGATCGGCATCGCCCAGCAAGGATTACAGCACTCCGTGCGCGCCGCGGGCACCTACCCGCACCTGCACCGACTCGTTGGCGTCATGGAATCAGTCCAGCCCCAAGGCCCCGCCAACCTCGCCGCCGCGATCCACGCCGCGGCACGGCAGGCCAAGCGCAAGGGCATGCTCCTCATCTTCAGCGACCTCGAAGAAAACCAAGACGCGGTACTCAGCGCACTGTCGAACTTCCTGCACCGCGGCCACGAAGTGATCGTGTTCCACACGCTGCACGCGGATGAATTGAAACTCCCCGACCTGTCGGAGGCGGTGTTCGTCGACAGCGAATCGGGCCGTGAGATACGGGTGAATGTCGAAGACATCCGCGCAGATTACGAAACCAAGATGAATTCCCACGTCGACCAGTGGCGGCGTGTGCTGATGGCGCGCGGGGTGGACTACAACCTCGTGTCCACCGCGATGCCCTACCAAGAAACGTTGAGGCAGTACCTGTTTAGCCGTGCGAGTTTGATGTGATGAACGATTAACAACGGGAGCCTTCGCCACGGAGACGCGGAGGCCCAAAAGACTCGGAGGCATCTCTTTCGGTTTTTCTTTGAGACTCCGCGCCTCCGAGTCTCCGTGATGAAGGCCCTGACCCAAACCATGACCACCCTTGCCGTCATCTCGCTGACCACACCCGCAATGCTCCTCGGAGCGGCGTTGGTTGCGCTGCCGATCGCGGCGCACCTGCTCAATCGGCGGACGCGCAAGCGGGTGGTGTTTCCTTCGGTGGCCCTGCTGTCGGCCGCGGCGGCGAGTCAGTCTTCCGTGTTCAAACTTCGCCGGTTGCTGTTGCTGCTGCTGCGTTGTGCAGCGGTCGTGTTGGCGGTATTGGCCTTTGCCCGGCCGGTATGGCTCGGCGGAGCAACCGCTTCGTCGACGAACGGCGGCGCGATCGGTGACAGCACCGCGGTGGTGGTGGTCTTGGACACCAGTGCTTCGACCCGCCAATTAGTGAGCAACGGACAGACCGCTGCCGCACTGTTGCGGGGGCAGGCCAACCGCGCGATCGGTAGGCTGCAATCGGGAGTCGACGCGGGCAACATCGTGTTTGCCGACGCCGCCCCTTCGCCGGTCTTCGATACGATGACCCGCAACCTCGCGGCACTTCGGCAGGCGGTCGATCAGTCCCAACCCACCGATCACCACGCCGACTTCGCCGGGGCGTTGACGCTCGCCGCCGAGCTGCTGCGTAACCACGAGGGCAACGCCTCGGCTAAACGCGTACTTGTCATCACCGACGGGCAGCGCAGCAACTGGCAGGAACTGGACGAAGTAAACCTGCCCAGCGACATCGAGCTGCTCGTGCACACACTCGGCGACGAGGCAGACCTCGACTCTCCGGGCAACACCCGGCTGGCCACGCCCCAAGTCCGTCCCGCCCGGCCGGGCGTGGGCACGCCCACCGAGCTGAGCGTCGAAGTCGCTCGCTTCGCACCTGGACAAGAACGTCTACGTATCGACCTGCTCGTTGATGGCCAAGAGGTCCAGTCGCAGTGGGTCCGCCTCGGGGCCAACCAACGCCAACGCGTCGGCTTCACCCACCGCTTCGACACTCCGGGCCAACACCGCGTGGAGTATCGGTTGGACACCGAGGATGCGCTGTCGCTCGACAACACCGCCCGGCAAGTCGTGACCTGCGCCGGCCGCTTGCCCGTGGTGGTCGTGGGCGATGCGAACCCCGACGAGCCCGGCACCGCCGGTTACTACGTCACCCGCGCCCTGGCCCCGCACAACAACCCCCGCGACCGGTTCATCGTGGCCCACCTCGCCCCCACCGCCGTACGCGGCACCTCGCTACGCCGCGCGGCGCTGGTGATCCTCGGCGATGTGAACGGCTTGGACCGTGTGGCCGAGGCGACGCTGCTGGACTACATCCAAAACGGCGGAGCGTGTTTCGTCTTCGCCGGATCGAAGCCCGTGCTCAACGAATCGTTGTTGCCGTGGCAGCTCGTGAGCCGGTTCGGTGCGGCACGTATCGCCGATGGCGATTGGCAGACGCCCGAGCTGCGCGGGTTCGACGTTGAAGCACAGGACGCATTGACCCGGGCTGGAGTCGGCCGAGTATGGCGCACCACCGCCATTCAAACCGATGCGCGTGTCTTGCTTCGCTACCGCAACGGCCAAGCGGCACTCGCTTCGCAGCCACTTGGAGCGGGTCGGGTTATGGCGGCCACGTTCTCGCCGAGTGCCGATAGCGGAGACCTGGGTAAATATGCGGTATTCGTTGTGCTCATGCAGAGCCTGGCGGAACAACTCACCGCGGCATCCGACACGGTGGGTCAAGCGTTGGCTGGCCTTCCGATCACGCTCGTCGCCGATGCCGAGGTCGACCCGCAGGGCCCCGCCCCGCGCATCGAAACGCCAACGGGCACAGCAGACAACAGCGCGGTCTTTGCTCGCGACGGCGACACGCCCGTCGCCACCCTCGCGGTCGCCGACGACACGGGCTTCTACGCTTGGCGTCAGGGGCCGGCCACCCTCGGCCGAGCAGCGGTCAACCTTGATCCGCGCGAGAGCGATCTACGTCCCATGCCCAGTGATGCCCTCGCTTCCGTTCTGAGCGAACATGGTGCGGCGGTCGCGGCTGTGGCTTCGGTGGGTCATTCATCAAAGACGTTGAGCACTGGTGGGACCGGGTTGTGGGGTTGGATGCTGCTCGGGGCCCTGGGGCTGCTTTGCGTGGAGATGGGCCTGCTCGGGGGGTGGCGACGATGAGCGGTAGCGCGAACATCTTGGCGTTGATGTTACGGCCGTACTTCCCGGTGGTAGTGGTCGTGCTGGCGGTTGCGGCGGCGATGGCGTTGGCGGTTTGGGCGTGGCGGCGCAGCGCGACCGACAACACGCGGGCCGCGACGACCGGCATGGTCATGCGATTAATCGGAATCGCCCTGCTCGGCGTCCTGCTGCTCGGCCCCAGCACGATGCCCGAAAGCCAGCAAGACGAGACGCGTTCGCCGGTACACCTACTGATCGACGCCTCGGGTTCGATGCAGACGCAAGACCTCTACCTCGAACCCGGCCAAGACGCGGTCTCGCGGTACCGCTTCGCGCTCGAACGTTGGCTCGACCCCGAACAGCTCGCCACGCTCCAAGCCAAGCACGACGTCCGCGTCTACAGCTTCGGCGACCGCGTCCGCGCCACACTGCCCGACGCTGAGAACGCGACGCAACGAAAATCGAATCTCGTTGAAAGCACCTACGAACTGCTCTCGACGATGAACGCTCGGGGCCCGGCGGACTCGACCGCCGGCACCGTGGTGCTGCTTAGCGATGGGCGCGACAGCCGCGTGGCCGACCCCGCCGCCGCCATCCAACTCGCCAAAGCCCGGCGGGTGAAGCTGCATACCGTCACGCTCGGCGGACCCACCCTCAGCCGCGACGTGTCGCTGACCGCGACGGCGCGTCAGCCGTACCTCATGGTGAACGAACCCGGGGTCATCGACGTACGGCTCGACCAGATCAACGCCACCGGCACCAGCACGACCCTACGCATCCGGCAAGGCGAAGAAGAAACCACCCAGCCAATCACTTTGACCGAGCAGTCCGAGCTTCGGGTTGAGTTACCCATCGAGTACGCTGAGCCGGGGCTGCACATGGTTGAGGTGTCCGTCGATCAACTGCCCGGCGAACCCGAGCCGGGCAACAACTCGCAAGTGGTCTTCGTCGAAGTCACCGGCGAGCGGATGCGGGTGCTGCTTTTGGAAGGTCAGCCGTACTGGGACACAAAGTTTCTCGCTCAGTCGCTGCGCAAAGACGACCGGGTCGAACTCACACAGATCACGCAGATCAACCGCGATCGGCAGGAACGCATCGTCACCCGTGTCGACCGCCCCGCGGTTCCGCCGCGCGATCTGGAGGGGTTCGCCGAGTACGACGTGGTGATCCTGGGGCGCGGCATGGAGAACGTGCTGAGCGTGGAAGCGGCCGAGGCTTTGCCGCGTTACGTCAGCGAACGCGGCGGGCGCGTGGTGTTGGCCCGCGGGCAAGCATACGACCCTAAGACTCGTTATGGCCGAGCGATTGGCGAGGCCATGGCCGCACTCGAGCCCGTGAAGTGGAGTGACGGCAGGCAGTCTGATGTGACCCTGTCGCCCACCGACATCGGCCGATCGCACCCGGTCTTTGCCGGACTGATGCGGGCGACCAACGATGCACCGAGTGCGCGCGAGCTGCCGAGGTTGAGCTCCGCGGCAAACATCGGATCACTCAAACCCGCGACGCGGGTGTTGGCCGCCACCCCTGAGGGTTCGCAAGCGTTGCTGGTGAGCATGCCGTATGGCCGGGGCATGGTCATGGGGGTGTTGGGCGAAGGGCTGTGGCGTTGGAGTTTGGCTGCGTCGGAATACGAAGCGTTAACGGGCGTGTTCGATGGATTCTGGTCCAACGCAGTACGGTGGTTGGTCCTCGGCGCAGACGCGGGGGCGGGGCGTGACCTCTCGCTTCGGCTGAGCGGACGCAGCATCGCGCTCGACGGCGAACTCACCGCCACGGTCGTGCAACGAGGCAACGCCATGGGGCTGGATATTCAGGCGATCGTCACCGATCCGAAGGGCGAGACCACGACGCTGTCACTGCAAGACCAGAGCGGCGCAGACCTTCGCCGCGTCGGCGGCTATCGCCCGCAGACCCCCGGCGTACACACCGTCACCGTCACGCCGATGGGCGGCGATGAATCGATTGAACCGTTGGAAACAAAATTCATTGCGTACGACGGCAACACCGAATTGTTGCGCACCGCAGCCAACCCGGCGCTGATGCGCAGGCTCGCGGTCGACTCCGGCGGTGAGGTACTAGACCCCGATGAACCTGAGGTATTGCTCAAGCTGTTGGAGGCCGAGCGGGCGGCCCGCGTGATCCCACCGGTGCCCGCGTATGTGTGGGACCGGGGGTGGGTGATGACCGCAATCCTCATTTGGGTGGGATTGGAATGGCTGCTGCGCAAGAAAGGTGGGCTGCTGTAGATGAGTCAGGCCTCGCCCAACCCGACGCTGCCGGAAGCCCTCACGCCCGATGTTGAGGCCAATCGCAACGCCACACCCCAGCTCACCGGACTGCTGCGTCGGGCGGCCGGACGATGGCGCGGCGCTCAACTCCGGCGGCATGTTTTATGGAGCATCTCACTGCTGGTTCTGGCGGGATTGGCCGCGGTATTGATCGATGCGTCGCTGGGCTTGCCTGCGTGGGGATTGATCGCGTTGGACATTGCCACGATCAGCTTTGCGATGGCGTTGCTATTCATCGGAATACGCCGTGTCGGTGCGAGCCGGATGAATCTACGGCGAACAGCGGTGGCGATGGAGCGACGCGGCGGGGTTGGGTCGAGCCAATTGATCAACGCGTTGGATTTGATGGAGGTGCAGCCCCTCGACCCCGCGACGAGCGGGCCGCTGCGTGAGTTAGCAGTCCAGCACGGCGACACCGCGGCACAAACCCTGACGCCCGGGGCACTCGTCGATCGACAAGCACTTGGCCGGGCTTGGGGCTTGGCGGCGCTGGTGTTGGTGGTTGGAGCTGCAGCATGGTTGACGATGCCGCGGATGTTCGACGCTGTGGTCCCCCGGCTGCTTTCACCCAGGGCAGGCCTTCCTCCGTACACCACACTTGAATTCGAAGTCGCGATCATCTCTGGCGGGGACGACGGCGTCATCCACGTCGGTAAGCCGGGCGTGATCGAAGTCACCTTGTCTCGGGCGTGGGGTGATCGCGTGTTGCCCGAAGAAGCGGATGTGGTGATAGTTGGCCTTGACGGAAAAGACAAGCGACTGCCGATGCACCGCTCGTACCGCGAAGGCGAGTCGCTGCTAGCTGTAGCCGCCAACGATCCCGCAAATGCTGAAGCGATCCCCGATTTGCCGACGCGGTTCAGCCTGCGGTTTGAGCGTATCGATGAGCCGTTTGGGTTCTACATCGACACGCCCGACGGCCGCAGCCAGACTTACACGCTCCCGCTCGACACCACGCCGTTGTTCGAATCGCTGCACGTCACGGTCACCCCGCCGGACTACACCGGGTGGGACGCGACAACGCAGCGACTCCACGCCGACGACGCAGAGTCCGATGAAAGCCACGTAAAAGCCCTGCCCGGCTCGGCGGTGATGTTCGCGGTGTCTAGCAACGTGCCCTTGACTGAAGCCAGGCTGGAACTCGGCCCCCCGAGCCGACCGCAGGCCTTCCCCGTCCACGATGGTGCCACGAGCGCCGAAACCCTCTTCATCGTTAACCAAGCCACCACCGCGCAGCTCCAACTCATCGGCCCCGACGGCAAGACGTCAACCCTGTTGCCCATCACCATCGAAGCTCTCGACGACGCCCCGCCCACCGTCAGCATCCACAGCCCCGAGCCCGTCGCCTTGGCGGTCGAAGGCTACCCCGTGCCGATCCGCATCGTGGGTAAGGACGACGTCGGCGTGGCGTCGCTGAAGCTGCACCTCAGCGTCGGCGACCAAGCGATCGATCCCGTGGAGCTTGTCGACCCGAGTGCCGCACCGCCGTTCGGCACACGCCTGGGTGCGACGCATGAATTGGACCTCGCCGCCCTCGGTATCAAGCCCGGCGACACGCTGCGCTACTTCGCCTCGGCCCGCGACCATCTGCTGTTTGCCTTAGGCGGACCGCCAAACGATCTGGGGCAATTGGCGGAGACGCCGGTGCAGGAGATCCAGGTCATCAGCCAAGAAGAATGGCAAGAGATGGCCCGCCTCCAGTACGGCCTCGACCAACTCCGCGCCGAAGCCGAGGCGTTCATGGAGCAAATGGATCAGCTCGAACAAGCTCGGGCCGAGATCGTCGAACAACTGGCTGAGCTGAAAGACCAACTCGAATCCGGCGAGCCGCTCACCGACGCCCAACAACAGCAGATGCAAGAACTACAACAACAACTCGAGAACTACGCAGAGGACGCCCAAGCCCTTGCTCAGGAGATGCGAGAGCGGGCGGAGCAGCCGTCGTTGTACGAGTTCGAAGAGCCGTTCAAAGAGAAGCTGAAGGAACTGGCTAAGCAGCTGGAAGCGCAAGCCGAGCAGGCGGAAGACGTGCAAGACGCGATGGAGCCGTTGACTGAGGCCGGCGAATCGGAAAGCCAAAGCGGTTCACCTTCGCCGCTCGGCGGGGTCACCCCGACGCAAGTCGAAGAGTTCCTCGAACAAGCCCAGGAGATGATCCAGGACGAGGGGCCGTTCGATGAAGAAACGCAAGAACAGCTCGAAGAGCTGGAGGAAGACCTGCTGCGACTGGAGTTGGCCGAAGAGTTGCTCTTCCACGCCGAGCGGATGCGTGAGGTCATCGTGCAGCAGCGCGAGGTCGAAAAAAAGCTCGGTGAATTGCGACACGTCGGAGCCGACGCACTCACACCCGAACAGGTTGAACGCCTCACCGCCTACGGCGAACTGGAGTTCGAGCTGCGTGACGAATTGGAAGACGCCGCATTGATGTTGCGGGAGAGCGCTGAGCTGGCGGGTCCGTTGCTGCCGAACATGTCGGGGACGTCCATCTTGCTGGTTGAACGGCTCAACGAACTGGTGGTGTATCCCGACATGGAGCAAGCGGGCGAGCGGGCTGAGGAAAGCGATGCCCCGCTCGCGCACGCCGCGGCGCAAATCGCGGCGGACAAGCTCGAGTCTCTACTCGCGGATGCGGGCAGCATGCGCAGCCAGGCCCAGCAAGACTTCGGCTACGACCCACCGATGAGCCTGCCCAAAGCCAACCAGAGCAAAGGCCTGGAGCAGATGTCGGACGCACAGTCCAGCGCCGCCCAGATGCGCATGCAGCAACGTCGCGGTGCAGGAGGTTCCTCCGGCGGAATGGCCCGGGGCGGCAACGCCACGGTCATCGGCCCCCGCCCCATGGAGGGCGGGCCTGCCAACGCCGGCCGCGGCACCGACGCCACCGGTGAAAGCGACCCGACCCGCGCTGGCGGCGGCTACATCCCCGAGCTCGGCGAAGCCGAGACGCTCAACCCCGAATCCACCTCGTCCCGCAGCCGTGCCGCGATCGCCCTGCCCGGCGTGCCCGCCCGATACCAGGACGATGCCGCCGCCTACTTCCAACGCCTCGCCGATGAGGCCGCACGCCAAGATGAGAGCCCGTGATGCACAGATTCTTCTCGGATTTCTAGCGCCCCGTTCCTATACTGAATGCGATGCCCACGAAGCTTTCCACAACCCGGCTGCTTGTGTTGCTGATGTTCATCGCGGCGCTGCTGTGCACGCCCGTGATGCTTCATGCCCAGGACGACCCCGGCCTGGTCCGCGCCGCCAAGCTCGTATACGCCAACAACAAGTCTTCGGTCTGTTTCGCCGATCAGTTCCTCACCGTGCTGGCCGACGAAACCCATGTCCGCACCCACCCCGATCTGATCCCGGTCAAGTCTGAGTCGGGCGAGCTCTTCGACTACCCCTTTGCCGTGATGACCGGCGAGGGCGCGTTCAACCTCACCGAGCCGCAGCTCGACAACCTCCGCACCTACCTGACGCATGGCGGCTTCGTCATCGCCTCGGCGGGCTGCTCCTCGAAGGATTGGAACCACTCTTTCGGTAAAGCCGTCGGCCAACTCTTTCCGGATGCCGAGCTCACCACGCTGGATGCCGAGCACCCGATCTTTCATACCGTCTACGACATCACCACCAGCAAGTACAAGTCCGGCGGCTCCAAGCTGCCCGAGCTCCGCGCCCTGGAACTCGACGGCCGGGTCGTCATGATCTGGTCGCCCGACGGCCTGAACGACACCGCCAATGCTGGGCCCAACTGCTGCTGCTGTGGCGGCAACGAGATCAAGTCCGCCAAGCAGCTCAACGTCAACATCTTGGCGTACGCCCTGACCCACTAAACCCACGCTTTCTCAGCTCCGAAGCCCACGCATGGCTTTCCGTCATGTGTGGGCTTGTTGGTTGACTATCATGTGCCCGTTCCCATGGGACCGTGACCATGACCGCCAAGCTCAAAACCCTCGTCGAATCCCGCGCCTTCGCAAACGTCATCCTCGGGCTGATCGTCTTTGCCGGCGTCATCGTCGGCATCGAGACGTACCCCGGTGTGATGGAACGCCACGGCAAGCTGCTCCACACCCTCGACAAGGTCATCATTTGGCTATTCGCCCTCGAAGCGGCGCTGAAGATGGCCGCGGGCGGCAAGAAGTGGTACCGCTACTTCACCGACCCGTGGAACATCTTCGACTTCACGATCGTGGTCGTCTGCTTCCTGCCGGTGAACGCGCAGTACGCCCAGGTCTTGCGCCTGGCCCGGGTGCTGCGGGCGCTGCGACTGATCTCAGCGGTTCCGAAGCTGCAGCTGCTGGTGGGGTCGCTACTCAAGTCGCTGCCGTCGATGTGCTACGTCGGGCTGCTGCTGATGGTCATGTTCTACGTCTACGCGGTGCTGGGCGTGTTCCTCTTCCGCGACAACGACCCGGTCCACTTCCGCAACCTCGAGCTGTCGATGCTCAGCCTGTTCCGCGTCGTCACCCTCGAAGACTGGACGGATGTGATGTACATCCAGATGTACGGCTCGGCGAACTACCCGTTCAGCGACCAGGACTTGGCCCGCTACGAATTCAACAGCAAGGCCCAGCCGTTCGTCGGCGCGTTCTACTTCGTGTCGTTCGTGGCGTTGGGCACGATGATTATGCTGAACTTGTTCATCGGCGTCATCATCCAGTCCATGGACGAGGCCCAAGCCGAGGCCGAGCAAGCCAAACGCCGAAAGCACATCGAAGACACCGGCCACATCAGCGTCGGCGACGAGATCGCTTTGATCCAGAAACAACTCAAAGCGCTGGCGGATGATTTGGAGCGATTGCAGAAGCGGGCCGACAAGTGACGCCAACATTAGCCCTGGGTCAATGACCCGGGGTGCCGCGGCAGCCGTGTAATTTTATTGCCCCCTTCAATTCTCAACCCGCGGCACCCCCGGCGATTCGCCGGGGGCTAACGTAGAAACCTGATTAATCCAACTCCATCGCCGCGGCTTTCGCCGACTGCTCCTTGCGGAACTCGTGCAGCTTCGCACGTAACGACTCATCGCTATTCGCCAAGATCGACACGGCCAGCAGCGCCGCGTTCTTCGCGCCGCTGTCACCAATCGCCAGTGTCCCCACCGGCACGCCGCCGGGCATCTGCACGATCGACAGCAGGCTATCCATGCCGCTGAGCGCCTTCGATTTGATCGGCACCCCCAACACCGGCAGCACCGTCTTGCTCGCGACCATGCCCGGCAGGTGAGCCGCGCCACCCGCCCCGGCAATGATGACCTGCAGGCCCCGCTCCTCGGCCGAGGCGGCGTAGTCGAACATCAGCTCCGGCGTGCGGTGGGCCGAGGTCACCTTCGCCTCGTACGCCACACCAAAACCTTCGAGCATCTCAGCGGCCAACTTCATCGTCGGCCAATCCGAGTTGCTGCCCATCACGATACCAACCAACTGCGATGATTTTTGCATGCAGATATTCTGCCACAGATTTCACAGATCAGCGCAGATTAAAGACGTATCAAGAAGTTGATCCACAGATTGGCACGATGTGCTGGATGAAAAGGCAATATGGTTTTCTTCATCATGCTTATCGTGCCTATCTGTGGATCAAATGGTTTTCTGTCTTAAATCCGTGCCAATCGGTGGAATCTGTGGCAAAATGCCTTGTCCGATTTTTCTGAAAGTCCATCCATGCTCAACATCCCCGCCCGCATCCTCCACGGCCCCGGTCCCTCGCCCGTCGCCCCGTCCGTCCTCGAAGCCCTCGCCAAGCCGTGCATCGGCCACATGGACCCCGTCTTCATGCAGGTCATGAACGAGGTGCGGGAGATGCTCCAGCAGGTCTTCCAGACCGAGAACGAAATGACCCTCGCCTGTTCCGGCACGGGCAGCGCGGGCGCGGAGATGCTGATGGACAACCTCGTTGAGCCTGGCGACACGTGTCTCATCGGGATCAACGGCGTGTTCGGCGGCCGGCTCACCGACAAAGCCCAACGTGCCGGCGGCATCGTCACCAACATGACCGCCGAGTGGGGCCAGGTCTTCGACCAGGACGAGATCATCGAGAAAGTCAACGAACTCAAGCCCAAGCTCGTCGCGTTCGTGCACGCCGAGACATCGACCGGTGCGCACCAACCCTTCGACAAACTGGCCGACGCGGTCCACGCCCACGGCGGACTACTCGCCATGGACTGTGTCACCTCGTTTTCGGGACTGCCCGTGAAGATCGACGAGTGGGGCATTGACGCTGCGTACACCGGCACGCAAAAGTGTTTGTCCTGCCCGCCCGGCCTCGGCCCGGTGACGCTGTCCGAACGCTCGATGCACAAAGTCAAGAACCGCCAGTCGCCCGTGAACTCGTGGTACCTCGACCTGAATCTCGTGGGCAACTACTGGTCGGGCAGCCGAGCGTACCACCACACCGCCCCGGTGAACATGAACTATGCGCTGCACGAAGCGCTACGGCTCGTGCTCGAAGAAGGCCTCGAGGCCCGCTTCGCCCGCCACCAGGCGATGCACGAAAAACTCAAGGCGGGCTTGCTCGAACGCGGCTTCACCTACGCCTCGGACCCCGAAAACTCGCTACCGATGCTGAACCTTGTGAACATCCCCGAGGGCGTGGCCGACGAGGCCGCGGTGCGTAAACGCCTGCTCGACGAATTCAATCTCGAGATCGGCGGCGGCCTGGGCGCGCTAGCGGGCAAGTGCTGGCGCATCGGACTGATGGGCCACGGCGCACGTGACGAAAACGTCGAGCTGATCCTGAGCTCGCTCGACAAGGTGCTCGGGTAACGCATGATCATCGCCGGCCACCTGCTGCTGCCCGACAACGCCAAGCCCGGCCACGTCCGGCTGAGCCCGGGGCACCTCCGCCTCGACGGCGAGCAGATCGCCGAGGTCGTCGAAGGCGAGTTGCCCCACACCTGCGACGCCGGCGGGCCCGATGCACTCATCACGCCCGGCTTCATCGACACCCACCTGCACCTCCCCCAGTTCGACACCATCGGCGCCCACGGCCTTCCCCTGCTCGAATGGCTCGACGGCGTCACCTTCCCCGCCGAGCACAAATGGGAAGACCCCGGCTACGCCCGGGCCATGACCACCCGCGTCGTCCATCAGCTCTTGGCCCACGGCACGACCGGCATTTGCGCCTACGCTACCGTGCACCACGACGCGACCGAAGCCGCCCTCGAAACTATACTTGGGCTGGGGCTGCGAGGCGTGGTCGGGCAAACACTGATCGAACGCAACGCCCCCGATTTTCTTTCTCGCCCCGCGTCACAACTCCTCGACGAAACCGTTCGGCTGCTCGATGCCTACCCAGCAGGGGACCGCGTATCCGCGGCGATCACACCACGCTTTGCGGTGACGTGCTCCGCCGAGCTCATGGCCGACTTGGGCAAGCTCGCCGCCGAACGCAACGCGTTCATCCAGTCGCACCTCGCCGAGACCGTACCGGAATGCGAACTCATCGCCGAGCTATTCGACGGTACTTCGTACGTCGACGTGTACGGCAACGCGGGCCTGCTCACCCCCCGCTCGATCTACGGCCATGGCATCTACCTCGATGAAGCCGACCAACACACCCTCGCCCAGACCGGCGCGATGATCGCCCACTGCCCCACCGCCAACTCGTTCCTGCGCTCGGGCACCATGGATCGGCTTTCACATCAGAACCACCGCGTCCGCACCACACTGGGCAGCGACATCGGCGGCGGGTACGAACGCTCGATGGCCCGTGTCGCCCGGGCCATGATCGAAGCCGCGGCGTCTTTCCTAGATCGCGAGGTGAACGCACTCCCTAACGCCAGCCAGGCGTGGTGGCAGATCACTGCCGGTAACGCCGAGGCGCTGGGTTGGCAAGACGGCGGTCGTTTGGCTGCGGGAGCGTCGGCCGACGTGGTCGTCGTGCAACCCGATATCCCATGGCACAACTCCGCCGTGGATCCACTCGAACGATTGATGTGGTCATGGGACGATCGATGGGTCAAACAAACCATCTTGCGTGGACGGACCGCTTATCCCTCGGCTGGCTGACGAGACACGTCTCGCTCCTGAAGCAGCTGCGCCGCGATGCTCACCGCGATCTCTGCGGGGTGGTTGTTGCCGATCGGCAAACCCACCGGGCAATAGAACTGCAAGCGATCTGCGGAGATCCCCACGTCTTGCAACTCCCGACGAAGTACCGCGGCTTTCGCGTTACTGCCGATCACGCCGAGAAACGGGAAAGCACGCCCCTGCTCGAAGATCGCCCGCAACACCGGGAAGTCGCTGCGGTGGCCCTTGGTCATGCAGAGCACAAAAGCCTCATCTGATAACCCCGCCACCTCATCCGCCGGGGTCTCGGTGCACACCGTCGCCACGGACTCGGGCAACCGCGACAACCAATCTGCCCGTGGGTCGATGCACTTCACCGCACACGGCAACTCCGAAAGTAACTTCGCCAAAGCCTGGGTCACATGCCCCGCACCGAAAATCACGATGGGCCAAACGTTCACATTCACCGACTCGAAGTACAGCCGAACCCGCCCGCCGCAGGTCATGCCGACGTCAGCCTTCAGATTCCAATCCACAAACTTCGTCCGCCCCGCGTCACGCATCAAGGCCAATGCTTCGTCGATCGCCTTGGCTTCGACGCGTCCGCCGCCGACGGTGCCGTGGTCCAGGCCCGAGGGCGTGACGATCATCTTGCTGCCCGCGTCCTGCGGCGTCGAGCCGTGCGCATCGACCAGCGTCACCGCGACGAACGGCTGCTTAGCGAGGGCGAGCTCGGTGTAGCGCTGGATGTGGGAGGGTGAAGGCATATGGGAACCGCGGATGAACGCTGATGGACGCAGATGAAACCAGTCTAAATCTTATCCGCGTCCATCAGCGTCCATCGGCGGTTTCAAACACTTTGCTTGGCTTGCTCGGCGACCAAACCCGTCATACACATCAGGATCTGCTCGTTGGTCGCGGGCAGTTCGAGTGGCGCGATTGCGTCGGGCGCGATGAACGACATCGCGTGTTTCACCGCCAGCCACGGCGCAACGCCGAGCATAAGAGGCGGTTCGCCCACCGCCTTGCTGAGGCGGACGTTGGTCTTGTGCTTCGGGTTGGGGATCGTCTCGACGTTGAACACCGCGGGGGTATCGGTGATGTTGGGGATCTTGTAGGTCGTCGGGCTGGCGGAGAGTAGCGCGCCTTCGGGGGAGTACACGAGTTCTTCGGTGGTGCACCAGCCCATGCCCTGGATAAACCCGCCGTAGAGTTGGCCGCGGTCGATACCGGGGTTGATCATTTGGCCGACGTCCATGAGCAGGTCGACGCGGTCGACGACCAGGTCGCCGGTGAAACGGTCGATCGTCACCTCGGCGGCAGCGGCCCCGGTGGTGAAGTAGAAAAACGGGGTGCCTATCCCGGTCTCGCGGTCGAAGTCGACGCCGGGCGTGGCGTAGAAGCCACGGGCACCGAGGTCGACGCGTTCCCGGCGGGCCGCATCGCAGAACTGGCCGAAGGGCAGCTTATGTTCGGGGTGGCGGTCGTCAAATACCTCGCCATTTTCTAAGCGAATGTGCTCGGGCGACGGCGTAGAGTCTGACTTCTCGCTTGTCAGCAGCTCGGCAGCAAACTCAGCCATGCGCGTCCTGATGTCGCGACAGGCATTCACCGCGGCGGTACCGTTGAGGTCGGTGCCCGCGCTCGCGGCCGTGGGCGAGGTGTTGTGGTTCTTCTCGGTCGACGTGGTCATCAGCATCACGTCGTCGGGCGTGATGCCGAACTCATCCGCGACAAGTTGGCGGATCTTGGTGTTGAGGCCTTGCCCCATCTCCGTGCCGCCGGTGGAGACCTGCACGGTTCCATCGGTGAAGACGTGGACGAGCGCGTTGCCCTGGTTGAGGAACTTGGTGGTAAAGGAAATGCCAAACTTGATTGCGCTCATCGCCAGGCCCTTAACGTGCGTCTTGGACTTCGCGTTGAAGGCTTCGACCTCCGCCATGCGGTTGCGATATTCGCTGGTCTGTTCGAGCTGATCGAACGTTTCGTGGATGACGTGGTCACGCACGAGTTGGCCGTAGGGCGTGTGCGACTTGTCGGGGTCGCCGTCGACGTAGGCGTTGCGTCGGCGGACGTCGAGCGCATCGAGGCCGAGCGACTGGGCGATCTCTTGGAGGATGTTCTCGATGACCAGCACACCCTGCGGCCCGCCGAAGCCGCGGAAGGCGGTGTTGGGCGGGAGATTGGTCTTGCAGATTCGGCCGGTGATCTTGACCACGGGCAGGTAGTAGGCGTTGTCGGCGTGGAGCATGGTGCGCTCCATGATCGACGTCGACAGGTCGGCAAACGCCCCGCCGTTGCTGAAGAACTCGAACTCGGCGGCACGGAGTCGGCCGTCGCCGTCGAAGGCGACGCGGTAGCGCGACTCGTAGGGGTGGCGCTTGCCGGTGAGCTTCATGTCCTGGGTCTTGCCATAGACAATCCGCGCCGGTCGGCCGGTGAGCTGCGCGGCGAGCGCCGCGGCGAACGCGGGGATCGCCGACTGCGTTTCCTTGCCGCCGAAGCCGCCACCCATGCGTTTGCATTCGCACACCACCTGGTGCATCGATAAACCTAAGCCCTCGGCAACCACCGCCTGGGTCTCGGTGGGGTTCTGCGTTGAGCAGATGAGTTTCACCTGGCCCTGCTCGCCGGGAATGGCCTGACAAGCTTGAGACTCGAGATAGAACTGCTCCTGGCCGTTGTTGTGAAACACGCCTTCGAGCGTGTGCGGCGCTTGGGCGAAGGCTACCTCTAGGTCCCCGCGTTGGATGTGTCGGATCGGTCCCAAATACGAATCGGCAGCAATGGCCTCGGGGATCGTGAGGATCGGCGAGGCTTCTTCGACGTTGACTTTGATCAATGCGGCGGCGCGATGCGCCACCTCACGACTCTCCGCGGCGATGACCGCCACGGGCTGGCCGACATAACTCACCTCGTCGTAGACCAGGAAAGGCTCGTCATGAAAGATCGGCCCAAACTGTCGCGCCGCACCGTTCGGCATGTCTTCGTGTGTGTAAACGCCCACCACGCCGGGCAAGGCCAAGGCTTGCTCAACCTCGACCGAAAGCAACCGGCCCGCTGCTGCCGGACTGCCGACCACTTCGACGCACAGCTCGCCTTGGAGGGGAGTCATGTCTTCGACGTAAGGCGCTTCGCCGGTGACGTGGCCGGGTGCCGAATCGTGCGGGATGGATTGGCCGATACTTGGCATGGGGTTTAACCGCAGATGAACGCGGATTGAAGCAGATTCAAACCGTTTCTAACTCAGGTTTCAGTTCGTGATAACACTTCACAAGGATGTTCTCCGCCAACTGCAGGCGGAAGTCGGCGCTGCCACGCACATCTGACAACGGCGTGATCTCCGTGCGGGCGAGTTGGCCAGCCTGACGCATCGTGTCTTCCGTAAACGGTTGCCCCGCGAGATACGTTTCGGTTTCGGGCAATCGCAAAACGGTTGGGCCAACGCCGCCGTAGGCAAGGCGGGCGGAGACGATGGTTTGCCCATCAGCATCGAGCGTGAGCAACACCGCCGCGGTGAAGGTGCTGATGTCCATGTCCCGGCGTTTCGAGACTTTGAACAACTTCAGTCTTTGCTCCGAAGTGGGAAGCGGCGTACGGACCGCAGCAATCAGTTCATCCTCCGCGAGGTCCAGCTGCTTGTATCCCAGGTAGAAGTCATTGAGCTTCACGCTGCGCTGGCCCCGCGTCGACACCAGGTCCAACTCCGCATCCATCACCATATGGAACGGGATCGAGTCCGCGATCGGTGAGGCGTTGGCGAGGTTGCCCGCGATCGTGCCCGCGTTGCGCACCTGCGGGCTGCCGAAGAGCGTGAGGATGCGGTGGTACTCGGGCACCGCATCTTGAACCGCGTGTTCGATAGATCCCCACGTCGCGCTGGCGCCGCAAGCCAGCACATCGTCTTGAATCGACACCGCATCAAGGCCGTCGATCTGCGTCACACTCAACAATACCGGAGGGTACTGACCTGGCCCCGGCGAAGCGTGGTTGTGCTGCACACCCAGATCGGTCTTGCCCGCCGAGATCTTGCACCCCGGGTTGGCAGCGCGGAAGATCACAGCTTGTTCCAGCGTGCGCGGCAAAAACACCCGACGAGTCTCGCCGTATTGCTCGGCTTCGATCATGACCGGATCTTCGCCGAGGGACGCGAAGTCTTCGATGATCGGCAACGCGGGGTATCGATTGTTCATTGAATCGACCTCCGCGGGATCGATGGCTTGCCCCGCATCCAGGATCTGTTGGTAGCCGGTGCACCGACAAAGATTCCCTGACAACCCCAAGCGGAGTTGCTCTTCGCTCAACGCAGAACATGCGGCGTGGCCGCTTGTATCTGTACAGCTGTTAGATGAAGGATCTTCTTCGAATAGCCCCTGCATCGTGACGACAAACCCCGGCGTGCAGAAACCGCACTGACTGCCGTGACACTTAACCATGGCGTCTTGCACAGGCGAGAGCGTGCCGTCTTGATTTTTCAACCCTTCGATGGTGACGATGTGCGTCCGGTCGAACTGGTACATAAACGCGATGCAGGCATCGATTGTTCGGTAGATCAACCGTGAGCCATCGGTTGATAATCGGCCCACCAAGACCGAACACGCGCCGCAGTCGCCCTCGGCGCAAACCACTTTGGTGCCGGTCTGCCCGAGTGTTTCGCGCAAGAAATCGGTGAGCGTGGAAAACGCCGCCGCGCCTTGAGCGGTGTGTTGTTTTCCGTTGAGATAGAAGGCCAAACGGTCACGCATCGGTTTCTACAGCGAAGACACACAAGTGTTGTTGAATAGCCAGTGATGCACAGCGAAACATCGTTCAGGGTGATCAAAAACGGTTGCGACGAAAGGCGAGCAGCGATACACTCGCATGGTTGTGGCCAACCCTGAACCATACGCTTGGGGGCGTGGGGTGTCAACGGTTTTTCGTCCCAAGGTCGGCCACGAATGGGGCCGTGCACGGGTGTGCGCGATTCAAGTTTGAACTGCTCTAGAGAGGCCGTATCGGCCGATTGATTGGATTTTCTCATGGCCAACCCGGCGACATCGATCCGTGTGGATGCGTTGGCCAAGCGTGTGATGCAACGCTGCGACCACCTGTCCGGCCACACCCAAGAACCCGGACGGATCACGCGTCTGTACCTGTCTCCTGCGATCCGGGCGATCCATGTGGACCTGTCCGCGTGGATGCGGGAGATCGGCATGGACGTCCGCATCGACGCAGCGGGCAACCTCGTCGGCCGACTCGCAGCCGCACCAGATACGCCCGCCGAGCCAACGCTCTACGACAAGAGTTCCGACGAGACCCAGGTCCTCGACGCCATCCAGCCGGATGTACCGCGCCCGGTGCTGCTGCTGGGTTCGCACATCGACACCGTGCCCAATGCGGGCAAGTACGACGGCTTGCTGGGCGTGATCGTCGCGCTGGCGGTAGCGGAACGGCTGCAGGAGTTGCAGCAGCAGTTGCCTTTTGATCTGGACGTCGTGGCGTTTAGTGAAGAGGAAGGTGTGCGTTTCTCCAAGCCCTACCTCGGCAGCGCCGCGATTGCCGGACGATTCGACCCCGCATGGCTCAACCGCCGCGACAACCGCGGCCAAACCATGCACAGCGTGATCACCGAATTCGGCTTGGACCCAACCGAAATCAGCAACGCCGCCTATAACCCACAGCAGGTGTTGGGCTTCATCGAGATGCATGTCGAGCAGGGCCCGGTGCTCGAACGCCTCAATAAACCCGTGGGGGTCGTGAATGCTATCGCCGGGCAGAGCCGACTTATTCTGCGATTCAGCGGGCAAGCGGGACACGCTGGCACCACACCGATGTACCCCCGACAGGACGCGTTGGTCAGCGCCGCGCACCTCATCGCCGAGGTGCAGGACTACGGCCGATCAATCGATGGTCTCCGCGCGACGGTGGGTTACGTGAACTGTCACCCCAATGTCCGCAACGTGATTCCTGGCGACGTCGAGGTCTCGCTCGATGTCCGCCACGCCATGGACGATGTGCGTGAGATCGCGGTCGATGCCTTGCTCGAAACCGCGACGCGCATTGCCAACGAGGATGGCGTTGCCGTGGAAGTGCTGGAGAACCAGCCGCAGCCCGCGACCGAGATGGACACCGTGCTCAACGGTGTGCTTTCCCAGGCGATGGACGACGCGGGACACGAGCCTTTCGACCTGCTCAGCGGCGCGGGCCACGACGCCGTGGCGATGGCGGAGGCGTTTCCTGTGGCGATGCTGTTTGTGCGTCACCCCGACGGCGTGAGCCACAACCCTAATGAGCAGGTCCACGAAGCCGACGTCGCGGTGTCGATCGATGTGCTGACGCGTGCGGTGCAGCGGCTTGCGTCACAGGTGCGGGAGTCGGCCCTCACATGAGCGATGCGCTTCCCCTGCCTGAAGACTTTGCCGCCGCGAAGCAGCACCCGGCCGGGCAAACACGAACCAAAGTTATGGCCGACCACGCGGTGATTGCGCCCGATGGGCATGTGGTCGCGCCGCTCGTGGGTTGGGAAAATACCTCGGGCGTCGTACTCATCAGCCCGAGCATGGGCAGCGCCCCGCGCCTACCGCGTTTCACGCAAACCCTCGTGCAACTGACCGCAGAGTCATCGACGACCAGCGCCGCGCCGGGTGTGCAACGCTTCGTCTATGTCTTGTCGGGCAAGTTGCGACTCAACGAACGCGAGCTCACCGCCGACGGTTATGCTTGGCTGTCGCCGGATGTCCCGCACGATCTCCGCGGCCTCGAGCCCGGACAATTACTCGTCTTCGAGCAGCCCTACACCCCGCTACCCGACACGCCCGCACCGGATGCGGTGTTCGGCAACGCGATCGAGCAAACCGCCGAACCGTTCATGGGTGACGAACACGCCCGGCTGGCGCACCTGCTGCCCGATGAGACGGACCCGCGTTTCGACTTCGCCGTAAATCGCTTCACGTTCGACCCGGGCACACCGTTGCCTTTCGTTGAAACCCACCACAACGAGCACGGCCTCTACCTCCAGCACGGCCAAGGCGTCTACCGCCTCGGCTCAGGGCCGACCGAAACCTGGTCGCCCATCACCGCGGGCGACAGCATCTGGATGGCGGCGTACTGCCCGCAGTGGTTCATGGCCACCGGCGACACGCCCGCCACCTATCTCTACTCGAAAAACGTCAACCGCGATCTTCTATGACCTATGTTGGAACCGCGGATGGACGCAGATTCACGCGGATAAATCTCTTGCGTGGGTTCGCGTAGAATCTTATTCCTAACTTAAATCCATCTATTCGATTCAGAAAGTGAATCGGCCAAATGGATTGAATCCGCGTTAATCCGCGTCCATCTGCGGTTTCAAATATGTCTTTAGAACCCACCATCGACACCGACCGCCTGCTCGACGAACTGCAACAGCTCGCCGCCATCAGCGACTGCCCCGAGCCGCCGCCGGCGGTGACCCGCGTCGTCTTCACTGAGACCGACCTGAAGGCCCGCGCGTATCTGCAAGGCCTGTACGAAGACGCCGGGCTCACGGTACGTGTCGATGCGATTGGTAACACCTTCGCCCGCTGGTGCCCGCCCTCGGCCGACGCCAACGCCCCCGCCGTCGGCACCGGGTCACACTGTGATGCTATCCCCCACGCCGGGATGTACGACGGCACCGTCGGCGTGCTCGGGGGACTCGAAGCCATCCGCGCCCTACAACGCGAAGGCTTCGAACCCAAACGCCCCATCGAAGTCGTCATGTTCACCAGCGAGGAGCCCACGCGCTTCGGCATCGGCTGCAGCGGCAGCCGAACCATGGCGGGCGTGCTGTCACCCGAGGACCTCGCCAAACTCACCGACGACGACGGCGACGACTTCGACACCGTCCGCCAACGCGCGGGTTTCACGGGCGACCTGTCGGACGTCAAACTCGCTGACGACCACTATCACGCCTGGGTCGAACTGCATATCGAACAAGGCCCCAAGCTCGAAAAGCAGAAGATGCCCATCGGCATCGTCATGGGCATCGCCGCGCCCGCAACCTACATCTTCCACGTCACCGGCGAAGGCGGACACGCCGGGGGCGTGCTCATGCCCGAACGTAAGGATGCGCTATGCGCCTCCGCCGAGGCAATCCAAAGCATCGAGCAGTTCGCTCGTTCCAGCCCGAGCCCCGACCTCGTCGCGACCGTCGGCGAGCTCGACGTCTTTCCTGGCGCGGTCAACTCCATCCCGTCGAAGGTCCGCTTCACCCTCGACCTACGCGACACGGACGCCGACAACCGCGATCAGATTGCCCAGGCGATCCACGAAGACTTAAACGAACTGGGCATGCGTCGCGGCGTGAAGATCACCAGCGAAACGCTTAACGCTGACCCTCCCGCCGCGTGCGACAAAGCGGTCATCGATGCGATCGAAAAGGCCTGTGACGATGCCGACCTGCGATGGTGGAAGATGGTAAGCCGGGCGTACCACGACTCGCTGTTCATGGCCCGCCTCGCCTCCACCGGCATGATCTTCATCCCCTGCCGCGACGGCGTCTCGCACCGCCCGGACGAGTTCTCTTCCCCTAGCGAAATCAGCGCGGGCGTCGAAGTGCTTGCGCTGACGCTGGCGGAGCTTGCAAAATAAATGGCCCACCCCGCCACACGCCGACGCTGAGTCCTCGAAGCGTCTGGTATCGGCCCCAACACATCATCACGAACGCGTCACCGTCCCCGTGATATACCCGTAAGGCTCGTCCGTCACGTGAAACACCTCGTTCGCGTTGCTACGCCCCAACGGCTCGAGGTTGAACTTGAGGTGGTGCTTATTGGGCATCGTCAGGGTGATGCTCGCGGCGTCGGCACACGCATCCAGGCCGGCATTGGCCATGAGGTAAAGCGTCTCCTGCACCGATTTGCTGTAGTGGTCGGTAAACTTGGTCAGCATCGCGTCGCGGATCGCGCTGCGAGCGGCGGCGAAGTCGGTGGCCGGCGAAGCGTAGTCCCAAATCGCGGTGAGCACCGTGGCGAAGATTCGGTCGTCCGTGTCGGGCAGGGTGCGGTACTCATCGCGGTGGAAATTCTCGAAGCCGGTCTGCGTGGTCTTAGCGATCATCAGGTCGTCCAGCCCCGCCGAGATCCTGGTGGCCTGGCCGCGCTCCGCAACGACGGTGGCGGTGGGCGTTTCGCCGTCGCTGCCGGTGAAGCAGTGGGCGTGGCCATCGAGGCGGTGCCAGCGGTGTTCGCGGAGCTCGACGGTGGCCTTGGTCAGGTGGTCGTACTGCGACAAGAAGTGCTCGGCCAACGTGACGCCGAAGGATTCGATCGTCTCGAACGGATCGTCCTTCGCCTTGGCGTAGACGGTGTTGCGGCAGGTGTCGGTGGCGACGACATTGCTGTTGTCACCGACGGTGTACGCCTCGGCGAGATCGCCTTCCAGGGTGACCGCGACGGTGGCTTCGATGAATTCGTGGTGCTGCGGGTCGGTGGCGCTGCGTTTGATCTTGCTGACGCGCACGCGGTGCTTGCCGTAGGCGTTGTGCGATAAAGGATGAGGCATGGATAGAAACTCTCTGAGGTTGATGCGCAAGGCACAGGCGACCCCGTAGCATAGTGGAACATGACCACGCCACAAGACTTTTCAATCCGCAGTAAACGGGTGCTGTTACCCGACGGTGAATCGCCCGCCACGGTGCGTATCGAAGATGGTCGCATCGCTTCAATCGACGCCTACGAAACCGAGGCGCCCCACATTGAAGATCTCGGCGACGCGGTGCTCATGCCCGGCCTGGTCGATACCCACGTCCACCTCAACGAACCAGGACGCACCGAATGGGAAGGCTTCGCCACCGGCACCGCCGCAGCACGGGCGGGCGGATTCACGACGCTTATTGACATGCCTTTGAACTCTTCGCCGGTGACGACGAGTGTCGAGGCGCTCCAACAAAAACACGCCGCAAGCGAAGGCAAGCTCTCGGTCGACG
The DNA here is from genome assembly GCA_039194345.1 of Planctomycetota bacterium. GTDB lineage: Bacteria > Planctomycetota > Phycisphaerae > Phycisphaerales > Phycisphaeraceae > Algisphaera. The sequence goes on from JBCCWB010000003.1 coordinate 29,795, forward strand.
TGGGTTTCTACGGCGGGCTCGTGCCCGGCAACGCCGACCGGATGGCCGAGCTCGTCGATGCAGGGGCCGTGGGCATCAAAGCGTTTTTGTGCCACAGCGGTATCGACGAGTTCCCTAATGCGACCGAAGACGACCTCCGCCAAGCGATACCCGTGCTCGCCGAGCGTGGCGTGCCGATGTTGGTGCACGCCGAGCTCGCTTCGCCGGACGTGCCCGCGATGGCCGACCCCCGGCGATATATGGATTACTTAGCGACACGGCCGCCCTCGTTCGAGCGTGATGCGATCGAGTTGATGATCAAGCTTTGCCGGGAGACGGGCTGCCGTACGCACATCGTGCACCTCGCGGATGCGGGATGCCTGCCCATGTTGGCCGAGGCGAAAAACGAAGGCCTGCCGCTTACGGTCGAGACCTGCCCGCATTACCTCGCCTTTGCCGCGGAGAACATCCCGGATGGATTCACACTGGCCAAGTGTGCCCCGCCGGTGCGCGACGAGGGCAACCGCCGGGCGTTGTGGGACGCGTTGCAATCGGGGCTGATCGACATGGTCGTGTCGGACCACTCGCCCTGCCCGCCCGACATGAAGTCGCTGGAAGAAGGCAGCTTCGAGAAAGCTTGGGGCGGCATCAGCTCGTTGCAACTGGGCTTATCGATCATCTGGAAGATGGCCCAGGAAGCAGGGCTTGGCCTCCGCGATGTCGCGGCGTGGATGGGGGCCTGCCCCGCCCAGCTCGTCGGCGTGCCGTTCGGCATCGAGCCCGGCCACCCGGCTCACCTCTTTGCGTTCGACCCCGATGCGGTGTGGGCACCGTTCCCCGATGACATGCTGCACCGCCACAAGCTCACGCCTTACCTAGGCATGGAGATGCGCGGCCGGGTGCTGCGTACCTATGTGCACGGAAGCCCCGAGCCCTTGGCGGGACAACTCATATGAACCTGCAAACCCTCAACACCTTGTCCGATCGCGATGCCGAGGAGAGTTTCCTAGGCTGCTGCGGCACCGCGTGGTGGGCCCAGCAGATGGCCGCTTGCCGCCCTTTCCAAAACACGCCCCAGCTGCACGACACCGCGGACGCGATTTTCGATGAGATGGCCGAGGGGCATTGGCTCGAAGCGTTCTCGGCACATCCGAAGATTGGTGACGTGGATTCGCTGCGGATGAAGTTTGCGGGCAACAAGCAGTGGTCGGCCGGGGAACAAGCAGGCGTGGGCGAGGCCGACGAAGACCTGCTCCAAGAACTCGCCGACGCGAACGACGTGTACGAGAAGCGCTTCGGTTATATCTTCATCATCTGCGCTTCGGGCCTCACCGCTGACCAGATGCTCGGCTCACTCCAACAACGCCTCCGCCACGACCCCATGGCCGAGGCCCCCATCGCGGCCGGTGAACAACGCAAAATCACCCACCTCCGTCTCGACAAACTCTTGGCCGACCCGGGGTAAGTGAAGACCAGCAGGCGGGCATCACCGCTTCTGCGGGTACAATCTCACCATGAGCGATTCACCACTGACCACCCACGTTCTCGACACCGCCCTGGGCAAACCCGCTGCGGGGATGCGCATTGTTCTTGAGCGGGCGGGTGAAGAGGGCTATGAACAAATCGCCGCGGGGACGACCAACGAAGACGGCCGGATCACCGACCTGATCAGCGCGGACGATTTCAAGCCGGGGCAGTACCTCATCCACTTCGACACGTCCGACTACTTCGCCGCCTCGAAGCGCGAAACCTTCTACCCCGAGGTTGCGGTGCTCTTCACCGTGAAGGACGCGGGACAACACCACCACGTGCCGCTACTCGTGTCGCCGTTTGGCTACTCGACCTACCGCGGAAGCTAAACCCAGAGATCGGTGAGCACGAACGCCTCGCCGTCGAACAAACCCTTGTCACTCAGCTTCAGGCTCGGGATGACAAGCAGAGCCATAAAACTCAGCGTCATGTACGGCGCCCGCAGCCCCGAACCCAGGTCCTTGGCCAGGCGGTCGAGGTTTTCGTAGGCGTGTGCCACGGCTTTACACGGGCGGGTCGACATCAACCCCGCCACGGGCAACGGCAACGTCTCGACGCGATCACCATCCACCGCGGACAAGCCGCCCTGCATCTCGATCACCGCGTTGACCGCGTTGGCGATTTCGTGGTCGCTCACTCCCACCGCGACGATGTTGTGCGAGTCGTGACCGACCGAGCCCGCGATCGCGCCGCGTTGCAAGCCGAACCCGGTGACAAAGCCCACCGCCGGGGGCGTGTCGGCATAGCGGTTGACTACCGCGATCTTCAAGAGTTCTTGCCGGGGATCCGACACCGCGTTGCCGTCCACCACATAAGGTTCAATGTCCAATGCATGGGTGACCAGCTGCCCATCGATCGCCTCGATCACCCGCAGCGATTTGCCCGGTTCCGCAGGAACCGCGAAGTCTTCCACGGTTTTGGCGGTGCACTCGAAACGGTTGAGCACCTCGGCCCGCGATACGTCGATCATGGACTTGCGGCCGTGGGCCACGCAAACACCATCGATGTAGGTGCTCAGGACGTGGAACCCCGTCAGCGAATCGACTTCGATGAAGTCGGCCGGGTCACCCACGCGGAGCTGACCCACCGGCAGGCCGTAGTGCTCGACGGGCGTGATGCATGCGGCCTGCAGGACGTTGAAGACATCGGCGCCATCCGCCACCGCGCGGCGGACCAGCGCATCGATGTGGCCATGCACCAATTCATCTGGGTGCTTGTCGTCGCTGCAGAGCATGACCCGGCCGGGGAACTCGTCGATCAGCGGGAAGAGCGCTTCGAAGTTGCGGGCCGCTGAGCCCTCGCGGATCTGGATCGTCGCCCCAGCGGCGAGCTTGTCGAGCGCCTCGGCCTTGGTGAAACACTCGTGATCGGTGCTGATGCCCGCGGCGTGGTAACGCTTGGCGTCGTCGCCACGCAGACCCGGGGCATGGCCGTCGACGGGCTTACCTCGCCTTTGCGCTGCGGCGATCATCGCCAGCAGATCCGTGTCGCCCGCCAACACGCCCGGGAAGTTCATCACTTCGCTGAGGTAGAAAACGCGCGGGTCGTCGAGCAACTCGGTGACATCTTCCACACTCAGCGCAGCGCCCGCGGTCTCGAATGGGGTCGCGGGGACACACGACGGAGCGCCGAACGCGAATTTGAACGGCACCGTCGCGGCGTTGTCGAGCATGTACCGCACGCCGGGCACACCAAGCACGTTGGCGATCTCGTGCGGGTCGCTCACCGTCGCGACCGTGCCGTGGACCACCGCGGCGGCGGCAAAGTGGGCGGGCGTGAGCATCGAGCTTTCGATGTGCACGTGGGCATCGACAAAGCCGGGCAGTACGAATCCTTGGGGTTCGTGGCCCGATGGCGCGGGCGTGATGGCAGCGATCCGTCCGTCCTCGACGGTGATCGATACCGAACGCACCGCACGGGCGGGGATATCAACCAGATGGGTATCGAGCGTAAACGAAGAATCGGGCACAACGCAGAATAGCACGGCCCTGGCGAGGCGTCGCGGATTAGTCGTCTTTGGTGTGCCAAGTAATACGGCAGACGTCGCCCACATAGTGGATACGGATCATGTTGGTCACCCCGGGCGTACCCAACGGCTCACCCTTGACGACAACCACCGCGTCGCCGGGCTTGGCCCAGTGGTTTTCGGTGAGCAGCTTGTCCACACTTTCAAGGAACGCCGCGGTGTCGGACGGACGTTTCATGTGGACGGGGTGTACACCGAAGAGCAGCGCCATCTGACGCAGCGACGATTCGTTGGAGCTGATCGTGATGACCGGCTTACGCAAGCGGTTCTGCGAGAGATACCGCGCCCCGCCGCCGAGCTCGGACCACATCACCACGAAGGCGGGCTCGAGGTCGTTGACGATGGTCGACACGCCGTGGGCCAGTGCCGCGGTGCGGTACTTTGATTCGCGTAGCTTGGCCGGGGGCTTGGTGGTGCCGGCCCGTCGGTGGGCGTCGTACTCTTCGGTGATCTGCGCGGTGCGGGCCATGGTGTGGATGGCCTGAACCGGGTGGGCACCCACGGCGGTCTCGCCCGAAAGCATGATCGCGTCGGTGCCATCAAGGATCGCGTTGGCGACGTCGGAGACTTCCGCGCGAGTCGGGGTGAAGCTCTGGATCATGCTCTCGAGCATCTGCGTGGCGACGATCACGGGTTTTCCGTGGGCGTGGGCCTGGTCGATGATCTGCTTCTGGATCACGGGGACCTGGGCCAAGTCCATCTCGACGCCCAAGTCGCCGCGGGCGACCATCACCGCATCGGTTTCTTCGAGGATGGCGTCGAGTTCATCGATCGCCTGGGGTTTTTCGATCTTGGACACGATCGGCAGACGCGAGTGGCTGCGGAGGCCGCGGTTGTCGCGGCCGAGCTTGAGCAGCAGATCGTTGAGCTGAACGACATCCTCGGCCTTGCGCACGAAGGACAGCGCCAGGAAGTCGATATCGTTTTCCACCGCCCACGCCGCACATTCTTCATCCCAGTCGGTCAGAGCCGGGGCGCTGACGTCGGTGTCGGGCAGGTTGACGCCCTTTTTGTTCGAGAGCGTGCCGCCCTCGGTCACACGGCAGATCAGGCGGGGGTCGTCCGGCCGACGGTTCTTTAGGGGCGGGTCGTCTGCGGTGACCTTGTCGGTCACTAGCATGCGGATCGCCCCGTCGTTGACCAAGAGGCGTTGGCCCGGCTCGACGTCGTCGACCATCTCGGGGTAGGTCGTGCCGATGGTGACGACGCCGGTTTCGGGGTGGCGGGTGGCCATGACGTCGCGTTGGGTGAACTCGACGTGGTCCCCGACCTCGAGCTCCATCTTGCCGTTATCGACGGTGGTCACGCGGATTTTTGGCCCCGAGAGGTCCCCCAGGATGCCCACCGGGACACCTGCTTGAGCGGATGCCTGGCGGATCAGCCGCACTGATTTGTCAAAGTCGGGGAAATCACCGTGGGAAAAGTTGACCCGAAATGCCCGGGCACCCTCCTGGATCATGCGGACGAGGGTATCCACGTCCTGGCTGGCGGGGCCGACGGTGGCCAAAATCTTGGTGAGCAACAACGGGGATTGAACGTCTGCCATCGGCCCCCAATGTATCGCGGGGGCCGATCGAGTGCGCAGCGCTAACAAGAAACTGGTGAATAAAAAACAAGGCCCGCATTAACCATAAACGCGGGCCTTGCTGGGGGGTATCGATCAGAGTGAAGAGTGTTGGCTTCGACGTCGCCCCAGAAATGTGTGGGGGGGTCAGTCACATCAAGCGGGGCAACACGCCAAACAGCTGTGCCAAAAACGCCGAAACCAACACTGGTCACTCTGATCTAAAGCCTTGGGGCCAAGGCTTAAGGATGGATAAGTAGTATCGGGTTCCCACGAAATTTTCGCTATGGGGTAACCGCCCCACTTTACCACCGCCGGATCAGCTCACGCCTCGACCAAACCTTCGCGAATCGCATACCGCGTCAGTTCCACCCGGTCGTGGATATCGAGCTTATTCATAAGCTTCTCCACGTGCTTATCGACCGTGCCGTAGCTACGGTGGATGGTGGCCGCGATCTCTTTCTTGGACAAGCCACGGGCTAAGTAGCGCAGCATCTCCAACTCCCGGCGGGTCAGCATGTCGGCCTTCGTGGCCGGGATGCCGTCATCTTCCAACCGGAGCTTGTTGTCCGGGCCGATGACCAGCCGGTCTCGAACGCTGGGCGAGAAATACGAGAGTCCTTCTGCGGCCTGCCTCACCGCATCGACGACGACCTGGGGGGATTCGTCCTTGGTCAGGTACGACACCGCATGCGCCGCCAAAGCGTCACGGATGTAGCGGTCGCTGAAAAACGCGCTGAGGAACACCACCCGGATCTCCGGCGACACCGCGACGATGTCACACGCCGCGTCAAACGACAGCCGACCCGGCATATCGACATCCATGATGACCACGTCCGGAGACAACTCACCCGCCAACGTCACCGCCTCGTCCGCCGACGCCACACTCCCCACAACCTCAAGGTCCGCCTCACGGCCCAGGCGATCACTCAGCGTCTCACGCATCAGCGTGTGATCGTCGGCTATCAAGATTCTTGTCGGTGCCTGCTGCTGCATGACCGGTACCCCAAAAAATGATCGATCACATCGGACCCATTCAAATCTTAGACGCCACTGGACCCGCCGTCGATCTGTTTCAACACCACGTCGCAAAACTCCGCGATGCCGAAAGGCTTATTCACCAAGACCGTATTGCCATCCTGCTGAGGGTCCAGCCGTAAATCCACACTGCCGGTAATCACGACCGCCGGGGTCGTACAACCCTCACGACGTAGCTCACGCAAAACCTCGAGGCCCGATCGGCCGGGCATATCGACATCCGAGACCAACGCCGCCAGCGCTTGGCCATCTTGCGTGTAGCTGTCGTAGGCTTGCCGGAGCGAGTTGCCGTCGCCCGCTTGGATCACGCGGTGACCGCGCGTCACCAATGCCGTGGCGATCACCGCCCGGATCTGTGGATCGTCTTCCCCCAGCAAGATCGGGCTGTCCGAAAAGTCTTGTGGGTTCCGGGCCGGGGCCCGAACCGGCGCGACCTGCGGAGGCGCGGGTGCTGTCTGGCCGGGGTCCCCAACGCAGGGCAGCTCCACGGTAAACGTTGTGCCTTGCTGGTGTCGGCTGAAGACCGCGATTGATCCGCCGTGTTCTTCGATGATGCCACGCACGACCGACAAGCCCAAGCCCGTACCCGCGTCGGCGCCCTTGGTTGAGAAAAACGGTTCAAAGATACGCTGACGCACGGCCTCGGTCATGCCCACCCCGTCGTCCTGCACGATCAGGCGTACCCCCCGCCCCGCCGACTCACCCTCGGTGGTGCGACGCTCGAAGTCCTCCGCTGCGATGCGGATCGTGCCCCCTGCCACGGGTATCGCGTCACGCGCATTGATCGCCAAGTTCAACAGCACCTGCTGCAGTTGCACGCTGTCGCCCATCACCGGGGTAAGCCCCTCGGCGGGCAGATCGATGACCAGTTCCACGCGACTCGGCAGGGTGCGGTCGACCAGCCGCTGGGTCTGCACGATCACCTGCCGGATGTCGGTCGGGCGTTTATCGGTGGGCAGGTTCTTACTGAACGCCAAGAGCGACCGCGAAACGCCCGCCGCGTGGTCGATCGCTTCACGTACCACCGACAGCGATTGCGCCACCCCCTCCACTTCGCCGACCTCATCTTGCACCAGTTCCGCGTGGGCAGAAATCACCGCCAACAAGTTGTTGAAGTCGTGTGCCACGCCGCCAGCGAGCTGCCCGACCGCCTCCATTTTTTGGGACTCACGGAGCTGGTCGTTGAGGCGGTGCAACTCCGTGATGTCCGTCAGCGTTCCCCAGATCCGCAAGAGTTTGCTGTCTTCCACCACGCCAGAGAAATGGACGAGGAACCAGCCGGTCTCTCCCTCGGGACCGTGATCGGGGCGACGGGACTCGGTCAACATCGAGCGACAACCGCTGGCGTGGAAGCGTCGCAAGTATTCAAGATTGAACTCGTCTTCCAGCCGGAAATTATCAATCAGCCGGGTACCTGCGGCGTTCTCCGCCGAGTCATAGCCATACATCCGAGCGAACGCTTCGTTGCACTCGGCGATCCTGCCGCTGGCGATCGCCTGCTTCAAGAATTCTTCAAACGGCAGGTCAATCGGGACCGGCTTCTCGAACTCTCCCCGCCAGACCCCTTCCCGGCTGATCCGCATGAAATCCTGATAACGGGCGTTGCTGTCACGCAGGTCCTGGACCAACATCTGCCGCTGTACCACGGCCCGATGACGGTGCGTGATGTCCTCCGCATGGACCACCGCCAGGATCTCTGCATCCGGCGCGTCCGCCTCGGTCCCCGCGAGCACGCGGACCCAGCGTTCCTGGCCGTCGGCGCGAACGATGCGGTATTCCACCGCGTCTTCTTCGCGGTTGCGCATCCGTTCAAGCGATGCATCGTAGATCGCCCGGTCTTCAGGATGAACCACCTCACGCCACGCCCCCGGCTGATTGAGCAACTCACTCACCGGCCGACCGGTCAACTTCTCAACCGCCGGATTGATGTAGGTAATCTCATCGGTTTTGGCATCCATGACCCAAAGAGTTGACCGGAGGGTCGACATCATGGTCTTGAATCGGGTGGTTTGGAGACGCTGCAGCGCCATCGCGGCTCGGTCTCGGACCGACAACGACACCAGCATCAACACCGCCAAACAAGTCACCAGCAGGTAGACCTGAATCGCCAATGTCGCGGTGTGATACGCCTCGATGGTTTTCTCTGCCCCGTTGGGCGCAAAGGGGCCTACCCCCTGCTTCACCTGCAGTACAAAGAGCAGCGCCAACACTAGCAGCATGGTCGTAGTCAGCCGGACCCCAAAACGCAGCGCTCCCCAGATCAACAGCGGATACACCATGTAAGGCAGTTCGAGTACCGACTGCGCCTCATGCGGCAACGACACCAACACGAGGCACATCACCACGAGAAGCGAGAGCAACACCCCGCCTTCGATGCATTGACGAACGCTCGGCATCGGAATCCGCCAACCCGACCCGAAGAACGCCAACATCCAGGGCACCGCTAACACGCAGCCCAGGGCATCCGAAAACCACCACAACTGCAGCTCGTGCCAAAAATCCAACTCGGGCTGAACGGTACGCCACAACCAAACCGACACAAACGCCCCGGCGGCCGTCACCCCCAAAACCACCGCAAACAACCAACCGAAATCGGCCGGGGTCTGCAAACGTACCGCCCGGCCGCGTCCCAACCAGAACACTTCCGCCCCCAACCACATCACCACATCGCCGACCAACGCAAAGATGATGTAGTACCAAATCGAAACACCGAGCTTGTCGGTTGAAGCGGCGTAGGCCACAAAGACCGCCGCCGAACCAATGAGCAGCGCCGGCCACCACACCCGACGGGTCAACAGCAACGCCCCGAACGTCACCCCCGTCGATAGCCAAATCACGGTCAACTCGGATTCACCCAGCTGGACCGCGTAGCCGAGCCATATCCCCACCCACAACACCGCCAAATACAACAACCCCCAAGCCACCACCGGCCCAACGCGGGCCCGCGGCGTTTCGGTCGACGTTAATGGATTGGCTTCGCGCTCCGGCATCCGGCCCCCATATATCTCGCTAAGAATCACGACAAACCGCAAGCTAATTCTATCGTACGGTTCGCTCGACATACACTATGACTTATGTCGATTCCCAACCTCCCCGGCTCGGCCTCCATCCACGCCGCCAAACGCGGCGGCGAACTCGCGGCGCAACTCTTCAAGTTCGGATTCGGCGAAATCGTCTCGCAGACCGGTTTAGCGAAACTCCTACCCAAAGAGCTGTCGCCCGACCCGGCCCACCACAACCGCCCCGCCCCCGAACGGCTCCGCCTGCTTATCGAAGAGCTCGGCCCCACCGTCCTCACGGCCGGCCAAGTCCATTACACCCGCCCCCCCCACAACCCCGCCGAATTCGCCAACGAATTCAAAAAGCTCCAAGCCAACGTACCCCCCGCGCCGTGGGAGGGCGAGAACCCCAACAAGCACGTCCACGCGGCGCTCCGCCAGGAACTGGGCGACCGCTTCGACACCGCGTTTCAGAAAATCGACCCCGAGCCCCTCGCCGCCGCGTCGATGGCCCAGGTCCACCGCGCCACCCTGACCGACGGCACGCACATCGTGCTGAAAGTCCTACGCCCCGGCATCGACGAAGTGATTAACGCCGACCTCCAGCTTATGGGGTGGCTTGCGGGCTTGGCCGACGGCTATTTGCAGAACCTCGGTTTCGATGCGCCCGATGTCGTTGAGGAGTTCACCAAACAACTTGCACGCGAAACCGACCTACGCGTCGAAGCGGACTCGACCCAGCGCATGAGCGACGACTTCGCCGACGAGCCCGGCGTTAATTTCCCCAAGGTTTACCGCGAAGTCTCCACCCGCGGCGTGCTCGCGCTCGAACACGTCCAAGGCACCCTGCTGAGCAACCTCGACCCCGAATCGATAACGCAAGAGCAGCGGCTGGCCTTGGTCGGGCGTGCCGCGGACGCGGTGTTTCGTCAGTGTTTGTCGGTTGGCTTCTTCCACGCCGACCCGCACCCGGGCAACATCTTTGTCGATGTCGAAACCGCATCGATCACGTTCATCGACTGCGGCATGGTCGGCAGCATCGATCCTCGCTCGGCTGAACAACTCGCGCAGATCACCCACGGCACGCTGGAAGGCGAACTCGACCGCGTCGTCCGCACCGCCATCCGTATCGCCGACGCCGACCCGACGGTGGCCGACGACCGCGGCTTCCGTGCCGACGTCTGGCAATTCATCGATCACTTCAAGGGCGGCAGCCTCGAGTCGCTTCGCATGGGCCAACTACTCGACGAATTTTTCGAGGTGATGCGCAAGCACCAGCTGCGCTGCCCGGCCGACATCGTTTACCTCATCAAATCACTCACCACGATCGAGGGGGTCGCGCAAGAACTCGCGCCAGAGTTTGACCTGGTGGGCCACGTTCGGCCGTATGTCACGAAGCTGGTGAAGAAGCGATTTGGATTCAAGGCCCTCAAACGCCGGATGCGCAACAACGCCGTTGCGTATGCCGACCTGTTGGACCACTTGCCGCACCGCCTCGACGACCTGATGCGGATGATCCGGCAGAACCGCACGACGATCCGCCTCGAACACCAAAACCTTGAGAAGCTTACCAATGAGGTTGAACGCGCCAGTAAACACATCGCCTGGGCAGTGATCCTGGGCGCGGTGATCTTGGGCGCCTCGATCCTGGTCTTGGCCGACCAGGGCAGCGGCCGGACTTATCTGAGTGTGGTGGCGCTCATCGCGTTTGTCAGCGCATCAACCATCGGCCTGATCCGCTTGCTGCGGCCGCGGATTTAAAGTCTGTGGTTTAGTTTGCCCCACGGTCTGCGCAAAAAGCGGCCCGCGGCGTTTTTGGCTCACTCGCGCTCCATGTTGGGCGAGGATCACGTCGCGGGTCGTTTGGCTCGGGCCGCGTTTCTTTTCCCGTTTTGGGTGCGCCTCGTTTTCGTGGGCGCCGCGGGTCATCCGAGTGCTGATTTAAATATAACGCGCGGAAGGCAAAATCCAATGCGTATTTTTCCTGCGAGCAAAAAACGAACAACTTGCAATGACTGATTACTCGGCGGCTTTAAGCCAAGCCTCTAAGGGTTTGAACCAAACCTGCTGATATTCGCCTTCGTTTTCACCTTCAATAAACGTTTTGAGCTCAGGCGATTCTTCGCCCATCTGCACAATGTGCAACTTCACGGTCCGGTCTCCGGAGTTGAGTTTTTTCTTGAGGGTCTCGAGATAAGCGCCCCAGCCGGTCGACCGCCCCGTGACGAAAACCACCTCCTTGGCTCCGCTCGCCACGGCGGCATCCAGGCTCGCGCCAAGTCCCCCCTTGCCGATCGGCTCGATGGGGTCCAGGAAAGTCGTCAATGCAGCACGCCGAGCGGGTGACGGGGTGAACGGGTTCTTCGGATAAGCGATCACCTTGCCATCGCTGACGGCGAATAGGCTGATCGTCTGGCCACTGCCCTGATGGGAGAGCCCCGCGATCAATGCCTTACGGGCGTTGTTGTACCAGTACTTGGATCGGTCCACCGCGTCGAAAAGAACCGCGGTATGGCCGGGTTGAAGCTCAACGTTCATCACATTGGGCGTGGGGTTCAGCAAGGGGTTGCTCTTGTCCACGACGACGGGCTTGGGTGGTGGTGTCGTCTTGGGCTTATCGACGATGTTGGGGACAGCGGGCTGAGGGGTAGCTTTGGGAGGTGTGGTGGTTTGGGGCTTCGGGGTTGGGGCTTGAGCTTTAGGCGCAGGTATTTCAGGAGCGGGTGGCGGAGCGGGGTTCGTGACGGCGGGGCGAGGGGCTGGCTGGGCTTGAGCGACCGTGATGTTGTTCGGCGTACCACCCCGGCCGAGGATGATGACCAGCACTACGATCCACTGCACCGCGAACGTGGCCCAACCCGCAATCGCTAGCCCGACCAATGCGGGCTTGGGCTTGCGGTGCTCATCCAGCGTTGCGATCGCTCCGCCAGCAGGCTCAGCGACGCCGACGTCTGTGGTAAATCCGACACGGGATCCCATCGCGGTGCCCGCCCGGGACCCCATCGCGGTGCCGGCACGGGTACCGGCCCTCGAGCCGGCCGACGATGCCCCCGACCCCGATTTACTCGGCGACGCGGGGCGTGAAGAACCACTGGAACCGGGGCTGGGTTTACGGACCATTTTGGGTTGACCTTTCGTGGGATCACGGGGAACCGAGAGTACGGCGCCACAAGTCGAGCAGCGGCAGATGCCGCCGGCGAAGCCGGGATCGACTTCAAGAGAGCTGGAACAGCTTGGACAAACAAGTTTCAACACGACGCAAAGACTTTCGCAAACCGAGGCGAACCCGCGAACTCCTCGGCTGGGACAATGCCCTCTGATATCTCATCGGGCCAAACGAACGTCTGCCCTGGGTTATCGACACGAAAAAGACGCCGATTCAGCCCGACGCCAGCCAACGGGCCAACAATGCCAGAGCCAAAGCAGTACTCAAGGCACCGCCTGCCTCATTTTACCTCAACCCCTTATTCGGCAAAGCGTCATCCTGCCAAATGAATGAGCCCGGGCTAGGCCATCAAGGCTGAGTCATTGCAACGAAGTGATATCGCTGAGCACGGTCAGCCCAGCCGGTAGCTTCGGTGTCAACACTGCGCAGTAGGGGAAGGTGAGGGCCTGGGTGGCGCTGTCACCGGATGCCGGAGCTTCAGCGGTGCCTTGAACGTAGAGCGTGTCGCCCTTGAGTTGCAGCCCGGTAATATCCGCGGCGAATCCGCCGGTGGCTTGCTGACCGAGGCTGAACAGCACAACCGACTGCACGCTTAGGTCCACCGGCACGCCTGCCTCGGCGAAGGCCGCGCGGAGGCCCAAGCCGTCGACCGCATCCTCATCGAGTAATCCGACGCCGTGAGACTCGATGGGCATCTGATTGCCGCTGACTTTCACGATGATCTCTACGGGCTGGGCAAAGGCTTTAGGGGGCGGAGCGGCTTCGGTCGTACTCGCCGAAGTAGAGCCTCCACCGGCGCAGCCGATCATGAGCAGCGGGGTGCAGGTCAGGGAGGCGGCCAGGGCGACGGTGAGCAAACGCATGGGACTTCTCCAAAAATGAGGACATGTGATTCAATAATAACTCAAGCCCAGATGATTCGGCGGCGAATGCCACCGCTTGGGCATCGGCAGGTTTTATCGGTCGAGTTAGCGTTTAACCAGGATCATCGCTTGGAACTCACGCCCCTCGCGGATGTACTTCCGCTCGAAATTGGTTCCTACCAATTCGCCCTCCCCCGCCGAAGCGGGCCGTTCAAACGGGCGACGCTCGAACAAGTCTTCCACCATGGCCGCGTGTTCCTGCATCCATTGAAAGTAATCGGCATGGTCGGTCGCCAAACGGATCTCGCCCGCCGGACGCAACACGCGGTGTAATTCGCGAAGGAAAGGAGCCTGCACCGACCGCCGTTTGTTGTGACGGGCCTTAGGCCAAGGGTCGGGGAAGTAGATGTGCACCCGGCGTAACGACCGCTCAGCAACGTAGTTGCGGACAAACACCGTCGCATCGGCCCAGAGCAGGCGGACGTTGCCCAGGCCGTGCCGTCGGGCGCGGTCGGCCGCGAGCCGCCAAAACTTCTTGGACCACTCCACCCCCAAGAAATCCACCTCCGGCTCCAGCCCGGCCTGTTGGACCAGAAATGTGCCCTTGCCCGAACCGATCTCTAGATCGAACCCCGCCCCGGGCTCTTGGGCTTCTGCGGTGCGGGCGAACTTGAACCAGCTTCGTAGCTCCAGTGGCCCGTGATCGAGTTCGGGGAGGTCGTCTTGGGAGAAGCCGTAGCCGGTGACGTCCAGGGATTCGGTCTTCGAAGGAGGGTTGGCCATCGGTCCAGCATATCGCGCCCATGGATGTAGCTGGAAATCTCCCTTATCGGCCCCTAGGCTCATAGACGCGGACGTTATGGACGATATCGCACTAGCATACGCGTCGCGCCAACGGCACAGTCTGGGCTTAAAGGACCCCCAATACCGTGAAACAGAGCCTTTCACCCAAAGAATTGGCCCAAGTGATTGGAGTCAGCGAATCCTCCCTCAAGCGATGGGCGGACGACGGCCGGGTGCGCGTGACCCGAACCGCCGGGGGCCACCGCCGCATTACGCTGCAGGAAGCCGTGCGCTTTGCCCGCGAGTCGCACATGCCCATCGTTCGGCCCGAGCTGCTGGGTATCCATCAGGTGGGCAAGCTTTCGACCCAGGCCCGCCCCGTCACCGCCGATAAGGCCGCGGCCATGCTCGAGAAGATGCTGGTCAACGGCCAAACCGACGAGGCCCGGGGCTTGCTGCTGGATTTATTTCTCAAAGGTAAGTCTCTGGCTTGGCTTTGTGATGGCCCAATCACTCAGGCGATGTCCCGCATCGGTGAGATCTGGGCCCACAACTCCAAGGGCATCTTCATCGAACACAGCGCGATTGATGTCTGCATTCACGCCCTGACCCAAATCCGCCTCCTGATTACGCCGCCGGCTCTGAACGAAACCGCCCCAGGGGACCAGCCCGCCCGCCCGTACGCCCTGGGCGGAGGCCCGCCGAATGATCCGTACCTACTGGGCTCGCTTATGGCCTCGTGCATCTGCGCCGAAGCCGGCTACAACGACATCAACCTCGGCGCTAACCTCCCCCTCGATTCGTTGACCGAGGCCACCGAGGAATACCAACCCAAGTTGGTATGGCTTTCGTGTTCTTATATCGAAGCCGTTCCCTCTCCCCAAGCGATTGATGAGCTCGCCGACCGGGTTGCGTTGCTGGGTGCGAAGCTCGTGGTCGGTGGCCAAGCAGGGCCACGGGGTGAAGGTGGGTCCGAGAATCTGTGCGTCTGCGAAAGCATGGCTGAGCTCAGCGCCTTTGCCAAAGGCCTTCTGGCCTAGTCAACATTAATCATCTCCTCCTTTAGTTCATATCCTTGAACTTGGGTAACAAATGCGTCGATAGCAATGGGTAGGCGTGGCTGCGGAATTCGGGGCGGCCACAAAGGCTCTCACGAACGATCCTTTCTTCTGTCCAGGCTATCTGCGGTATGACCGAATCGACTCAGTCCATCCAGCTCGACAAAAAGGCCAGGCAGACGCTCAATCGTCTGGGCCAACAGCTGCCGGTACGCCCGGGGCCGTTGCTGGATCTTCTGGCGTCCAATGGTGAAGAGGCCCGTGAGATCACCGAAATTGTCGAACGCGATCCCGCCATGTCGGCACGCGTGTTGGGCGTAGTCAACTCCGCAGGCAATCGCCGGCTCAACGAAATCACCAGTATCGAACGAGCGGTGCTTCAGCTCGGCCCCACACAAGTACGAACGCTCGGGCTGGCGATGGGCCTCCAGGTCCTTGCCGAGCAGATGAAGCTCAGCCCCGAGATGATCCAGGGCTTCTGGAACGCCTCGCTCCGCAAAGCCGAGGCCGCCCATCTCGCTGCACAAGTCGTCGACCCCGAGCGTAAGACCTCCGCCTACGCCGCGGGCCTGATCGCCGACATCGGGCTCCCGCTGCTTATGGGCCTAGACCCCGACTTCTACGAAAACCGCATGCCGCTGCGCCCCGCCAACCAGAGCTGGAGCGACGCCGAGCGCCAGCACTTCGGCATCGACCACGCCGTGGCCGGGGCCCACGTGCTCAACGATTGGCACGTCTCGGCCGAGAGCTGTCGGCGGGTGCGCAACCACCACCAACTGCCCAGCGACGACAGTGACGCGGGCCTGGTCCTGGCCCTGTTCATCGCCGGTTTGCTGCCCCACGACCA
>JBCCWB010000004.1:0-38484 GCA_039194345.1 Planctomycetota bacterium
CGGGACGGGTTCGCGGCGCTGCGCTGGCTGGTCGCGCAGCAGACCAAGGCCGACGACGGCGGCGACGCGTACCTGTCGGTGATCGGCAACGACGGCTGGCTGGTGCGCGGCAGGACCGCCGCCCTGTTCGATCAGCAGCCGTTGGAGGCCTACGCGCTGGTGGATGCCTGCCTCGACGCGGCGCGGCTGGCGCGGCACGACGATGTCGTGGACGCGCGCGAGTCGTGGGAGCGTCTCGCGTGGATGTCGTTCGCCTGGTTCACGGGCCGCAACGACCTGGGGCTGTCGCTGCACGACCCCGTGACGGGGGGCTGCCGCGACGACCTGCACCGCGACGGGGTCAACCGCAACCAGGGGGCCGAGTCCACGCTGGCGTACCTGCTGTCGGTGCTGGAGCTGCGGCGGTACGACGACGAGGTGGGCGGGGCGATGTCGGCGCGAGTTGCCGAGTGATTTTTCTTCATCCTCCCCCATCGGGGGAGGTGGCCGGCGTAGCCGGTCGGAGGGGGAAGGTGAGTTCGCCTGTGGTTCGGAGCGTGTCACATGTCGAGTGCCCTCACCCCAGCCCTCTCCCGGCGGGAGAGGGGGTCAAGGCATCAGGACGATTAGTTCGCCGCTTCCATCAGTGCGGTCAGCGAATATGCCGTGACGAGATTCGCATCGGTCTCCATCCAACGCTTCTCGGTGTTCACGAACGAGCCGTCGTCGTTTTGTAATTCGACGAGCTTGGCGATCAGGGCGTTGGCCCAGTCGATCTGCCGGATCGAATTGGTCAGGGCGACGTTGATCTCGGCGTTGTCCCGGGCGGGGCCGCCGTCGATGGCGGTATCGAGGTCGATGATGACGTCGTAGCCCTTGTTCTCCTGCGCGATCCGGGCCTGTTGAAACGCGTGGCGGGTGGCCTGTTTGCCGACGTGCAGGACCGCCGTAGGCGTCTGGCCTCGGGCGTTGAGGTAGGTGCTGCCGTAGGCGCCCAGGGCCCGGGCGTGGGTCATGTAGTAGTAGTACAGGCCCTGGTGTTTCACGGACTCGGGCATGCCGGGGTTTTGGTCGAGGGTGTAGTTGTTTTCGATCCATTCGAGGGCCGCGACGACGCGCGGGTCGTCACGCTCGAGATTGGCATACAGGAAGCTCTTGAAAGCCGCGTAGGTGATGCTGCCGTAGCCCCGCAGCCCCGACACTGCCCGCCCGGCCTTGGCTTCATCGACCAGTTCGGGGTTGGCGTAGCTGACGGGGATGTGCTTGTTGTCCTTGTTGACGGATGTGGCGTAGATCACGCCGCCGTCGTTGACGATCGTGCCTTCGGGGAAGTAGTCGTTGGACTCGATGCCTTGGCAGCGGGAGATGAAGGTCAGCGCTGCTTGGAAGGCGGGGGCGTCGCAATCGACGCCCGAATCGTAGAGGCCTTGGAGCAGGAGCTGCGTGTTGCTCATGTCGGGTCGGCCGTTGTTGCCGTAGCCCGCGCCGCCCATGTAGGGGTGGTCAGGAGTGATGGTTTCGCCATCGGGGGTGATGTCGCCCACGGTCCACTGTAGACCCTTGAGGAACTGCTGGGCGTTGCGCACGACCACGGCGACTTCGGGATCGTTATCGATCCGAGCGAGCGCGGAGAGGCAGATGGCGGTGTTGTAGTTGGCGAGGATGCCGTCGGGCGAGTCGCGGATCGATCCATCCGGCTGTACGCGGTCGAGGATGTACTCGAGGGCTTTGGCGATGGTCGGGTCGGTCGCGTCGAGGTCGGGCTGGTCCAGCATGACAGCGACGATCAGTCCGGTGACGGCCGGGCCGGGGGCGGGCGTCCAGCTGCCGTCGGGGTTCTGGGTGCTGCGGAGGTAGTCCAGGCCCTGGTCGATCGCCACGCGGGCTTTTGCCTGGTGCTCGGCGTCCAGTGCGTGGGTCGTGGGGGCCATCGCGGCGGTCAGCAGCAACGCCAAACCCGCGGCAAATACAGAGAGAAACTTCCGGGCGATTGTGGGCATCGGGTACTCCTTGGGCTACGGAAGTCTACGCCGGGAAATCACAGTGAGTTCTCCCACGGGTCGTCGTCGGGCGACCGCGTGGGTTGGCTGGGCGTGCCGTGCTGGTGCATGGGCGTGAAGGCCCCGCTGGGGTATCCGGCGTTTGGCGGGTTGGCAGAGAGGGCCGCCTTGAGCGAGAGGATGCACCAGACGAAGCAGGCGGCCAAACCCAGGAACAGGCTGAGCCCACAGATATCAAACTGGCCCGTCGTGACCATGTTGAAGAGCGACCCCAGGAACATCAGGCCCACACCCACCAACCCGAGGATCGAAATGACCATCGCGGTGATGGTGGCCCCACGGCTGCCGTTCTTGACCGAAAAGCCCAGCACGAGCATCACCACCGAAGGCACCAACGTAAACAACGCGATTACCGCCGCGGCGACCGGCATGTACTGCTGCACATTCCCAAACTCGTCCCACATCTCCTGCGTCATCGCGCCGGACTCGTCCGCTTGTTTCAGCTGGTCCAGCGGCAGGAAACCAATCGCCGCGATTCCGCCAACACAGCAGGTTGAAAACAGCAGGAAGATGCCAAAGGTCACCCAGACGGCGACGGCGGCTTTGAGCCCCGCGTTGTTCGGCGGGCCGGGTGCTCCCGGATATGCGGCGTAGGGATCGGGCGGAAGAGGTGGGGGAGCCATGGACATACCACGATGATATCGCATCGTGTCAGACGGTTGTCGCTTGGCTTTAGGTAGGGGTGGGTTAATCCATCGCGACCGCCACGCCGACGCGGTCGATGCAGAGGATGGTCAGATCGTCATCGGCGGGCCGGGGGTGTCGGTGCGTGCCGACGTCTCGGCGGAGCGTCGAGACCACTTGATCACAAGCGAGTTCGAGGTCATCAATGAGGCGTTCGAGCGGGGCGAAGCCGAACTGCTTGTTCGCGGGGTTCTGGGCTTCGTTGACGCCATCGGACGTGAGCAGGACGCGGTCGCCGGGGTGGAGCTGAACGGTGGACTGCAGCTCTTCGCCGTCGAGGGGGATGATGACGCCCAGTGGGGGGCGGTGGGAGTCGAGGTGCATGACGCCGTGGTTGGCGGTGCGGATCATCGCGGGGGCGTGCCCGGCGTTGGCGTAGGTGAAGCTCCCTTCTTCGTCGAGCACGCCCAGGATCATCGTGATGAATCGCCCCTCGGTGAGGTCTGGCGTGAGGTGTTCTTCCAGCCGTTGGATCAGTTCGCCGGGCTCGAGGCCGGTGTGGGCCAAAGCGTGCAGGGCCGACCGGCAGGTCGCCATGATGAGCGACGGCCCGAGCCCGTGCCCGGTGACATCGGCCATGACCACGACGGTGCGTTGCTCGTCTAGCTTGAACGCATCGTAGTAATCGCCCCCCGTCGCATCGCAGGGCTCAGACGCCCCAGCCATGCGGTACCCCCGGCAAGCGGGCAGTTCTTCCGGGAAGAAGCCGGCCTGGATCGACCGCGCGACGTTGAGTTGATCGGCCATGACGTTGAGGGCTTCGCCCAATTCCTGGAACTCGTCTTTTGTGCGGATGTCGACACGGTGGCCGAAGTTGTGCGAACCCAGTGCTTTGAGGCCTTTGTGGATCTTATCGACCGGGCGGATCACGATCTTGTTCAGCACTAGGTAGCCGAGCAACGAAGAAATAGCGATACCCACCACGGCGATCAGAGTGTTGACCAATAGGAGTTGGTTGTACCGGGCGAAGTAGGCCTGTGAAGGTTGAGCGACTTCTAGCAGGCCGACAACTTGTCCCGCGGCGTTATAGATCGGCGCTGCGGCGGAGATCCACTCGCCGTTGACATCTTCGTAGAGCTCGGTCACGGTAACTTTGCCGGTGGACAAGGCTTCTTCGTGGTGGGGCTTGAGTTGGTAGACATCGCCGATGAAGGGCTCGCCCTCGTGGGGCATGACGCCGAAGTGGAGCAGATCGTCGCTGCCGAAGTAGAAGGTGTAGATGTGGTCGGACGCCAGGCCGTTCACATCACGCACCGCTCGGAGCTGATCGCGGAGCCGAAGGAACGCCGGGTCGTTGGCGTCTTGGGTCTCGACCACGCGTTCGTGGAGCCCGCCGTCGAGGTGCAGCGCCGCGGTGCTGGCGATCGCGGCGAGCTGGTTCTGCAGATCGACCGTCACCTGCTCCCGCATCCCCGAACGCGTCGGCACCAGCAGCGCAAAGGCCAATACCAGCAGCACCAGCTCAGAGATGACCAGGAGTTTGGTACTTAGACGCATGACGATTTAACGGGGTTGGCTGGAAAATTCTTCCATTGATAGGGATCAACGAGAATTGGAAGCGGATGGCGTGAATAGCGAAAGCTTTATTTGGAGTTCGGCATTAACACCTAAGATAATGGAAATGATTAAATTTTATAAGCAAATCTAGCTTAGGTTGGGTTTTGTGATGTCCGTGTCTTATTTGCCGATAGATCAAGTATCAGTTTTCACATAGCTACATTCAGTGGCAGAAAAATCGATATGCAACAGGGGCCAGATGGTGGGGCTGGGCGGTACGAGAAGCGGCCTATCCGTTTGGGGTTGTTAGCCAACGGTGATCCTGACAACGTCCGGACCTGGTCCGGGGTCCCCAACTCGATTCAACGGGAACTGCGCAAGCGGTTTAGGAAGTGGTGTATGTGCCCTTGCCGCCTGCGCCTTGGACCATCACGCTCAAACGCATCAACCACCACCTGCATCGCCTGACCGGCAAGCGGTTTATTGCGCAGTGGTCCTGGATCAACGCCCGCCGGCACGCCAAGCAGATTAAATCCCACCTCGCCAAACACCCCGTCGATGTCTTGTTGTCGATTACCGTAGATCAGCCGATCGCCGCCCTCAAAGATTCGCCCGTGCCGGTGATCCATCACTCCGATACGACTTCGCATGGCATCGCTGAGTATTACCGCTCGTTCAGCAATCTTTGGTGGTTTTCTCGTCGCAGCGGGGACAAGATCACCCGGGAAGCGATACGAAACGCTAACCTTTCGGTATATCAGGCGCGTTGGTCGGCGGATTCGGCAATCAATGAATACGACGTCGACCCGGAACACGTCCACGTATTGCCTTACGGTGCCAACCTCAGCAACCCGCCATCCAGAGACGAAGCGATTGACTGCACGTCACGCGACAAGTGTCGACTCCTTTGGATCGGCGTGGATTGGGATCGTAAACGCGGGCAGCTGACCTACGACACGATGGTCGAGCTCAACCGCCGGGGGATTGAATCAGAGATGTTGGTCGTGGCGCTCAGCCGCCCGAATCCTGCGATCACCCCAACGTGATCTCCCACGGGTTCTTGAATAAACAGGTCTCCGAGCAGCTAGCGACCTATCAATCGCTCTGGAAGACCTCGGCTTTCTTCATGCTGCCAAGCAAAGGCGAAACTTTTGGGGCGGTCTTCTGCGAAGCCGGGGCCAACGGCCTGCCCTCGATTTCGACCGATACCGGCGGCATTCCCGATGCCGTGGCGCACGGCCGGAGCGGACTTCTTTTTCCGCTGGAAGATGGCCCCACGGTATACGCCGATGCCATCGAGAAGCTCTGGAACGATCGCCCCGCGTATCAAGCCCTCGTCGAGTCCACCCGAGATCACTACGAGCAAGTCCTCAACTGGGACGCCTGGGCGGACCGCGTCGCCGAGTTGATCGAAGAAGCGGTCCGCAAGCCAAGCAACGCGTCTTAATCCACAGGCCGCGATACGAACCACCCGTTAACTTTACCGAGCCCGACATGATGTCCCCGACCTTGAAGTTTCGTGAAGTCACCCCGTCCCCATTGGCCCGTTTTGAGAGCGGCGTGTGTGTGGTCCGCGGCCGGATGCACATCATTGGTGGTCACTACGGCGAAGAACTCGATGTCACCGACGAGCACTGGGCCTACGACCTCGCGTCGGATCAATGGGATCGCTTCGCGGATCAGCCCGAGCCCGTGAGCCACTACACCTGCAAGGTTCAGGACGATCGCTACGCCTGGTACACCGGCGGCTATCTGGGCAAACATCCCGGCACGGCAGTCAACAAGACGTGGCGGTATGACGCCGAGACGGATACCTGGGATGAATTTGCCCCGCTGCCCGTGCTCCGCGCGTCACTGGGCTGCGCGATTATCGAGAACAAGATGCACGTCTGGGGCGGCCTCGGCGAAGACCGTAACACGAACTTCGATGACCACTGGGTTCCGGGCCTGGCCAACCCCGACGAGTGGAAGCCTGCCGCGCCGATGCCGGATGGGCGTGCCCACTTCGCCACGGGCGTGGTGGGGGCAAAGCCTACTCTATCGGCGGCCACTTCTACCACGACTCGCCCGACAAGACCAAGGGCCAGAGCTGCGCCGACCTCGATTACCTTCACCGTTACGACCCCGCGGCCAACCGCTGGGAGCGTCTTCAGGACTTACCTTTCCGCCGATCCCACATCGAGACGGCGACCGCGACGTACGGCGGCCGACTGATTGTCGTGGGTGGCCGCAACAACAGTCCCGATGCCTTGCCCGCCAGCAAACGCAATTCGCCGTTGATGATCCCGCTACGGACCTATCGCAAGATCAAGCGGCTCATGAATCCGCCCACTGAGGCGAAGATGGGGCGTGTGAGCTTGGACGCTGTCAGCCTCTACGACCCGCCGACCGACCGATGGACTCGGATCGGCACGATCCCGAAGCCGCTTTACGCTTGTGCCGCTGCGGTTGTAGGCGACACGCTGGTTGTGACCAATGGCGGGTTACGCGCATGGAAAGACGCGAGCGCCCATACCTTCGTCGCCAGTTTGGCTGACTTTGCCAGCTAATCTGGATCGAATAGCCCGAGCGGTGTTTTCCTTCGAGTCTCGTGAATGGCTGCGGTTGGGGCTACACTTTGATGTAGTAACTAATGTCGATGAACTCTGCTTCGGGGAGCAGCGTATGAGGCAGGTCCGCTCGATCTAGGAGATTTGGTGTGCGAAGAGTCGATTTTTCAAGCTGCGGTTTGTGCTCCTGCGTGCTGGCGCTGACGTCGCTTACGGCATCCGCTGAGCCGACGTCGGTGTTCGACAAGCCCGCCCCTGAAACCCTTGAGGATTTACGGGAGATTGAGGCACGCGTCGAAGCGGTTGCCGCGCTCGCCGCCCCAGCGACGGTGTCGCTGGAGATTGGATTCAGCGGTTCGGGCAGCGGCGTGATCATCGGGGACGAAGGCTACATCCTTACCGCCGCCCACGTCATCGGTAAGGCCGGCCAGGTCATCCAGGTCCGCTTCCCCGATGGTACGGTTGAAACCGCAGAAACCCTCGGGCTGGACCACCAGAACGACGCTGGGCTTGCCAAGCTGCAGGGCGACGGCCCTTGGCCCAGCGTCGAGATGGCCGAGTCAGATACGCTAGGCGTAGGTGATTGGGTCGTATCCTTGGGTCATCCTGGCGGGTTCGATCTTGAGCGTAGTGTGGTTGTTCGACTGGGTAGGGTGTTGCGTATCCGTAAGGTCGTAGGTATTCAGTCTGATTGCTCCCTCATAGGCGGTGACTCGGGCGGTCCGTTGTTCAATATGGACGGTCAGGTCGTGGGTATCCACAGTCGAATCGGTAAGACCGAACGGGTTAACATTCACGTGCCGATCAAGGAGTACCACAACGCCTGGGACCGTTTTGTTGCGGGGCGAGAGTGGGGGCGTCGTCAGTTTCCTGGTGCGGGGATTATGCTCGCGCCCGACAAGCAGGATCGGGGCGTTGTGGTGGAGCGAATGCAAAAACGAGGTGCCGCGGCGAACTCGGGCATTAAGATCGGCGACATCATTACCAAGATTGGTGATCAGCCTATCCGAGACGACCATGCTTTCCATGACGCAATGGCGTTGTTGGTTCCTGGCGACGAGATCATGGTGACTCTGCTCCGCGGTGACGATGAAGTTCAGATCGAATTCACCATGGGAGAAGATAGATGAAGCATCATCCGCCTAGTTCACCTGTCGTTACCGAGGCGCAGCCGCGTCGGCTATGGGCCAATCGGGCCTTCTTTGCTGTCGTGCTTTTGCTGTTACTGATGTGGTTGCTGGCAACCCCCATCTTTGGGCAGAATTATCTTAAGCGTGGCTACGATACCGATGGCAGGCATGTACTCAAAGCTTTTTCCCCCGTCGTGGCGGACGCTCGGCACAGCGTCGTGCAGTTCTATGTGGATGGTAAGGAAAATGTGCTGGGCACTATCGTCACTGCCGACGGCCTGGTGCTCACAAAAGCCAGCGAGGTTCGCCTTGCCGAAAATCTTACCGCCGAGTTGACTAATGGCCACAAGGTGGGAGCGCAGCTCTTAGCTGAAGATCGTTTAGACGATCTGGCGCTCATCCAGCTCGATGCCGAAGGGCTCACCCCAGTGTTGTTTGAGTTAGACGTTAAGCCACGGCTTGGGCAGTGGGCCATCGTGCCGGGTTTAAATGAATCGCCCGAAGCAGTGGGGGTGATGAGTGCGCTGCCGAGAAGAGTCAATGGTGTACGACTAGGCATCGCGTTGGGCGACCACCCCGAGCACGGCCGGCCGGTCATTGGTATCACGATGGAAGGTATGGGGGCGCGGGCCGCAGGCCTACAACGCGGAGATGTTTTGCTCTCTATCGCCGGGCATGAGGTGAATAACTCACAGGATGTAATCGACAGCATGCAGAACGTCATCGCTGGAGACGTGATCGAGGTGGTGGTTGAGCGCAGCGGCAAGCAGCTGGCTTTCGAAGTTGAAATGCGTCTTCCTGAATTAAATGAGAGGTCCCAAACCGACCACATGAATACCATGGGTAACGACGTATCGAAACGCCGCGATGGTTTCGCCTCGGTGTTCCAGCACGATGCCACCTTGACCCCCGGAGAATGTGGTGGCCCGCTCTTGGATCTCCACGGCAGATGCCTGGGGATCAACATTGCCCGAGCGGGAAGAATCGAAGCTTACACTCTGCCCGCCGAGGTGGTGGTGGAATCACTCGCGGCCCTAACCGGCCAAATCATGGTGAAAGAGGAAGCCGCCGCCCAAACGGAGCATTGAGCGAAGTCCCGATCACCCGAAGGTTTACCTATCTTCACTGCCCGTTAAGACCCCAACCCAAGTATGGGCTTTTTTTCGGTTCGGATTTGCCGCGATGGCCCTTGCATCGTAAGCGGGCATAGTTCATCCTGAATGATGTTCGGCCGTGCTGCACATGGCCGTGCTGCAATCCGTCGTGAAGGGAGAACTTAGACATGCAAGGTGTTTTTGTTGCACGCCGATCCACACCCGCCGCATTTACCCTCATTGAATTGCTGGTGGTCATTTCGATTATCGCGTTGATGCTTGGCATCCTGCTGCCCGCACTCGGCAGCGCTCGGAACACGGCCACGCTGGTGAAGTGCGCGAGTAACCAGCGACAGATCGGGCTGGTCGTAAGCGCATATGCGGTGGATCATCGGGACATGCTGCCACCGGCATATGGGGCACACGATCCCAATATGCCCTTGGCGGCGCGGGGGCAGTTCGTGCCTTCGATTTTCCTGCAAACAACGTCGGCTTATCAGGACTACGATCTGCGAAGCTACGTGAAGCCTTATCTCAGCGATTTCTCAATCTGGATGTGTCCCTCGGTGACCGGGGTCACGCCGATCGATGATCCGGGCAATGTTCGCGCTACCGGGTCTTACTGCACCTACGGCTACTATCCCGGTCGTAACTACCCCGATTTTGGTCTGCCCGATGGGACCCCGGCCTCATTGAATAATGCCTATAGCGCATCGGGTTTAACCATCCTTCAAGACACCTTCCGCGGAGAGAGTGCAGGCACCGCCGCCAATCCAGGGACGCTGGTCTACAACCACGGCGAAGCGGACCAGGGAACCCAAGACGTCCCCGATGGAAGCAACCCCTCTTACTTCGCCTATCTCGGGACCGATGGCGAAGGGGTGAACACCCTCTTCTTCGATGGCCACGTGGCATGGACCGCTGCCGATCAACTTGATCCCATTGGCCCGGCTGACACCGCCAACCGCCAAGCCTTCGGGGTCCTGCCCAGCAATTGATATCGATTCTCGGGGGCAATCACGGTTCTCTGGGCACGAAATTCACGGTTTACACGACAAGCACGGCATTTAGCCGTGTTTGTTGTTACCCATCCAAGCAAGCAGAGAATTGCTGGGCGAGAACCTGAGATTCAGTATCAAGTTATTGAAAATAAAGGACTTATGTTGATTTTAGTCGTAATATTGCCTATATTACTTACATATACTGAATCCCTACCCACACGAAAGGCTATCTCATGATTTCTCTGACTACTGGCCAATGTGGCCTCTGCAAGCACTACGGCGAAGACCACTCCGATCAGCCCCAACTGATTCAAATCCGCACCTCGAAATCGGCTCCAGAAGACTTCAAAGACACCTGCGGCCACCCGCAGGTCGAGCCGCTCCAACTCACGGTGACCGCTGACTCGGGTTGCCAGGGCTTTGAAGCCGCGGCGTAAGCAAAACCCATCACGCAAAAAAACAAGCCCACCGATGACCTCGAATCATCGGTGGGCTTTTTCGTTTCGGGTATTTGCCGGGAGCTTACGAAGAGGCCTGCTGCTGGGCGTACTTATCGATCTCCTCGCGGGTCACTTGGAGCCATTCCAGCATGTGCTGCTCGTAGAGCTCCTGGTGGGCGACGTTGGAGAAGTCCAGACGCAGTTCGTTGATGACTTTGGTGCCTTGGCCGATCCACTGGTTCCACGTGATTTGGCCGAAGTGATCGAAAATGAATTGACCGATAGGCCCACGCATCGGCGGGTCGGCCAGGCGAGGTTGGGGCTGGCCAGCGCGGCGGTCGAGGACCATGTTGCCGGACGCTTCGACCTCGGCCTTCTTGGCGGCGGCGTCTTCGACCTCGGGCAGCTCTTCGCCGATGCGTTTGAGCATCTCGCCGATGGACCGCTGGGGCATCACATCGCCCCGCTCAGCGGCGGTCTTGTAGCCCTTGATGAGCATGGGCTTGGCGTCGTTCTCACGGCCGGCCTTGATCAGTGATTCGCCCAGAAACTGGTAGGCCCGGCTCATGCCCTGGTTCAGGCCGATCGCCTGGCCGTAGGCCTTGGCGGCGTCGTCCCAGCGTTCGGCTTCCTTGTAGGCGTTGCCCAGACTGAAGTAGGCCATGTCGTCGGGGGCCTCGGCGGCCATCTTTTCCCACTGCGCGATACGTTCGTCGATGTTGCTCATGGCGGTAGGTTAGGCGGGGCGGCCCGGCAGGTCTAGCCGGGCGGCATGACTCCGTCGAACCTTGAGCATCGATTACGCCGACACGGTCACCTGCACCCGGCCCGCGACTTCGTCGCCGACGGGCTTGCCGGTGAGGTAGGCGTCGATCGACGCGGCGGCCTTACGGCCCTCGGCGATGGCCCAGACGATCAGGGATTGGCCGCGGCGGCAGTCACCCGCCACGAAGACCTTATCGACGTTGGTGCGGTGATCGCCATACTCGGCAGCAAAGTTGCTCCGCTGATCATTGACGACACCCAGCTTTGCGCCGGGGCCGGCCTCGGGCCCCAGGAAGCCCATCGCCAGCAGGACGAGGTCGGCCTCGAAGTTCTGCTCGCTGCCGGGCACCTCGCTGAACGGGGCCTTGTCGCTGGGCTTGGACCAGTCGATGCGGACGGTGCGGATGCCGCAGACGTTGCCCTCGCCGTCGTCGAGGAAGGCCTTGGAGAGGATGGCGAACTCGCGGGGGTCGCGGCCGAAGGTCGCGGCGGCTTCGTCATGGCCGTAGTCGGTGCGGAGGATCTTGGGCCACTGCGGCCAGGGGTTGTCGGGGGCCCGCTCGGCCGGGGGCTGGGCGAGCAGCTCGAAATTGGTCAGGCTCTTGCAGCCGTGACGCAGCGAGGTGCCCAGACAGTCGTTGCCAGTGTCGCCGCCGCCGATGACCACGACGTGCTTGCCCTTGGCGTCGATGAGCTTGTCGAACTGCGGATCGGTGTCGTTGGTGTGGCCCGAGTCGACGAGCGTCTTGGTGTTGGCGTGGAGGAACTCCATGGCGAAGTGGATGCCGTTGAGCTCACGCCCCGCAATCGGCAGGTCGCGCGGCCGGGTCGAGCCCGTGGCGAGCAAGACCGCATCATGGGTGTCCATCAGCTCCTGTGGGTCGATGTACTGGATCGTGTCGTCGTCGGGCGCGGCACCCGCCTGGTCGACCGGGTCGCCACCCACGAAGGCACGGGTGACGAAGCTGACGCCCTCGGCCTCGAGTTGATCGACGCGCCGTTGCACGATCGCTTTGTCCAGCTTCATGTTTGGGATGCCGTAGGTCAGCAGGCCGCCGATGCGGTCGTGGCGTTCGTACACGGTGACGCGGTGTCCCGCTCGGTTGAGCTGCTGCGCCGCGGCGAGACCCGCCGGGCCCGAGCCGACGATGGCAACGCTCTTGCCGCTGCGTTTCTCGGGTGGCCGTGGGACGACCCAGCCCTCGCTCCAGGCCCGGTCGGTGATGCCTTGCTCAATGTTCTTGATGGCGACGGGCGACTCGTACACACCTGCACAGCACGAACCCTCGCACGGCGCGGGGCAGACCCGGCCGGTGAACTCGGGGAAGTTGTTGGTCAGGTCCAGCTTCTCGTAAGCCTCACGCCACCGGCCTTCATAGACCAGGTCGTTCCACTCGGGGATGAGGTTGTCGACCGGGCAGCCCGTGCCGGACATGCAGAAGGGCACGCCGCAATCCATACAGCGAGCGCCTTGCTCCTTGGTGAAATACTCGGTGACCGGGGTGCCGAACTCGTTGAAGTCGTGCAGACGTTCAAGCGGGGATTTATAGGGCACCGTCGTGCGGCGAAAATCGATGAAACCGGTTTGTGAACCCATGAGAGAATCTCGTGAAGGGCAGACGGCAGAAGATCAAGAATGGGGCCGTCGTGGAAGTCTAGAGAACCCAGTTTTAGGGCACCGTGGCTGATGCCGCAAGGCCAATTTTGGACAAAAGTCTCTAGTTTTTCATCTTCGGTTTGAGCCCCGGCTTGACCGGGAGGCCCAGAGCTTGGACGCTGGGGCGAGTCATGGCCGACACACGCGTTTTTTTGGATTGGAATCAGGCGGTTTTACCCGCGGCGGCGGCGTGGCTGGTGGGGCGGTACGGGCTGGATCTGGGCGGGGTGGTGGTCGCGGTGCCCGCGGCCCGGGCGGGGCGAAGGCTCGAGGAATTACTGGTCGACGAAGCCGAGCGGCGTGCCGAAATACTGACGCCGCCGACGGTGGTCACGGCGGGCCGCCTGCCGGAGTTGCTTTACGAAAGCGAGGCCGACCCGGTGGACGACCTGGCGTCGGTTCTCTCGCGGGCGGCGGCTTTGCGGGAAGCGGATCGGGGGGCGTTGACGCAGGTGTTCCCGTACCCGCCGGACGACGCGGACACCGTGGGCTGGGTGCGGTTGGCCGACCAGTTGCAGCAGCTCAGCGATGAACTCGCGGCCGCCCGGCTTACGCCCGGGCATGTCGTCGAAATCGCGGCGCAGCGCGGCGTGGACCTGGGCCTCAGCGAGGGGCGTTGGCAAGCGATCGCTCAGCTCGACTCGGTATATCGCCAGACACTCAACCAAACCGACCGGCAATCCGCCCGGCAACACGCGATCGAGCAACAGCTTTGTCGCAGCGATCGGCCGATCGTGCTCGTGGGTTTGGTTGACCTTTCGGCCCAACTCGCGGGCATGCTTTCGCAAATCAACGACGTGACGCCGCTCGTCCCCGCGCCCGAGAAACACGCCAACGGCTTTGGCGCGTTGGGTGGTTTGGTCGTGGACTACTGGCACGAGCAGACCGTCGAGGTGTCGGACCTTCGCCTGGCGGACCAGCCCAGCGATCAGGCGATCGAACTGGTCCGCGTCCTCGGCGGATGGACGGACGAGGTGACGGCGCAGGACGTGACGGTCGGCCTCGGCGACGAGGAAGCGGCGGGCTCGCTCGGCCGGGCGATCGAACTCGCGGGCACCCCCGCCCGGCCCGCGGCGGGGCGACCCGTTTCGCAATCCGCGCCGATCGTGCTGCTTCAGACCTTGGCCCGCTACGTCACGCAACAACGCCTCAGCGATCTGGCTGAGCTCGTTCGGCATCCGGACCTGACGGGCGTGATCGGCGACGAGCCGTGGGCGACCTTGCTGGATGAGTACGCCTCGACCTACCTCCAAGCTGATACGCGTCACGACTGGCGGGGCGATGCGTCCACCCGTGAGGCGATGGGTACGCTCATCGAACGCCTGTACGCGGTTCTGCCCGAAGACCACGACACGCCCCAGCCGCTGCCTGCTTAGAGCTCATCGATTGCCCGCACGCTTTCAGCTATCTACAGCACCCGCGAGCTCGATCCCTTCGACGACCACGCCGTCATCGAAGCCCTGACCCAACTCGCTCAAGCCTTGGAACACCAGGCTCAGCTTGATCCCGAAGCCGCGTCCACGCCGCGCGTCACGTTTTCACAAGCGGTGTCGCTGACACTGAACCGACTCACCCGCCAACGCATCCCCGAGCCCGGCGGAACCTCCGCGGTCGAGTTGCTGGGTTTCCTCGAGATGCCTTGGGACGACGCCTCGCGCGTCGTACTGACGGATGTGAACGAAGGGCGCGTGCCCGACTCGCGCAACGCCGATGCTTTTCTGCCCGACAGCCTTCGGCGGGCGTTGGACCTGCCCGACAACGCCCGCCGGTACGCCCGCGCGGTGCTCTATCTCAACATCGTGCTGCACACTCGGCCCGCGGGACACGCGGTGATCCTGGCTTGCCGACACTCGGCCGATGGCGATCCGTTGGTTCCCAGCCGATTGTTGCTCGCCTGCGATTCCATAACACGCATACAGCGGGTGAAGGATTTTTATCCCAAGGAAGAATCCGCCAACACGCCCCCGTCTCCGCTGCTCATCGCTCCGGGCGGCGAGAACCGTTTCCTCATCCCCCGGCCGTTGCTTGATGAACCCGCCATCACGAGCCTTCGCGTCACCGCATTCCGCGATTACCTCGCCTGTCCGTACCGGTTCTACCTCAAGCACGTGCTTCGGCTCGGCACGCTCGACAACCGGGCGGTCGAAATGGACGCACTGGCCTACGGCAACCTGACTCACGACGTGCTCGAGGCCTTCGGCCGATCGGAACTAATCGACGCGACCGACGCCGGGCCGATCGACGAGTTTCTGAGCGACACGCTCGCCACCCGCGTCCGCCAGAAGTTTGGTCGAGAGGCCCGGCCCGCGGTCCGCGTGCAGATCGCCCAACTCCACGATCGCTTGTCGAAGTTCGCCGACCATCAGGCCAAGCTGTCCCGTGATGGTTGGCGCATCCGCCAAGACCTGATCGAGACCAGCCTCGAAGCCACCGTCACGCTGGACGGCCAACCCTTCACCGTCACCGGCAAGATCGACCGCGTCGACCAGCACCACCAGCACGGCTTCCGTCTGCTGGATTACAAAACGTCAGACGCGGGTGACTCGCCTTCCAAAACACATGTGTCGGGTGGACAGTGGCGCGACCTGCAGCTGCCGTTGTATCTCACGCTGGTCGAACCGATCGGTATCGACAACGCACAGCTGGGTTACTTCACCCTGCCTAAGGCCGAGGCCAACGCGGGGGTGACCCTCGCCGACTGGGACGCTGAGGCGTTGGGTGAGGCGATGCAACAGCGCGACACAGTGATCCGTGGCGTACGGGATGGCGTGTTCTGGCCGCCAAGCCTGGAGGTGCCGCGTTACGCCGACGTGCTGTCGGGCATCACCGCCGATGGGGCGATGGGCAGGCCCGAGTTGATCGCGCAGTCCGGCAGCGACCCGCAGAACACGGGGGTGTGGCGTGAGCGATGACTTCATGCCCATGGCGGAGGCTCAGCTCTTGATCCGCGCCTCGGCCGGGGCGGGCAAGACGTATCGGCTGACCCAGCACTACCTGAACCTGCTGCGGCACGGCGCGCCCGTCGAGTCGATCCTGGCCACGACGTTTACACGCAAGGCGGCAGGTGAAATCTTGGGGCGATTGGTGCGGACGTTGTGCGACGAGGCTGAGGCCGGCGTGGTGCCCAGTCTGCCGCTTAAGCCTTCTGAGCAGTTGCTCGACGAGGTCACGCGGAACCTTCATCGCATGGGCGTCGCGACGATTGATGGTTTTTTCCATCGCCTTGGCAACGGTTTCCGTTTCGAGTTAGACCTGCCGATGGAGCCGCGGCTGATCGAAGAGGGCAGCACCGAAGCGGCGGCGCTGCGGGGCGAAGCGATCGAGGCGGTCTTGGCCGAGGCGGCTACGGATGACGTGGCGTTCGGCGCGTTGCTGGGTTTGCTGCGAAGGCTGCACCACGACTCGGCCGCACGCAGTGTTACCCGGGCGATCGATGACATCGTGGTTAAACACGCCGAGGTCTTCCGCGAAGCGCCGTGGGAAGAGGCTTGGACCACGCTCTCGCCCGAGGGCCTGATGGACAACGCCGCGATTGAGCGGACACTGGTGCGGTGGCGCGAGCTGGAAGCGTCGATTCCGACCACCAAGACCGGCAAGCCACGAAACCATTGGGTGAATAGTTGGCAGCGCGTCCTCGATGCTGCGCAAAAGCAGGACTGGGATGGACTGGTCGCTTCGGGGCTGCTCGCCAAGGTCTTCGTCGGCGAAACGATGTTCGATCGAACGTCCGTCGAAGACGAATGGCTCGTGCTCAGCGAGAGCTGGTGCGCCCACGTCCGCGGCGTCCTTCTCGAACGCATCGCGCGTCAGACGGCCGCGACCCACGAGCTCATGCGGCGGTTCGCGGTGGTCTACGAACAGCTGCGCGCTCAGCGCGGCGTGATGCTCTACAGCGACATGGCCCACCGCCTAGCGGGTGGCCCGTTCGCGGGGCGACAGGTCAGCGACGAACAGGCGTTGGCGGAGATCTACTTCCGTCTAGACGCGGCGGTCACGCACCTGCTACTCGACGAGTTTCAGGACACCAGTCTGGATCAGTGGAATGTGCTGTTGCCGTTTGTGGATGAGATCGGCGCGACGGGCGATGGCAGCCGCAGTCTGTTTGTTGTGGGTGATACGAAGCAAGCGATCTACGGCTGGCGCGGCGGGTGCGTCGAGCTCTTCGACAGCGTCGAGCATCACGCCCCGCTGATCGAGCAGGAATCCTTGGCCAAGAGCTACCGCTCGTCGCAGGTCGTGCTCGATGCGGTCAACCGGGTGTTCGATGACCTGGCCTCATGTCCCACGCTGCAAAGCGACAAGCACCCCGAAGACGCCGCCGCCGCTGCGGCGTGGTCGGCGGGATTTGAACCGCATGTGGCGGAGC
The DNA here is from genome assembly GCA_039194345.1 of Planctomycetota bacterium. Lineage (GTDB taxonomy): Bacteria > Planctomycetota > Phycisphaerae > Phycisphaerales > Phycisphaeraceae > Algisphaera. The sequence goes on from JBCCWB010000004.1 coordinate 17,223, forward strand.
ACGCGGACTTGCCGGGCTATGTCGTGTTCGAGTCGTCGCCGCCGAGTGATGAGAACGCGGCAAGTGGATCCAGTGAAGATGACGGCGAGGCATCCATCACGCCCAGTTCACACGAAGCCTTCGTGGCCCAGTGCATCGGCGAGTTGCACCGAACCCTCAACCGCGGCGATGGCCCACGTCGGACCATCGGCGTGCTTACCCGTGGCAACAAGATGGTGCACCGCCTGCTCTACGAGCTCCGCCGAGCGGGGCTGCCCGCCAGTGGCGAAGGCGGCAACCCTATCGGGGACACGCCCGCGGTCGCGGCGGTACTTTCCGTGGTGCGACTCAGCGACCACCCCGGCGACACCGTCGCGGCGTTCCACACGCTCAACTCCCCGATGGCGGACGTGGTGGGCATGAAAAGAAGGCGAGATGCTGAACGCGTGGCCCGCCAGATCCGTGCCACCGTCCTACGCGACGGCTGGGCGGCGACGGTGGCGAACTGGGTCGCGGCGTTGGCCCCATCCTGCGACGCGGTGGGTTTGTCGAAGCTGACGAAGCTCGCGGAGTTGGCCGAGCGTTTTGAGTCGGCCAATGCGTCGTCTTCTCAAGCTTTGCGTGGCAGTGTCCTTGCCGACTTCATCGAAGGCGCGAAAGTCGAAGAACCCAGCGGATCTCCGATCCGCGTGATGACCATCCACCGCAGCAAGGGCTTGGAGTTCGACGCCGTCGTGCTGCCGGAGTTGGATGGACGATTTAACAACAACTTCGAAGTGCTGATCGACCGCCCCGATCCCACCGGCCCGGTCGAAGGTGTCTTCCGCGGTGTCAAGGAAGCGAACCGCAGCATCGATCCCGCGCTCGTTAGGGCCTACACCCGCCAACGCGCTCGACAGCGGCAAGAAGATTTCTGCACCCTCTACGTCGCGATGACCCGAGCCAAGCGTAGCCTGCACCTCATCGCCAAGTCGGGCATGAAGGCCGACGGCAAACGCCGAAGCATCGGCTTGTGTTTCGCGGGCATCCTGCGCGATACCCTCGGCGATCCCGATGGCGGGGTAACCTCCTGGGGCGACGCCGAGTGGATGGGGCCCGTTTCTCCGCAAGCGGAAACTCCTGTCGAATCCACAGGCACAACCGATGATGTACCAGTGCTGACCGCATGTCTCGCCCACCAAGGCCCCGCGAAGCGGATGCGCACGACCGTCTCGCCCTCCCAACTCCATGGCCAAGGCAAGGTCTCCGCCCAAGACCTGCTGGACCTCGACTCCCGCCACGCTAGGCAGCACGGCACCGATGTCCATGGTCTGCTCGAACACATCGACTACGTCGATGGCAAACACCCGCCAGACGATTCATCGCCTACGCTGCGTTCGCTCTTCGCGCATGCGGCGGTGCGTCAGGCGTTCATCCGGAGGTTCGGGGATGAGGAACAACTCTGGGTTGAGCGATCCTTCGTTGTGCCGGATGGGCCGCGGCTGCTGAAGGGGCAATTCGACCGGGTGGTCTTTGCGGTGGACGCGCAAGGCAACGCGATGGCCGCTCACTTGATTGATTTCAAAACGGACCGTGTCGCCGCGGACAGCGAGATGCTGCAGCAGCGGGTCGCGACCTACCGTCCGCAACTCGAAGCCTACCGCCGAGCATTGTCGGTCTTGCTGAAACTCGACATGAAAGCGATCACCGCAGAGCTGTTGTTTACCACGCCGGGGGTATCTGTCGCGGTATAGCACCTTGCAAGCTGTTAACAGAAACTCTACTGGAGCAAACGCAGGAGGAAACAATGAAAGTCGATGAAGAAGAAAAGGGCCATGACGCTCACACCCAAACAGCCGACGATGTCACACCGCTGCCCGGTCGGGTTACGCGCCCAATCAACATTGTCTTTTTGGGTGCGGGTTCGACGTTCTGTCCAAAGATCTGTCGCGACATTTTGACGATCCAGACCGCGGGTCGCGGTGAGCTACGTTTGGTGGACATCGATGCCGACCGTCTCGATCTGACCACGCAAGTCGTCCAGAAGATCATCAGCGATCTCGGCAAGCAGAGCGGCTGGTCGGTGAAGTCGACGACCGATCGTCGCGAGGTTCTCTCTGATGCGCATTATGCGGTATGCAGCATTGAGGTATCGGGAACCGATTGCGTAGCCTGGGACAACGACATCCCGTTGAAGTACGGCGTTGACCAGTGCATTGGCGATACGATCGGCCCCGGTGGTTTATTCAAAGGGTTACGCACCGTGCCGGTTTTCCTCGACATCTTGCGTGACATGCGCGAGCTGTGCCCGGGCGCGGTGATGCTCAACTACACCAACCCGATGAACATGATGATCCTAGCCGCGGGGCGGGCGGTACCTGAGGTGCCCGTGGTGGGGCTGTGCCATTCGGTGCAGGGCACGAGCCATTTACTGGCGGATTACGCCGAGGTGCCCTATGACGAGCTGGACTGGGCGTGTGCGGGGATTAATCACTTGGCGTGGTTCACGAAGTTGAAGCATCGTGGCGTGGACCTCTACGAAAGCGTGCTGTATGACAAGTTTCGTGATGAGCTTGAAGCAGGGCGGCGGGAGGCCGAGGAGGAACGGGCGGTCCATGACGATATGAACGTGAAGTGGGGCCAGCATGTGGAGCAGCCTTATGATCAAGACGACTTGATACGCAAGGACATGTGCGTCCATTTCGGGGCGTTCATCACCGAGAGCTCGGGGCACCTGTCGGAGTATCTCCCGTACTACCGCAAATCAGATGCGGGCCGGGCGTTGCTGCGACGGTCCTACCACGGCGGGAGTCGGTTTTACGCGAGCAACTGGCCGAGTTGGCGTCAGAATATGGACGATGAGCGGCGGCGATGGGTTAGTGGTGAGGAACAGTTCGACCTCACACGTTCGTGGGAGTATGCCTCCTGGATCATCGAGGCGATGGAAAAGAACGCGCCGCTACGTATCCACGGGAATGTTATGAACCACGCAACCGCGGTTGGGCGGACCTCTCGTGGCGAAGTCGGCAAGTTAATTACCAACTTGCCGGGTGACGGGTGCGTCGAGGTTGCCTGCTATGTGGATCGCAACGGGATTCAGCCGACGCGCTATGGGGCGTTGCCGCCGCAGATGGCACACATCTGTGCGAGCAACATGGCCATGTTCGACTTGGCCGCCGACGCCATCATCCGCCGTAGTAAGCGAGCGGCGGCTCACGCGCTGATGCTCGACCCGTTGTGCGCCGCGGTGCTAACGCCGCGGGAGATCGAATCGATGACGCTGGAGATGTTCGAGGCTGAGCGCGAGTTTCTGCCCGAGTATCACTGATCGCTTGCCGTGATCACACAAGTAAAGAAGCCCGTGGAATACTCCGCGGGCTTCTTCATACGGTAGGGATTGGGGTAAGCAAACTCGCCGTTAGACGGGGATTTGTTCCCAGAGGGTCATAAACATGACTTGGGCCTCGGCCCCGAAAGCGATGATCAGCGTGAGGCCGAACACTGCCCAAGAGGTGGTCAACACGCCGAACTTTTTCCGGTCCAACGAGCATGCCAACCAAGTGAACAGCGGGCCGCCGATTAGCAATAACAGCAGAGGATAGAACGAGACATTTTGGGCCCACGCCCAGATCGCCTCAATCATGCGGACTTTGGGTGGCTGCCACTGCGTGGTGACCGCGAGGGTGCCGAGCATCGCGGCTTGTAGCGAGATCACGGCGGTGGCGAGGACCCACGACAGTCGAGGCTTGGCGGATTTTGATGCAGCCTTGGGTTTGTCGTCCTGTTTCTTTTTGGGTTTTCGGCTAAACATGCTGCAAGTCAACGATTCAGCCTTGCGGGTCGTCAAGCGGTATATAACGCTGTCGCCCCAAACGGGGGGATAGGGGTTGGTCTGGCGCGACTGGGCGATAGATATCGGCGGCGTGGGCCGTTCTACGGTGACTCGGGGTATTGGCCGATAGGACAAGGTCCGCTTGTAGATGCGTTTAGCCCTTCAGGGACCGTTCCGATAATGTCACGATCCAAAGCCAATTCGATGCTCGAAGGCACCTGGCGAGCTACGCTGGCAGATTTGGCGAGTCAGAACAAGACCGTCGAGATTCGGCCAATGACGAATCGTGGGGAAGAACTACCTTCCTTCCGGGCGCGTGTTTTACAGGCTGACGACAAAGACAGTTCGTTGATTATTGAGAAGCCTGCAAACATCGAGCAGGCTCAGGTTATCGCCAAGGGGATCGCGGTTCAGGTCTATGTCATCACCGGCACCACCAGGATGAAGGCCGACTCTCAAGTCATCGATGTCGGGAGGTTCAGTCTCAACAAGCAGACGAAGGTGATGGCGGTACGGCTTGAACCGGTGAAGAACATCAGCTCGGCTCAACGCCGGGCGTGCTTCCGCCTATCGACCGCGGGCATGGGTATGATCGCCCGGTTCCGTCACCCCGATTGGTCTGCCTCCAAGCCCGACCTCAAAGCCAAGGCGATCGATATCAGCGACCGCGGTCTCGGGTTGACTGTGGCGATGGACCTTGAAGCGGCCAAGCAGATGATCGACGAGGTCTACGGCGTGTTGGTCCCGCTCCCCGGCCAAGAGGAATCGCTCGAACTCGATGCCCGGCTCGTGCGCGTGGTCGAGAGCGATTTGGGCATGGTGACCCTTGGTTTCCAGTTCGAGTTCTGCAATCTCAACGAGCAACGCCGGGTCGAGCAGGTCATCCAACAATTCTCCGTGGCCCAGCAACGCAAGCAGATCCGACGCATGCGGGGCGCGGGCTGAGCACACCTGCTGCTTGCCCGGCATTACAATCGCCGCGACCCAAGGAAGCTGAGAGAAAGAGATGAACACGCCCACCCACGACGTCGCGATCATCGGCGGTGGGATCGTCGGCCTGGCCACCGCCTACAACCTCACCCAACGCCGCCCCGGCCTGAAGCTGGTCATCCTCGAAAAGGAAGCCCAGCTCGCTCGCCACCAGACCGGGCACAACTCTGGTGTGCTGCACAGCGGGATCTACTACAAGCCCGGCTCGCTCAAGGCGATCAACTGTCGCGCGGGTAAGGCGGCGATGCAAGCGTTCTGCGCGGAACACGACATCCCCTACAAACTCTGTGGCAAGGTCATCGTGGCGACCCACGAACGCGAGCTGCCCAAGATGAACGACATCTATGAGCGGGGCCAGGCCAACGGTGTGAATTGTGAGCTGATCTCGGCGGAGCGTTGTAAGGAAATCGAGCCTCATGCTGCGTCGATCGGCGCGATCCACGTCCCTGAAGCAGGGATCGTGGACTATAATCAGGCCTGCGAGAAGATGGCCAAGCTCATGCTTAATGCGGGTCACGACGTGCGGACCTCGGCGAAGGTCACGGCGGTTCGCCGCGTGGGCGACGAGAGCGTGGTCGAAACCACTGCAGGTGAAGTGAAGGCCAAGCTGGTGGTGAACTGCGCGGGTCTGCAAAGCGACCGGGTCACCAAGATGACGGGCATGAAGCCCGCCGCCCAGATCGTGCCGTTCCGTGGCGAGTACTTCGTCCTCAAGCCCGAGGCTGAGCATTTGTGTAAGACGTTGATCTACCCCGTGCCCGACCCGGCTTTTCCTTTCCTGGGCGTGCACTTCACGAGCATGATCCACGGCGGAGTGGAGTGCGGGCCCAACGCGGTGCTTGCCCTAGGCCGTGAGTGCTACGGCAAGTTCCAGGTGCACTTCCCCGATTTGTTTGAATCGTTGACGTACGGCGGTTTCCTCAAGATGGCGGCCAAACACTGGAAGATGGGGTTAGGGGAGATGTGGCGGAGCTACTCGAAGAAGGCCTTCGTGAAAGCGCTGCAGAGGTTGATGCCCGAAATCGAAGCGGAACATCTTACGCCCTGTCCATCGGGCATCCGCGCCCAAGCGGTGACGGCCGACGGGGGGCTGGTGGATGATTTTCTGATCGACGAAGCGGCGGGCGTGGTCAATGTGAACAACGCCCCGTCCCCCGCGGCGACGGCATCACTCAACATCGGGAAGCTGATCGGTGACAAGTTAGAGCCGCGGCTCAAAGACATCGTCTGAGTCTTATGCGACAGCGAGGATCGCCGATCCGGTCGTGGAGGGCTTGCAACTGTTCAACGGATCACGCGGAACGTCGCGCCGTCGATCGTGAACGTGTTGGCGTTATTGAAATACCCCACCCCGCCTTGAGCCAAGGTCATGGTCCAATTTTTACCTTGTTTGTTGTATTCGATGCTGACGGTCTGCTCGTTGAGCGGAGCGATTTGGACCTGGCTGTCGATGCGGACCTCGGCGTTGCCCACGCGCACCGTGGTCGGCAGCTTCAGGGTTTGCTGGGTCTGCCCCTGCAACTGAATGGTTTGCACATCGGGAACGCGGGTTTGTAAATCGATGGCCTTGGTTCCGGTGTTGGACACTTCCAGAACGTTGCTAACCGTCGCGTTGTGCCCACAGCCGGCGAGCAAAGGCAGTGCGAGTCCGGTGGCGAGGAAGATGTGAGACTTGTTCATGGGATGACCTCGGAATGATGTGATAGGTTCGGTTACAGCAGACCGACGAACGCTGCCCAGATCGATAGAAAAGAGGGCTAATGCGGGGTAGAAACCCGTGCGCCCAGGGGCAGTTACTTCATGGAGAAAGACGCACGGCAACAAGAAATGTTGCAGCGCCGGGATCAAGATTCTTAGTTTTGGGAAATCACGCCCGAGAGGTGTCGGGTCAGATCATCCCGTTCCAGTTGGCGGGGCACAGCAGCACGGGCATGTCGGCCTGGCGGATGATATTCGCGGGCACATCCCCGGCGATCAGGCGTTTAAGCACGCCCTTGCCGGTGAGGCCCAGCACGATCATAGTGCACTCGCGGGCTTTGGCGGTGTTGAGGATGGCCTTGGCGGTGTCGTCGGAGAACAGCATCACGCCCTCGGTCTCGATACCCGCTTCGCGGAGCTCGTCGACGATGAGCTTGAGCGTCTGCTCGCCCCGTTGGGTGGCGTCGGATTCGTGTTCGTCTTCGTCGTGGAGGGTCGTGACGTGAGACACCAAGACCTCAGCGGACAGACGCTTGGCGAGGTCGGCGATGGGCCCGGCTAGTTTTTCGCTGGCCCAGGGTGAAGACACCGCGACCAACATCTTGCTCTTACTCAAACTTGGGCTCCAAAAGGCGCTCCGCCATGGAGATATGGTACCGGCAGGGCGGTGGAGGGGTCAAAATGAGGCGCTCGGCGCTCGGCGCTCGGAGTTAGGCGCTAGGCAGACGCAAGCGTTGGGCGGTAATTGTCTTGTGCCTCATTGCCTGTCCTAGCGCCTAACTCCGAGCGCCTAGAGCCTCGATTCCACTGAAATCTCCACTCCCCGCGCCTAAACTATCACGTAATGCCCACCCCCCAACACCCCACCCCCGCCACACTCGGCCAGCTCCGTGAAACCGACTACCGCTACCGCAGCGTGAAACAGGAGCTCCGCGAAAACCTCATCGCCCGGCTCAAAGACGGGCAGGAGGTTTTCCCCGGCGTGCGCGGCTACGAACACACCGTTCTGCCCCAAATCATCCACGCGGTCTTCTCCCGCCACGACATGCTCTTCCTCGGGCTCCGTGGTCAGGCCAAAACGCGGATGATCCGTATGCTGCCTGCATTGCTCGACGAGTGGTGCCCGGTGATCAGCGGCATCGAGATCCCAGACGACCCCTTTGAGCCGATGACCACGATCGGCAAGCGGGCGGTTGCCGAAGGCGGCGACGACACGCCGATTCGCTGGCTGCACCGCGACGAGCGGTTCCACGAAAAGCTCGCGACGCCGGACGTGACCATCGCTGACCTCATCGGCGAAGTGGACATCGTCAAGCACGCCGAGGGGCGATACCTCAGCGACGAATCCACCATGCACTTCGGTCTGATCCCGCGGACCAACCGGGGCATCTTTGCGGTCAATGAGCTGCCGGACCTCTCTCCCCGGATCCAGGTCGGGCTTTTCAACGTGCTCGAAGAGCGGGATATCCAGATCCGCGGCTACCCGATCCGTTTGTCGCTCGATGTGTGCCTGGTGTTCAGCGCCAACCCCGAAGACTACACGAACCGCGGCCGGATCGTTACCCCGCTGAAGGACCGCATCGGCACCGTGGTCCGCACGCACTACCCCAAGACCATCGACGAAGCGATCCAGATCACCGCCGATAACGCCTGGACCCACCGCAACGGCGACCAGCACACGCCTGGCGAAACGCTGCCCCACGTGGTCATCCCCCGGTTCATGCACCGCGTGATCGAAGAGGCGGTCAGCGCCGCGCGCAGCTCGACCCACATCAATCAAGCGTCGGGGGTCAGCGTCCGGACGTCGATCGCCTGCGTCGAGAATCTGGTCAGCTCGGCGGAGCGTCGTGGGTTACTCACCGACGAGCCGACGGTCGCCACCCGGGTTTCGGACCTCTCCCACGTGCTCACCTCGACGCGGGGCAAGATCGAATTGCTCATGGCCGACGACGGCGAAGACACCGAGGACAAACTCGTGGAGTCGCTGCTGGGCGAAGCGGTTAAGACCGTCTTCGACGAAGTAGCCGACATCGAAGAATTCGAGTCGCTCAGCGATCCGTTCGAAGAAGGTCTGCGTCTCACCATGGGTGACGATGTCGCCGCAGAGTCCGTAATCGCTTCGATGAAGCACGTGGATGGCTTGCTTGAAGCCGCGGCCGACATGGCCCAACGCCTTGAGATCGACGCCCAAGACCCCCAGATGCTCGCCGCGGCGGGGGAGTTCGTGCTTGAAGCGCTATACGTCCACAACCGCCTGACCAAAACGGCCAAGGCCGCGGGCAACCGCTATAGCCGCTGATAGGAAAACCCGGATGTTTTGCCCTAATCAATGGAGCGATTGGCCGATACATAGGAATAAAAGCGGAATATTCTTTCGGGACACAATGTTATGCATTCAACACCGAGAATAATCATCATGTTAAAGACCTTACCTATTGCGGTTGCGTTACTTCTATTGGTCGGATTCTTTGTAATTCCCAGCTACGCGGTGGATGACGTATCGTGGTCTGTCGATATGGAAGCGTCCAAAACCGAAGCCAAAACATCGGAAAAAGATATTTTCTTGTACTTCACGGGATCAGATTGGTGCCCTCCGTGCATCTACATGAAAGACAAGATTTTTTCCACACCTGCTTTCCGGTCGTCGGTTCCTGAGGAATTCGTTCTGACCGAGATCGATTTTCCGAGGACTTTTCAGCTTCCCCCTGCGCAAGTGAAACAAAATGACACCCTTGCTGAGCTCTACGGCGTCGATTATTTCCCGACCATCCTCTTAGCCGACGCCGAGGGGCGACCCTATGCGTCGATGAGGGAGATGATGGTTAGCCCGCAGGAATATGTCGATTACGTTCGCGAGCGGAAGTCAATCAGGACAGAGCGTGATCGAGCGTTTGCTGAGGCCGAACTCTTAGTCGGTAGCGCGAAGGCATCCGTTTTGGATCGGGGCCTGCAGGCCATGGGCATGGAAATCGCTTTGCAATATTACCCCGAGCAGGTCAACGAGGTTGTGACCTTGGATCAAGACAATGCTCTGGGGCTGCGTGATGGCTATCGTTCAGAGCTGACGGCAATGGCTCTGGACGCCGCAACCCAAGAAGCCATCACGGTGTATCAAGCGGGTTATCTCGAGGATGCGGTGATGCGTTTCGAGCGTATCTTCGTGCAATTTCAACCCCAAGGGAACGAAGCGCAGATTCTCCGAGCGACATTGGGGCAGATTTACCAAGAGCTTGGTGATAAAGACAAGGCGCGGTTGGCGTTTCAGCAGGCCATCGATGATGCTCCTAACTCTGCCGTCGTCCCTCAGATTCAGACGCTTCTTAGCCGTGTGAAGTAAAAGGCTTGTTGCTCTTCTGCAAGCACAAGACCCTGTAGCCCTAGCGTCCGACATCGATCGGGCTTGCTGGACATGGCTTACCTAGAAATTGTGGCAATAGCTCCCCCAACCTGGAGGGGGCGAAGCGGTCGGGCGAAGCCGCGATTTCCTCTGCACTCCACCAGCGGTGTTCGTGAAGGTCGGTGACTTCGTAATCCATCATGCCCGCCGTGTCGATTTTCGGTTGCGGGTAGGGCAGGCGAAGCGGGAAATAGCGTTCGTGTTGCCGGAAGTGCTTGTGGCCGTAACGGATGTCGATGGTCCGGGTCCACACGCAGGGGCCGATTCGGGCCTCTGCACTCAATAACAAGCCCTCGCCTTCGACCAGCCCCGTTTCTTCTCGCAGCTCACGCCGCGCGGCATCTTCAAACGATTCTCCTTCGTCCAGCCCGCCGCCGGGCGTGATCCAGAACGGCGAGCCGCTCACGGGATCGACGAAGCGGAACATCAGCAACCTCCCGTCGCGGTCAAGCAGCAGCACCCGCGCCGCTTGGCGGATCGGTAGATTGAGCTTGGTCGGGTGGGGCGGTTCGGTCATCGGAAAAAGAGAAGGCCCAGCCGTGGTGCGGCCGGGCCTTGGGAGGGTGAGTTTGAGGCGGCGATCAGGCGTCCAACGTACGTAGACCCAGGCCCATCTCGGTCAAGCGTTCACGGATTTCTACGAGGCTGGTCATGCCGAAGTTCTTGACGCCCATCAACTCGGCTTCGGTCTTCATGACCAGGTCGCCGATGCTGGTGACGCCGAGCAACGCCAACGCCTTGCGGGCGCGGACGCTGAGGTTCAGTTCGTTGACCGATTTTTCGAGCATGCCGTTCTCGTCGCCGACTTCGCTCTTGAGTTGGTCGTAGACCTGCTGCTTGACCTCGGCCTGGTGCTGTTCGACAGCTTGGCCGAGCTTGAGGCCCTTCTGGGCGAGCATCGACTTGATCTCGTCGAGGCTGGCGTCGCCGAAGTTCTTGAAGCTGCGGAGCTCGGCTTCGGTGACCTTGAGCAGGTCGCCCAGCGTGCGGATGTTCATCTTCCGCAGGGCGTTGCGGGTTCGGACCGACAGCTCGAAGTCGGTGACGGGCGTATCGAGCAGTGCGTGGTGCTTCTCGTTACGCTTCTCTTGCTCGTCGTCGATGACCATCGCTTTGGAGGCGAGGATGTCTTTGATGTAGAGGCGGGCCCGGCCGTGGTTCGGGTCGGTGGCGAGCACCTGACGGATGCAGCGCTCGGCCTGGGCGTACTTGCCGCGGTCTTCATAGGCTACCGCCAAGTTTACCAGCGCGTTGAGTTGGGGCTTCTCCTGCTTGGCACACTCTTCGTAGAGGTGCAGTGCTTCGTCTTCCTCGCCCAGCAGGTCGAGGTTGTAGGCGAGGCGGAAGCAGTTTTCGGTGTCTTCGGGGTCGGCGGTGTACGCGGCTTCGTACTGCTCGATCGCGGAGATGCGGTCGCCGGCCTGCTCGGCTTCGAAACCCGCATCGAAATACTTGCGGGCGGTGGCGGTGTCGCGGAATTCGGAAGTGTCCAGCGTGGCGGCGGATTCATCGCTCATGGGTCGGATGGCCTCAGATCTTGGGATTGTCGGGGGTTAGGCGAATTGGAAAGTTTAGCCCATCCCGTGAACCCGGGCAAACGACCCGATCAACCCTACGTTTGATTAGGCCGTGTCCGACTCGGCTTCCGCATCACCTTCGGCTTCCATGGCCGCGTGACGTTCTTCCAGCTCCGCTCGAACCTTGGCCATCTTCGCCCGGGACAGCGGGTAGAGGGCTAAGACGAAGAAGACGATCACCATCGTGCCCATCTGGGTGAAGATATAGGTACCCCGCAGCAGGCTGAGCGTCTCGGGCGACTGGTCACCGCCCAGGTCGGCATCGAAGCCGACGAAATACTCGAGCATCACCCCGCCGATCACGGTTGCGAGGGTGATCGACAGTTTGATCATCCAGTTGCCCAGCGCAGCGATCATGCCCTCGCGGCGGCGGCCGTTCTTGAGCTCGTCCCAGTCGGCGACGTCGGCCCGCATCGAGAGGATCAGCACCCAGTAGCCGGTCTCGGCCAGGGTGAGAAACGGCCGGGACACCAGCGTCAGGTACGGTCGACCGGGCAGGTAGGTGATCCACCACGAAGCGGCGGCGAGGAACAGCACGACCACGCAGCCCATGATCAGTGGCTTCTTATCGATACGCTTGGACAGAATCTCGATGATAAACGCACCCAAGATGCCGAAGACTAGGCCCACGAGGCTGTGGTACAGGCCGAGGAACGCGCCGCTCTTCACGTCGCCCCCCTCGATGTAGTACGTGTTGACGTAGAAGCCCAGCACGGCGTTCGAAGAAAGCCCCAGCAGATAGAGAGCAATCGACCCCATCACGATCATGAACGGCGGGTTACGCAGCAGCGACCACACGCTCTTAAACGGGTTCTCGCCTTTTTGTTTCTGGGCGACCTCGGCGTAACGTTCTTTGCAGAAGAAGGCGGGCAGAATACCCGAAAGAATGATCATCAGGCCCGCACCCACAGCGACCCAGGGGATCGTCCGTGCGAGGTTTTCTTCGGTCAGTTTTTCCTTTTGTGTCTCAAGGGCTTCGCCGACGAGTTGGACCGCATCCGCAGCCATCTGTTGGTCGGCGAGGATGGCGGCGAGCCACGTCGCCAGCGGTAGCATCGCCCAGATGCCCATGTCGAAGATGCGCATCAAGTAGGTGCGGAACGTGAAGAGTTTGGTTTTCTCGACGTAGTCCTGGGTCAGCTCCATGCCGAGAGACTCGTAGGGCACCGAAAGCAGTGAGTAGCTGGTGTAGTAAACGATCAGGGCCACCGTCAGCCAGATAAACATCTGCCCCTCCGACCAGCCCGCGGGAACCAGCCAAATGAGGGGGAACACGATGCCGGTGAGAACCGCACCGACGAAGATAAACGGTCGGCGTCGTCCAAAGCGGCTCTTCCAGTGGTCAGAGATCGAGCCGACCGCGGGGTCGTTGATCGCGTCCCACAGGCGTGCAAAGCCCATCGCCAATGAAACCTTGGCGGGGCTTAGGCCCATCACGACGTTGAAGAACGGCAGAAGGAACTGCTGGATACCGAACTGTGCGAAGTGGTCGGATACCACGCCCATGGCGTAGGCCGATTTCTCGCCGATCGGAATACGGTCTTCCTCTGCGACGTGATTGGGGTCGGAGCCCGAGTCGTGGTCCGCGGAGACTTCAGCGGTGGGTTGTGATTCGTCTTGCTCGTGAAGCGGGGCGTCGGTCATGTCGCGGGGTCCGAGGATTCAGAGGGGGTCGTAAGAAGTGGCTATGGTAAGTAATTGTCAACTGTATACAAATGGTACTGATTAAGTCCTTAAATAAAATCGATTTGCGGGATGGATTGTGCTTGGTGGTGAATGTCGATTGATTACAATTTTATTACCCCTATTCGCTGTCTCGCACGGGCCTTCCGCCCAAGCGATTCAGTCCCGCATCTGAGTTGTTCGTTTCTGTATCTATATCCGAGGAGTTCCCCATGTCCGGTGCTGTCAGAGTATTTGTTTTGGCTGGTTTTTTGGTGTGCGCACTTTCTCCTGTCGCGTTTGCTCAGAAGATTCACAACGAAAGCGGCGGCGTCGTCGTGATGGAGATGGAAAACACAGAATCGCCCCTCGGCAAGTGGGGGTTCATCGGCCCCGGAGCCAACTCCACTTATCCCACCGGTGCGCTTGGCACTGGCCACCTCGAATATCAAGGGCCTTTCACGCGCAATAGCCCGGGCTCCACGCTCAAGTATCAATTCAAGATCAACCAGAGCGGCAAATACACCCTCTGGCTCCGCGCCCACAAACGCCTGCTGGGCAACGCCTCAGACAAGAACAACGACGCGTTCGTCAAGCTGGAAGGCGAGTTCACCTCCGGCAGCTCGGATGTGCCCCTGCGGGCATTGACCCGAGACACCAAGCTGTACGGCGGAAAGGATACGGGATGGGGACTGGCCTCAAGGCTGGACGGCAACGGTGCCCACCACAAAGCGCCGACCTACTACCTCACCGCCGGCGAGATCTACACCTTCTCGATCTCCGGCCGATCCAACCGCTTCAACGTCGATCGCATCATCTTTACCCATGAAGACTCCGGCTACCGGTGGAACCAGCGTACCGAACTGCTGCCCGAGTCAAGCCTGCTGCCCGTGCCGGAACCCGCCACCGCTGCGCTATGCATGATCGGCCTAGGTGCGGTGGCGATGCGCCGCTGTCGGTTGTCCTGATTCAGTCGAACCGTCACACCGTATTACTCCTCCGCGTTTAGCGGGTAACACGCAGCGTCCCTACCCGGCAGTTTCCACCGCCGACGCGGATACTTCGTGACGCCCGCTAGACGTTTTTTTATGTCCCGACGGGATCGTCGAGCAGCTTCCACCCAGCATCTTGATCAAACTCGATGTTGGGTTTCACGTAAGCGTTGTCTTTGATGATCGTGCCGGTGTGTCCGCCGTCGTTGCGGACACCTTCCTTGCTGGACGCGTGGTACATCGCGTTGTCCGCGATTACGCAGCCCGACAGGTTCTTTGCGATGATGCCGAAGTACGGGTAGGGGTAGGTGAAATCGTGTTCGGTTCGGTTGTACCAGCCCCAGAGCGTGTTGCCGGTGACGGACGTGCCGTTGCAGCCTTCGAGTAGGACCTGGGTGCATTGGTCGTCTTGCTTGTCGACGCCGCTGCTGCGGATGAGGTTGCCGGAGAGGGTGTTGGCGACCGAGTTTTTGAGGTGGACGCCCGGGCCGAAGTTGTGGTCGAGCGAGCAGCCGGTGATCTGCATCGAGTTGCTGCCGTTGAAGTAGATGCCGCCTTGCTTGTTCCACTCGATGCGGTTGGCGGTGATCTTGATCGACGCCGAGCCGAAGAACTTGAGCGCTTCTTTCTCTTTCTCGCTCATGTCGTCTGGGGCCTGGCCGCGGGCATACAGGCCGTAGCCGCTGTTGCCGCTGACCTGGCAGTCGATGATCCAGCCGTCGTAGCCGCTGGTGAGGTCGATGCCGTGTCCGCCGTTGAACATGATCAGGCTGCGCCGCACGCCCAGGACCCACGCCCGCTCGAACCGGATGCCTGAGCCGGTGAAGTGCTCGATCCGGCAGTCCTCGATCATGTTGTGCAGCTCGCTGCCGCGGTTGCGGGTGTAGATGCCGTGCATCGCCTCGCCCTGCTTGCGCCCGTCGAGCGTCAGGCCGAGGATACGCGTGCCGCGGATGTCATCGAGATCCAGAAACGCCTTGGCGTCGCCCGAGAGCGCCGCCAGCGTCGTACGCCCCGCGAAGTCGGGGTCTTTGTCGTCCCGATCGAGGTAGCCCCACGACGAGTGACCCATGAGGGTGACGTGGCTGGGCACCTTCAGCGGGTGGGTCAGGTATGTGCCGGTGGGGAACCACAGCGTGGCCTCGCCCGAAGCCGCCGCGTCGAGCGCCGCCTGGATGGCCTGGGTGTCGTCGGTCTGGTTGTCGCCTTTGGCGCCGAAGTCTTGGACGTTGAGCATTCAGCCTATTCTGCCGGGGCCTCATCAGGAAGCAACTCGAACCCGTTGTCGGTGATCTTCAGGTTGGGCTTCACATAGGCGTTGTCTTTGATCACCGTGCCGGTGTGCCCGCCGTCGTCACGCACGCCTTCCTTGCTCGCCGCGTGGTACATGGCGTTGTCCGCGATGACCGAGCCGCTGAGGTTCTTCGCGATGATGCCGTAGAAGGGGTAGGGGTAGTCGAAGCGGTACTCGGTGCGGTTGTACTTGCCCCAGAAGGTGTTGCCGGTGACCACGACGCCGCGCGAATCTTCGATCCAGAGGTGGCTGCACTCGTCCCCCTTCTTCTCGACGCCGCTGCTGCGGAAGAGGTTGCCCACGATGGTGTGGCTGATGCCGTTTTTTAGCTGCATGCCCGGGCCGAAGTTGTGGTCGATCGAGCAGCCGGTGATCTGCATGGAGTTTGCGCCGTTGAAGTAGATGCCGCCGGCGCGGTTCCACTCGATGCGGTTGGCGGTGACCATGATCGAAGCCCCGCCGAACCAGCGGATCGATTCGCGTTCTTCTTCGCTCAAGTCTTCGTGGGGTTCACCGGCGATGTACAGCCCCCAGCCCTTGTTGCCGGTGAGCATCGTGTCCATGATCCAGCCGTCGTAGCCCGAAGTCATGTCGATCCCATGCTCGCCGTTGAACGCGATCATGCATCGGCGGACGCCGAGCAGCCACGTACGCTCAAACCGGATGCCCGACCCGGTGAAGCCCTCGATCCGGCAGTCCTCGACCATGTTGTGCAGCTCCGAGCCGCGGTGCCGCATGTAGATGCCGTGCATCCGCTCGCCTTGGCCCCGCCCATCGATCGTGAGCCCGACGATGCGTGTGCCGCGGATGTCGTCGAGGTCGAGCAGTGCCCGTGCATCCCCCGACAATGCTGCGAGGGTCGTCTTGCCCCGGAAGTCGGGGTCTTTATCGCCCTTGTTCCCGTAGGCCCAGGCCGAGTAGCCCAGCAGGGTGATGTGGTTGGGTACCTTAACCGGGTGGATCATGTAGGTGCCGTGCGGGAAGTAGACGGTGCCTTCGCGCTCGGTCGCGGCCTGCATCGCATCGAGCAGCGCCTGGGTGTCGTCCGTTTCGCCATTACCCTTGGCCCCGAAGTCGCGGATGTTGAGAAACGTCGCGGTCTCCGGTGGGGCGGTCTCCGCCGGACCTGCCGATGCAACCGGCTCCACCCTCGGTTGAGTACACCCCGAAACCAACACCACGGCAAACACCAAAACCGGCACGCATAAGTTCTTCATCATGCGTGAAGTGTACCCCCGGTTTTTTGCCTCGGCCGAGTTGGTGGACCCTGAAACCAAAGCCACCTGCCGGAATCGAACCGGCAACCTGCGCATTACAAATACGCTGCTCTGCCAATTGAGCTAAGGTGGCGTGGCCACAGTGTAACCATCGGGCACCGGGCGTGCGAAGGCCAGCTCGGCACCCCGAAAAACTCTGTAATCTTGCCCGCATGGCGACCCCCGAGTTCATCCTGGCCTTGCGTGAAAAAGTCGGCCACGACCTGCTTTGGCTGAGCGGCGTGATCGCGGTGGTGGTGGATGATCGGGGCCGGGTACTCATGAACAAGCGGGCCGACACCGGCCAATGGTCGCTCATCAGCGGCATCCTCGAGCCCGGCGAACAACCCGCCGCGGGCATCGAACGCGAAGTCCTCGAAGAGACCGGCGTCACCGTCCGTGCCTCCCGCCTGCTCAACGCCTTCACCTCACCGGTCATCGAATACCCCAACGGCGATCGCGCTCAGTATCTAACCGTCGCCTATCGGTGCGACGTCGTGTCGGGCGAGCCGAGGGTGAATGATGACGAATCCCTGGAAGTGCGTTTCGTGCCGCGGGAGGAGATGCCCGCGTTGCGTGATGACTTTATGCGTGTGGTGGATATGGCTCTTGCATAAAAGCCACCGACTGGACTCGAACCAGCGACCTGATCTTTACGAAAGATCTGCTCTACCAACTGAGCTACGGTGGCGTGAGCCGAGCATTGTCTGGGGGGAGCGGGGCTGTGTCAACGCGCTTCGGATGCGTCAGATTCGGTCTGAGCAGAAGCGTCCTGAGGGTCTGAAGCGCTGGATTCTTCGACGGCTTCCTCCGCGGGTTTCACGGGGATCTGGACCTCGCTGTAGCGGTTGCGGGCGGGGACCATCGGGCTGTTGTAGCCCAAGAGGCGGGGTGGGCCGGCGGCGACCCAGTCGGGGTCGGCCTCGAGGTGGCGTGCGAGCATGGCCAGGGCGTCGTTGACCTGCGAGCGGTTGGCGTTGCCAAAAAAGCCCAGCGTTAGCACCTGCACCGGCGGGAGATCGATGACCTCGACATCCACGTCCGGCCCGATCTCGCCCATATCCGGGTCGGCGTACATGAACAGCATGTCCATCCGAGCGACCCCGGGATCCTCTTCCTGTGGCGCGTCGAGGGTCATCTCGACCGGGGCGGTCATTGCGATGTCGTGCTTCTGGATGTGGTTGAACAGCTTGCGGAACGCGTTGCCGCCGTCGGCCCGGGCGGCGCGGTAGGCGGGGTATTGCTTGAGCATGACCTGGTAGGCGGGCCCGGGCTGGGGGTAGCCCAGCGGAAGCTCGGCCTCGATGAAGACCGGGCGCGGCTCGGGCATGTCGGAGCTTTCGGTTGAAGCCTCGGCAGCCGTATCGCTCGGGCTGGACACGGCGGGGGGCTGCCAGGCGAGCATCGCCGCGGCGGCGGCGGTCGTCACGATGAACGGGGTGCTACGCTTCATGGAAGACTATACGCCTGCCGTGGGGTTTGGCCTGCCGGTGAGCGGAAATATTGGGGGCGGCCGGGGGTTGGGCCGAACGGTACACTCATTAGTCGCGTAAGGCTGTAGAGGCCGAGCCGGCCGAACCGATGGAAATCAAACCATGATCAAACTCAACCGAAGTGTGGCCACGGGCGTGTTGGCGATGAGCCTGATGACGACCGCCTGCCAGGAGAAGACCCTTTTGACCGACGCCTCGACCCCGCCCCCCAAATCGACCACCACCGCCACTTCTGACCGCGAAGTCCAAGCCACGCCTGCTGCCGAGGTCAACGTGCTGCAGCAACGCGACGACCGCATCATCGTCGAGCTGCCCAACCGCATGGTTCTCGTCGCCCAGGACATCCCCACCGCGCCGGTCGTCTCGGTCCACGCCTGGGTCAAGACCGGCTCGCTCTACGAACAGGAGCACGTCGGGGCCGGCCTGTCACACTTCCTCGAACACCTGGTCTCCGGCGGGTCCACCACCAACCGCCCCGAAGAAGTCTCCACCGCCACGCTCGGCAGCATCGGCGCCCAGACCAACGCCGCGACCAGCCTCGACACCGTCCGCTACTACATCAACACCACCTCGACCCACACCACCACCGCGATCGATCTGCTCTCGGACTGGATGCAGAACAGCGCGATCGAGCAAGATGAATATCAGCGCGAGCTCGAAGTGATCCAGCGCGAGTTTTCCATGGGGCAGGGCGACCCCGGCCGTATCCACTGGAAGCTCACGCAGCAGGCCCGCTTCGCCGCGACGCCCGACCACCCCGGTGCCCACCCGACCATCGGCTACATCGATGAGTTCATGGATATCACCCGCGACGAGCTCTACGACTACTACAAGCGCATGTACGTGCCCAACAACATGGTTTGCGTCGTGGCGGGTGACATCGATCCGCAAGCGGTGATCGATCAGCTCACAAGGTTGTGGATCGATGTGCCCACCGGCGAGCTGCCCGAACTGTCGTTCCCCGTGGCCGCCCCGGGCAGCGTCGAGCCGGTGGTCGTCGAAGGCCCCGCCGCAATCGCGCGGACACGCGTCCGTCTGCTTTGGCCCGGCGTCAAACTCACCAGCGAACACGACTACGCCCTCGACCTGCTCTCGGGCATCCTCGGCGGCGGCGAGTCGTCCCGCCTCGTGCGCGACCTCCGCGACAACCAACAACTTGTCACCTCGATCGACGCGTTCAACTTCTCCGCCCACTGGGGCGAGGGCTTCTTCGGCGTGGACTACGAACTTGTCTCGCCCGACGCCGCCGACGCGGTCCGCACCGCGGTGAAGTCGCACATCGACCGTGTCCGCCTTGAACCCGTGAGTGAAGAAGAACTCGCGCGGGTCAAGCGTCAGACACTGGCCCGGGTGCTCCGGTCTGGGCAATCCGCGGACGGCGTGGCCAGCTCGATCGCCAGCAACCTCATCAGCACCGCCGACCCCGATTACCTGGCCCACTACGCCGCCGCGGTGCAGGAGATTACTCCCGAAGACATCATGGCTGCCGCCAACGCGATCCTCGATCCCGACGCCGCGTCCGTCGCCCAGCTGAACCCCGCTGGCGAAGGCGAAGAGATCGCGTTCCCCACCCGTCCACCTGCGGTCGAACAGCAACCCGGCGTTACCCGCGAGCCGATCGACCTGGACAACTACGGCCTGGTCGCTCTACTCGAAGCCAACCTCGCTAAGCCGGGAGACGGCGCCGAGCCGATCACCGTCGGCGACACGGAAGTCCGAGCGCTCTCCAACGGCCTCAACGTGCTGATCCAGCGCTCGACCGTCGTCCCCGCCGTGTCCATGCAGATCTACACCAAGGGAGGTCTGCTCGCCGACGACGCGGGGCGGGAGGGCGTGTCCAACGCGACCTACGCCATGATGCGCCGCGGCACCACGACGAAGTCGGCCCAAGACATCGCTGTTGCGGTCGAAGACCTGGGCGCGACGCTCAGCACCGGCAGCGGCAACAACACCGGCTTTGTCACCGCCTCGGCGCTCACCGAAGACTGGCCCGCCGTGATGGAACTCATGGCCGACGTCACGCTCAACCCGTCCTTCGATGCTGAGGAATGGGGCAAGCTCCAGCCGCGTCTGCTCGCCGCGATCGACCGCTCGACCGACCGCTGGTCCGGCGAACTCCGCAGCGAGTTCCTCAAGGCCTACTACCCTGGCCACCCCTGGTCGCAGCTCTCTTCCGGCCGACACGAAGTCGTCGAATCGCTCACGCCCGATGACCTCCGCGCGTTCCACGCCTCACGCCTCAACGCCAGCGAATCGGTGCTGGCGGTGGTCGGCGATGTCGACCCGCAAGAAGTGTTCTCTCAGGCCGAGGCGTTATTCGGCGGCATGCCCGCGACCGTTGGCGAAGCTTTCGCGCTCCCCCAGCCCGATGCACCCAAGCCCGGACTCACGATTGTCGAAACCAATAAACCCATCGCTGCGGTGCAGGTCGGCTTCGGCCCGGGCATCACGCGTGACAGCACCGATTACGCCGCGATCCAAGTGCTGTCTCGCGTCATCGGCGACTTCCCCGCGGGTTGGCTGCAACAAGAACTCCGCGGCCGCGGCCCGGGCCTGGTCTACGCTAGTAACGCCGGGGCGTCCTCCGGCCTCGTGCCCGGCTACTTCACCATGCTCTTCAACACCCAGGCCGACACGGTCGACGATGCGCTCGAGCGCACCATCGCCGTCGCCGAGCGTGCCCGCACCGAATTGGTGGATGAAGATACCCTCGCCCGCGCCAAAGCCAAGGTGCTCACCAACGAGTTCTTCGGCCGCCAGAGCAACAGCAGCCTCGCTATGGGCCAGGCCCTCGACCTGCTCTACGGCGTCGACGACCTCACCGGCCGCGACTTCCTCGCCGAAGTCGAAGCCCTCACCGCCGAGGACGTCCGCGTCGCGGCCCAGAAGTACCTCGGGGAGCCGACGGTGGTGGTGGTTTGTAATGAAGAACTCGACGAAGAGCTTCTCCAGAAAATTATCGATCGCTGAGTTGGGGTTTGGCAGGTTCGTTCGGTGTGATGAAAGCCAGACCGCATTCAGGACAAACACCCGAAGTGTTGTCCTTAAGGTTGTATCCGCATTCACGGCAGGTACCTATGGGGCGGTATGTGGAGGTTATGACGGCGATTAGC
>JBCCWB010000005.1:0-37391 GCA_039194345.1 Planctomycetota bacterium
CCTGGTGCTGCTCGCCGTGGCCGCGGTTGATGTAGACCTCGCCACACTCGAGCTCGTCGACGAGGCGGAGGATGGTCTTCATGTCTTTGGTGCAGATCATCGCGGCCAGGCCGTACTCGGCGTCGTTGGCGTATTCGATGGCCTGGTCGAGCGTCTGGAACTTGATGACCGGCAGGATCGGGCCGAACGACTCTTCGTGGACGATGGTCATGTCCTGGGTCACGTCGGTGAGCACGGTCGGCTCGAACCAGTTGCCGCCCTCGAAGCCGGGCACGTCGGCGACCTTACCGCCGTGGGCGACGGTGGCGCCTTCTTTGACGCTGACCTCGACGAGGTGCTTCATGTGCTCGAGCTCGTTTTTGTTGACCTTCGGGCCCATGTCCATGGACTCGTCGAGCGGGTCGCCGACTTTGAGGGCCGCGACCTTGGGCATGAAGATCGACATGAATTCGTCGTAGACCGACTCCTGGACGTACATGCGTTCGTTGCAGGTGCAGACCTGGCCGCAGTTGTCGAAGCGCGAGTGCAGCGCGGCGGCGGCGGCTTGCTCGAGGTCGGCATCCTCAAGCACGATGAACGGGGCCTTGCCGCCGAGCTCGAGTTGGCAGTGGGCCATGTTGTCGGCGGTGGCCTTGATGATGGCTTGGCCGGCGGGGGTGCTGCCGGTCATGGAGACCATCTTGGTGATGGGGCTGCGGCAGAGGGCGTCGCCCATCGTGCGGCCGGGGCCGGTGACGATGTTGAGTAGGCCGTCGGGCAGGCCGGCCTTCTTGGCAAGGTTGGCCAGCTCGAGCGTGGCGAGCGGGGTTTCGCTGGTGGGCTTGAGGACCATGGCGTTGCCCGCCACGAGCGCGGGGCCGATCTTCCGGCCCGCCAAGGCGACGGGGAAGTTCCACGCGGTGATGCCGACGACGACCCCGCGCGGGATCTTGTGGATGTAGATGTGTTCGTTGCGGTTGTCGGACTGGACGATATCGCCGTCCATCTGCCGGGCCCAGTCGCAGGCGTACTCGACAAACGAGCAGAACACATCCACCTCGAAGCGGGCGACGGTGAGCAGTTTGCCCATCTCACGGGTGGTGAGCACGGCCAGCTCTTCGCGGTTGGCCCGGACCTCGTCGCAGAACTTGCGTAGCAGCTCAGCGCGTTCGCGGGGCGGCGTCTTGGCCCAGCCCTTCTGGGCACGCTCGGCGGCTTCGAGAGCGGCCTGGGCATCGGCCTCGTTGCCGTTCTGGATGGTGGCCACGACTTCGCCGGTCGCGGGGCTGAGGACCTCGGCGGTTTCGCCGGACTTGGAGTCGACCCATTGGCCGTCGATGTAAAGCTGGTAGTTCTTCATTGCTCGTGCTCCTCGGGGGATGGATATGGAGGTGGTGGAGAATCGTGTCGTGGTTTTAGAAGCGGTTCAGCCAACCAAGACTATTGAAGTAGATCATTAACAATCCCTAAGTGTTTTTTAAAAAAGCACTTGCCCTTCAAGAGGTAGGCATTGTACCGGATATCGAGTAGATTCGCCTCTTGCCCTGATTGGGCGGGCTACAGAGGATGTCGGCCGCCGGTTGTTTCTCTTGACCTCTCACTCGGGGCTTGGTCGATATGATCTGGTTGCTCTACGCTTAGGCTCAGTCAACAATTCACAATCTTGATAGTATTGCTTAGATCAATTTTATTGACGGCTATTTTCGCACCTTCCTGTCGACTTCTTTTTTAACTCCATGTGATGCTGGCCTGTTCTCGTCACGTGTTTCCATTTTTCGTAACAACCACCCCCCGGCTGCTATTTGTGTTGAAGGCGTCTGCACTCTGCTCCTTCGCCCATAATTAGGTAAGCCGAACGCCCAGAGCACTAACTCCCCACTTCAAGGCATCGGCCAATATGAAATACAGCACCATTAAATCCGTGGCGGCGGTGCTGCTTACTTTCGCCACGGGTTTGCTGGTGTTGTGGTCGATTATCCACGTGTCGGCCCGCACTTTGTTGCAGGAAGATGAAGCCCGCGACACCACTCTGCGCATGATGGTGTGGGGCCACGAGCACGAAAACAAGATCCTGCGGGAGATGGCCGACGCGTACGAAGACCTGCACCCCGATGTACGCATCGAGGTGATCTATGTCGCCCACAACAACTACCTGTCCAAGCTCAAGACGATGATCGCCGCGGGCGATCCGCCCGACCTTTTTTATCTGCAGTACGACCTGGTGCCGGACTTCGCCTCGCTAGGACTGGTGCTGCCGATGGATGAGGCGCTCGACGAGATGGGCGGCGAGTGGAAGGACGATATCTACCCGGTCCTGCTCCAAGGCTTCCGCTTCAATCCCGAAACGCAAACGCGTGGTGATGGACCGTTGTGGGGTATCGCACGGGACTACACGCCCTTGGCGATGTACGTGAACGTCGACCTCTACGAACAGGCGGGCGTGCCCGTGCCCTACGACGGGTGGACGTGGGATGAATTCGAAGAGGCCTCTCGCGCGATCGATGGCCTGGGTGACAATATCTTTGGGGCGTTCATGGGCCTTTGGGCCGACCCGCTCATCGCGATCATCTGGAACCACGGCGGCGAGTTGTTCGAGTTCGACGAACAAGGCAACCCCGACTTCACCCGCCCCGACATCGACAACCCCGGGTTGATCGCGGCGTTCGAGCGCATCCGCCGACTGCGGATCGACGAGGGGATCGTCTACAACGCGATCGGCATCAACCGCTCTGGGGCCGAAGAGTTCTTCACCGGCCGCGTCGGCACGATTGGCCCCACGGGGCGCTGGACCTCGGGCCTGTGCGAAGCGATCGATACGTTCCGATATGCCGTGGTCCCGATGCCCCACGTTCCCGGTGTGAAGCCCAGATCGCCGATCATGACGGCGGCCTGGGGTGTGAGCGCCAAGGGCGATCACCCCGAAGAAACCATGGAGTTGGTGATGTACCTCTCCAGTCCCGCGGGGCAAAGATTACTCAGCAGCGACGGACTGTCGATCTCGATCAACCGGACCATTGCCGAAAGCGACGAGGTGCTCAACCTGGGCCGGAAATTCGAGGACGGCCCGGTGTATCTCGACATTGCCAAGTCGGTCGACTTCCAACTCATGCCTCGTCAGCGGGAATTTGAAGACATCCTGCTGGCCGAGCAGAACGCGGCGCTACGTTTGGGCTCGCGGTCGATCGAAGAAGCTCTGGCGAACATCAAGGAGCTCTGGGCGTTTGAGTTGTCTTCGCCATTGAAAACCAAGGCGTACCCGCGGATGCCGTGGGTGTCGGTCGGCGCATCTCTGCTAGCACTCATTGCCGCGGCGGTGACGTTTGTGTGGTGGCGGGCGCGGAAAGAAAAACTCGGCGCACTCGACCGTGCCCACGAACGCTCGGGCATGGGATTCATCAGCATCTGGGTGATCGGCTTCGTCGCCCTGACCGCAGGTCCGATGTTCCTGTCGGGCTTACTGGCGTTATCACGCTGGTCCGCCGTCACGCCGCTGGGCGAGGCGGAGTTTGTCGGTTTCGGCAACTTCGTGCACATGTTCTCGCACGACCCGCCGTTCTGGAAATCGATTTGGGTCACCGCGTACTACGTCGTGCTGGCGATCCCGATCGGGCAGCTTGCTTCGCTGGGCGTCGCGCTACTCATGAACACCGAGGTCCGCGGCATCGCGGTGTTCCGTACGATCTTCTTTGTGCCCTCGGTCATCACCGGCGTCGTGCTCGGCGCACTCTGGCTGGCGCTACTCAACAACGACTACGGCCTGATCAACCAGGTCATGAACGTGCCCTTGGGCTGGTTCGGCGTGCGTGCCCCCAACTGGTTCGGCGACGATGCGCAGTGGGCCGCGATCCCCGCCTTTGTCATGATGAACCTCTGGGGCGTGGGCAGCGCCATGGTGATCTATCTCGCCGGGCTGAAAGCGATTCCGAAAAGCCTAACCGAAGCGGCGATCATCGACGGCGCTTCTGCTTGGCACCGCTTGACCCACGTCACGCTGCCCATGCTCAGCCCGCTGATCTTCTTCAACTTTGTCATGGGCATCATCGGCAGCTTCCAGGTCTTCACCCAAGCCTTCGTGATGACCCGGCGTGGGCCGGACGACGCGACGCTCTTCTATGTGCTCTACCTCTACCTGCAGGCCTTTGAGTTCCACAACATGGGCTACGCCTCGGCGATGGCGTGGGTGCTGTTTGTGGTGATCCTTCTGGTCACGCTCCTGGCGTTCCGCGGCAGCCGCAACCTGGTGCATTACGAAGGGCTCAAGTCATGAAGAACGCTGAGTCCCCAATCACACAGATCGACGCGCAGCTATCCGCGTCCCGCAAGCCTACCGATTGGCTGCGCATCAGCGCTTGGGTGTTGTTGATCGTGGGTTCGCTGATCCTGCTGATGCCGTTTGCGTGGATGGTCAAGAGTTCACTCAGTACCGAGCAGGTCGTACAGAGCGGCGAGGTGTGGGTCGGCTTCGGGGAGGGCGGTCCGCAGTGGGAGAACTACCCCGAGTCGCTCGCCCGGATGGACTTTCTCAACGCGCTGGCCAATACCGTGTTCATCACGTTCTTTAGTATTGTGGGCATGGTGCTGAGCAGTTCGTTGGTTGGCTTCGGCTTTGCGCGTTTCCGTTTCCGCGGACGCAAGCCGTTGTTCATCCTGATGCTCAGCACGATGATGCTGCCGCCGCAGGTGACGATGATCCCGGTGTTCGTGTTGTGGCGTTACCTGGGGGTGATCGATACGTTTTGGCCATTGGTATTACCGATGTGTTTGGCCGGGCCGTTCTTTGTGTTCATGTTCCGCCAGTTCTTCAGCCAGATCCCCGAAGACCTGGTCGAGGCGGCGCGGATCGACGGCGCGAGCAACATGCGGATCTACTTCCAGCTCATGCTCCCGTTGAGCAAGCCGGTGATCGCGATCACGGCGATCTACACGTTCATGGGCGTGTGGAACGATTTCCTCGGCCCGCTCATCTATCTCAACAGCCCGGAGAAGAACACGCTCGCCCTGGCGCTCAACGCCTTCCGCGGCCAGTACGGCATCAGCGACGCCCACCTGCTAATGGCGGCGAGTTTCGTGTGCATGTTCCCGTGCGTCGTGCTGTTTTTCGCCGCTCAACGCTACTTCATCGAGGGCGTATCCACCAGCGGCATGAAAGGCTGAGCGTCGCGAAGCATCAGCCACCACGCGGTAGAAAGCCGACGGATGACCGCAGAATCCGCGCATTTAAATCCTCAACATGCGATTGCGCCTCGGCGTCCTGCGTCTGCTGCTTCAGGTCCTCGAAATTCGCCACGCAGAACCGGCACCCCAGCGTTTCGAGGTGAAACCGCACGTAGTCGTGCCACGGCTTGTCGAGCGAGCCGAGCAGGTACGCGCCGATGGTGCTGCGTTTGGGGCAGCTCGGGCGGGCGGCTTCCCACGCGGTGGTGAGCAGGGTGTCGGTCAGCGGCGTGTTGCCCGCCTCCTTCGGCAGGGCGTCGCCGATGCGTTGCAGCGTCCGGCGTTTGATCGTGGCGACGGTGTTGCTGCTGATCTCCATGTGCCCGGCGATCTGTCCCGGCGGCAGCTGGGCGTAGAACAACATCTCGATCACCCGCAGCTTGTCGAAGTCGCACTCCGCCTGGTACCGCGCGGTGACCGTCCGCAGTGCATCAGCGAGCCATTCCTGCTGATTGTCTTGGGCTTCGCGCAGCCCGGCGTAGGCCGAGGGCGTGGGCTGATGGGCTTCTATGGCGGCGATGGTGTCTTGCCGATCCGACAGGTCTGTGCTCAAACGGCACGGCCGTCGCGCCTGCTTACGGTACTGATCGATGATGCGGTGACGTAGGATCTGGAAGAGGTACGTCTCAATCGAGGCGGCGCCGCGGAAGCGGTCGAGCTGTTTGAGGAACGTGACGAAGCAATCCTGCACCGCATCTTCTGCATCCGCGCGGTTGCGTGTTTGCTGTGTGGCAAACGCCACGAGTCGGCCCTGGTACAGCCGGACCAATCGCGACCACGCGGCCTCGTCGCCGCTGCAGATGCTATTCAGAAGCAATCGATCCGCTTCGGTCATGCCATCCACAGTAGCCCAAGCAGCAACGCTCCGCCGAGGATAATCGCGATGGCGGTGACCGAAAGCGCACCCTGGCGATACCCGAGCGTCCAGTTGTCGAGCACGCGGTAGATCAGCAGCGTGACACCCACGAGCACGCCCAGCCCGAGGATACGCAGGACCCCGCTGGAGAGTATGGTGGGCAACGGTCCCCGGTACTCTTGTACCGAAGCCGTTACGGCAACGGGCATATCGGCTGCTACTTCGATTTCACGTCCGGACGGACCATTGGCAAACTGCTGCTGGGGAGGAACATCGACCCAAGTCAGATTCCCCCCGTTGTAGAGTCTTTTGAGTGTGTCGGGGGTCGCGTCGACTAGCACCGCATGACGGAACACGGTGCCATAGGAGCGTTCGAGCTGCTGGGTGAACTGGTCTTGCACGAGATCGAGCCTTCTAAGGTTGCGGACGATCGAATCGAGCTCTGGGTACATGATGCTGACGTCGTAGACTTTGGGCGGGCCGCCTCGTTGATCCGCCACGCGTGGGGCGAGCTGCGCCGCAACCGCCCGCAGCGCCGCGATCTCGGCGTCCTCGGCGGTGCTCTCGGGATTGGGGCTAAAGCCCACGATAAGTTTGGGCGATTCTTGCACGATGCGGTAGGCCGAGAGGTCAGTCAGCCAGGGCTTGTCGACGAAGCGTGCGGTGAAGGTGAAGGGCACGGGGTCGCTGAAGTGCTCGTCCCGGGCGTGGTAGACTCCGATCGGCGACTCGGGGCTCGGCGGGGTGAGCGTTAGCAGGATGCCATGCTGCCGGGTGTGGTTCGAGATGCTGGGTTTCACGGCGTGAGTAGCCACGCCGAGCTCGCGAACCGCATCGGCGGCAGATTGGAAGGCGTTGGTCGGTGGGCCGTCCATGGCGTGAATCAAATCCAATGGCTGGGGCTGGCTCAACCCCGGCTTAGTACGCCCCCAAGGCCCGTAAGCCTCCACGATCGCCGCCGCAAGGGCCTGCTCGGCCTCGCGTTGCGAGGGATAAAAGTCCACCTCGGCGTCAGGCATGATCTCCGACGCGGGCCGCCACTCCGAAGGGGCGGTCATTGCGTCAGCGGGTACGACCGAAAGCACCGGTTTAGGAGCTGTCGGCAACGGCACCGCAATCGGCTTTTCGACAAACGTACTGTGTTGTCGAGCGGCCTGGGTTTGGAGTTGAGACGCCGCCGCGTTGTGATGGACGGCAACCCTTGCGGTGTTCAAGTAGATCACTCCGACCGGCACAATCAAAACCACCGTCGCCACAACCGCGACGGCGATCCAAAGCCCCGTAGAGTTCTTGCTCTTGGCCGCCGCCACGATCATTAGTGCCAGACCCGTGAGGACTATGCCAACGAAGAGCAAGACGATGAGTAAAGCGACGAACGAAACACTCATGAAGCCACCTCCTGGGCTTGCTGGGTAAGTGTCGACGGGCTGCGTCGAGCGGGGATCATCAGGAGGGCCAACGCCATCCCGAGCCAGACCAGCCCAACGAAGAACGGCCCACCCAAAGCGTTGCTCAGTATGGCATCGACGTTAAAAAGTGGGTTGAGCTGAGCGTCCAGCGGGTATTGCTTGAGGTCCAGGCCTACCTGCCAAGACCGCACGGCTCGCAGCTTGGGGTTGTGCGCCACCAGCATCGCTCCGCCGCAGAGCATCGCCCCGCCGCCGAAGGCCGCCCGGGCCGTATGGGCCAGTGAGCCGCGTCGGGCGACGGCCACGCACAGGGTGCCGACCACGAGCACCACCAACGCCGCGCCGAAGAGCACTCGCCCGGCCAAGAGCGGCCAGCCATCGTAGCCCAACCCGTCGCCGACGTCGTCCCGAAACTCAGCGAACACCGGCAGCTCGTTGATCAGCTCGGGTACCGAGAACCAAACCGGCACCATCAACCCCAGCCCCACCAGCAGCAGCAGAATCCCAAAGAGGTGTAGCATCATCGCAAACGGATTGACTCGGCCTCGGATGCGTGGGGTCCAGGTACGCTTCACCGCGGCGCTCTTACGCGTCACATGGGCGGATCGGTCTTGCGGTGCGCCCGCCAGTTCCCAGCGGATCAGCGGCTTGCCCTGGCTGTCGTTAAACGCACCGCAGAGGATGAGGATGCCATCGATGAGTTGGCCAATGCCGAGGAAGCCGAATGTGCACAGCCAGAGGATGCCCGTGAACCACTTGCCGACGTAGAAGCGATGCAGGCCGCCCAGCGGCATGACGATCCAGACCGCGCAGAGGAGGATCGCCGCGAGCCGGCTGTGGCGTGAAGTGTTTTCAGGCAGGGCGGGCTGTCCGGTTTGTGGCGAGGGAGGCTGTTCCGGGCGTGCAGTGGGCGCGGGCCGAGAAGGCGCGGGAGCGGAAGCTTGAACGGCGGCGTTCATCGCAGGTGTTGCCGGGTGAGTTTTTGTGATGGGTTGGAGCGGCGTGGTTGGACGCACAAGTTGGGCCCCCAACGCAATGATCACCGGCAGCGCAAACGCGATCGCTACCGCTTCGGGCGCGAACACCAACGTGGGCAATGCCGCGGCCAGCCCCAGGCCGACCCACAGCCCCGGCGAGAACGGTGTCGTGCGATCGGGATGGGTATGCTGCGGCCAATACACACACGCGGTGACCAGTGCGGAGAAGAACGCGGCCGTGACCAGAAGAGTGCCCACGCGATCGGACGCACCCCCGCCCACCACGAGGAGGATGAACGGCAACGCGATCAGGGCGTGGCTCAAGATCGGGCGTATCGCAAACCCCAGCCGAGTGCCTAGCAGCGGCTCGGGTTCGTAGCGGTTACCCCGCGTCACCGCCCAGGTCGAGGCGGGGCCGACCAGCATCAACATGAAGAGCGAAGACCAGAAGCCCTCATCGGCGTGGCGTTCCATGCCGATACCGGTGAAGGTCGCCGCGAGGAGGGCCAGCATCACCGTGAGTATCGCGAAGAGGCCTCGGCCGTGCTGCGGCCAATGTCGCTCCGCCGAAGCAAGTGATGCGTTACTCCGTGGAGCCTGGGGCGGACGCGGTGGCGCGGCAATCGGCGACGCGGGGGGCAATGCGGCCGTTTCGAGCTTGCGCCCTACCCGCTTGGCGATCACGCTCAGCTCGTCGGCGTTGAGCTGCGACACGCTGTTGCGGACGTGCTCGGTCCCGAACAAGTCTTCCACCATCTCGGTGGCGGACGCATAACGGTCGGCCGGGTCTTTCTGCAACGCCTTGCGGATCACCTTGGCAAACGCCTCGGGCACGTCGTCCAGCTCGGGCTCAGCCTGGAGGTGTTTCATCAGGACCTCGCTCGGGCTGTCGCCGGAGTACGGCACCCGGCCGGTGAGCATTTCGTAGAGCAGGCAACCCAGGGCGTAGAGGTCGATGGACTTGTCATACTTGCCCGCGCCGATCTCGGGGGCCATGTAATGGACCGTGCCGACGGTGACCGTCTGGCTGGCGACGGGGTCGGCGGTCATGAGTTTGGACAGGCCGTAGTCGCCGATCTTCACGTAGCCGTCTTCGTAGAAGATATTGGCGGGCTTGAGGTCGCGGTGGACGACGCCGTAGCCGTGCAGGTGGCTGAGCCCCTTAGCGACTTCACGGAGGAAGAACGCGGCCTTGTCCGGGCCCAAGCCCTCGGGCGAGTCGTTGAGCAGGTCGCGCAGCGATGGCCCGGCGACGTACTCCATTACCACGAACGGCGTGCTGTCCTCAGCGGTCTTCACATCGAAGATACTCACGAGGTGGGGGCTCTTGAGGTTCATGCAGTGGCGGATGCCACGGAGCTCGATCTCGTCGTAGCCCTGATTGACGTAGAGCGCTTTGAGCGCGACCTCGCGGCCGGCATCGCTCTCGGCGAAGTAGACCTCGCCGAAGCCGCCGCGTCCGGCGGGGGCGCGCACGGTGTAGCCATCCAGGGGGCGGTCGCCGGGTTGGTAGCGGTAGGTGGACAAGAGAAGTGGGCCTTGGAAGTGAGTCGTCAGGTGGATCGGGGTTCGAAGTGGGTGAGCGACCAGGCTTGGCCATGGATCGTTTGCTGGGGTCCGCCCGGCGTGAGCGAAACGCCCTCGGCGGCGAGTCCATCGGCGGTGGGGCGGAAGGTCACGGCTTGGGTGAGCTTGGGATCACGCAGGTGACACCCGCGGTGCGGGCCGACAAGCAACTCGCCGGAGAGCAGCACGACCCGCCGGAGGTTCGGGGTAGTGAAACGCCCGGCGGTCAGTTCCAACACAGCGGTCTGGCTGGCGGCGTTGGCCCGCAGGTAACGCAGCTTGATGCGGGGGCCGACGCCGAGGCGGTCCTGGTGCGTGAGCAGGGCGTGCGTGGTGGGCTGCTGATTCACCGCGAGGTCGGATGCGCCTTGCACAAGATGGCCTTCTTCGTCACGCGTGAACGTGATGCGGGGAACCGACTCCGAAGCGATGAGGGGGAGGGTGCACCGCTCGCTTGCGCCGAGGCTCACCTGCGGCGTGGCGCAGATCACGGCCAACGGCTGGCCGTCCTGATGCAGGATGAGTGAAGAGTGCGACAAAGCAGAATCGGCCACGGCCTGGGGGGAGGAATGAGTCATCGAGCGATACCCACATCCTACCGCTCGGGTTGCCGCTTGGGTTGCGAGATTTGACGTCCCGCCGCCCACATCCGCGAGCGCCCCGATCGGCCCAGCGATCAACGCTTCCTGGGCGTTACGCAGGGCACGCGTCTGGGCGATCGTATCGTCGAGCCAGGCGACACCACGCAGGTGACGCGCCGCGCGTTGAAGCGGTGGCAAGGCGGTGGCGGCGTCGCCTCGGTCGAGCGAGATCGCCGCGGCACGCAGGTCGTGACACACCTGGGTCAGCGTGTCGCTCGCGCCGGTGAGTTTCAGCAATGCCAGTGCTTCGTCGGGTTGCCCTGCACGGAGGTGCTCCTCCGCAACGAGGGCGGCTTGTGACTGCAACGCGTGCTTGAGCACATCGCTATCTGACGATGGGGGCAAAGCCGATAGGCGTTCGACGGCGTGGGCCGCCCCCGCGAAATCATTGCGTTTAAGCGCCGCCTCGCCGCGTTCGATGAGGGCTTGGCGCTCGAGCTTGCGGAGGTCTAAATGCTCCACCAGACGCTTGCCCGCGACGCTATCGAGCTCAGGGGCGGCTTGACGGGCCCGGGTGGATTGGCCCAGATCGGCCAAGCGTTGGGCGTAGGCCAGGCCATCGGCGGCGCGGCGCTCTTGGCGTTGGTGGACTGCGCGTTCTTGAGCAACATCGGCGAGGAGTTCCGCGGCTTGGGTATGCCCCGGCTCGATGGACAGCACAAGCTGCGCATCGCTCCTCGCTTCGGCCCAACGCTCGGCGCTCAGGTGTTCTTGCCCCCGCTTCACGAGCTGCTTACAGACTTGGGTCAACGCGTCCTGGGCTCGGCGGTGGGGGCGGATGCTGGGCTGGGTCAGAAGGTTGGCCGCCTCGTCGAGCCGACCCGCGTGCATGGCGGTGAGGGCGTGATGGAGGGTGGCGTGGTTCATGACGGGCGGCGCGGTCCAGGGCGTTACAAGAATGGACGTGTGGTGAAGGCATCGTGTCTTAGCGATCACGCGAAACCGATCGGCCTCGGTTAAGAGGCCAACCGATAGGGGAAACTTACTGGCCGATCCGTCCGGCCAGCTCCATGTTTTCAACCGTGGGGGTGGCGGTGATGCCCAGCAAGGCATCGACTTCGGCGAGCAGCTCGGCTTCGGTCGGGCCGGCGAGCGGGATGCCGGCGGTGAAGCGGGCTTCGTGGGCCAGCGTGCGCTCAGCCACATCGAGCCGTTCCTGCAGCTCGCTGATCAACTTCTCGGTTTGGTTCAGCTTGCTGTCGTTGAGGGCGAGGCCTGATGCCGACTCGGCGGCCTGCACCATGCGGAACTGGGCGGCGAGGCTTTCGATGCGCTCCTCGAGTTGCAGCTTGCGGGTCTGGGCCTGCTCGAGTGACGTGGTGGCAGCGGCCAGCGACGCACGGCGGCTTTCTTCGACGCGGCGTTTGCCTTCGAGCACGAGCTTGGCTTCCTTGAGCATCGAGACGCGTCGGCCCATGTCCTGGGTGACCGCGTCGCGGCCGTAGGTTCGGCCGTTGACGTAGTGGACGTTCTGACCCGAAGCCACAACGTCGCGCAGCTGGGCGAGGGCGGCTTCTTCCTGGGACACGCGCTGCTCGCTCTCGACGATGCTGCGGGATAGGGCTTCCAGCTCGACTTCTTCACGAGCGATCTGGCGGATGTTCTGGTGCAGCTCGGGCAGTACCTCATCGAGCAGGTCGCGGGCCCGCTGCAGCTCGAACGACAGGGGCACGGCAGCTTTGGTCTCGCGTTGGACGCTGTAGACCGAGCTCTTAGCGTAACTTATCAATTCTCCGCCGAAGAGGAGGGCACCGGCGGCGACGCCCACGGCACCGATGAGAAGAACTTTTTTGACCGTTTTGGGGACCAACATGGCTTACTCCAGTTAGGGGAAAGGGGGTTCTAACCGGTAGACGCCGTTCAAATCAGGATGTGACACAGAAGCAGAGAAAATTTTTCATAGTGTTAGCCGGGCATCACACGCGTCAACGAGCCCACCAAAAAAACGCGATGTTCAAACCATCGCCCTCAAGGAATTTAAGGGCTCGCAAGTAGATCTAAGTAGCTTTTGTGGAGCTACTTATCGAACTGAATGCAGGTTATGCGTGGTGTAAGGCTGCACCGATCTGTTGGGTGTTGACCAATGACCAGCCAAGCCCACGACGTAGGTCATGGTATTGCTGGGTGCCGACTATTCGTCTTTATGACAAGCGCTACAGGCCCATCTCCCCACACGCACCTCGCGCAGATTATGCGCCGATGTGGTTCTACACCGAGAGATATTTAGCGATCGTCTCTTCCTGAACGTCTTCGCGTTTGTCCTCATGGATGAGCTTGCCGGATTCGATGACAAACAGGCGGTCCGCGATATCCATGGTGAAGCTGAGGACCTGTTCGGACACCACGATGGTCAGGTCGTACATCTGCTTAATCTCATTCAGAGCTTTTGCGATGTCCTTGATGATCGATGGCTGAATACCCTCGGTGGGTTCATCTAAGAGCAATACTTTGGGTTCGCTGACCAGAGCGCGGGCAATGGCGAGCTGCTGCTGCTGACCACCAGACAGGTTGCCGCCTTTTCGGCGACGCATGTCGTAGAGCACCGGGAACATGCCGTAGATGTTGTCACTGATCTTTCGTTTGTTCTTGACGGTCTCTAGGCCGGTCTTGATGTTGTCTTCAACCGACAGGGTCGAAAAGATCTGCCGTCCTTGGGGAACGAACGCCAATCCGCTCTTCACCCGCTGATAGCTTTCTTTGCCTGCAATCTCGACGCCATCAACTTCGATCGATCCGCCGGTGTTGCCAAGCGATCCGATGAGGCTTTTCATCAGGGTCGTCTTGCCCATGCCGTTACGCCCCATGATGGCAATCGTTTCGCCTTTGTTGGCACTAAAGCTGACCCCTCGGATCACAGGGCTTGATCCGTAAGCGACGTTGAGGTCTTGTACATTCAGCATGGGTAAATCCTGTCTTTTATTATTGGATTGGTGGTAGTAGTGGTGGGTTGGGGTTAGTGACCGAGGTAGACCTCGATGACCTTCTCGTCGTTCTCGACCTTGTCCATCGATCCCTCGGCGAGCACTTTGCCTTGGTGCATCACCGTGACTTTGTCCGCGATCTCACGGACGAAGTTCATGTCGTGCTCGATGACGACCACGGATCGGCCTTTGCTAATGCGGCGAAGTAGCTCGGCGGTCTTTTTCCGTTCGTTGACACTCATACCCGCAACGGGTTCGTCGAGGAGAATGAGCTCGGGATTCGCAATCAGAAGCATGCCGATCTCCAGCCACTGCTTTTGGCCGTGGCTGAGGATTTCGGCCTCGGTATCCAGGTTGTCATCCAAGTAGATGTCCTTGGCGACCTCCATGATCTTCGACTTCACCTCTTCCGAGCGTGAGAAGAACAGCGATCCCCACACGCCCCGGCCCTTGGGGAATGAAACCTCAAGGTTTTCAAATACGGTCAGCTTGGGGTAGATGGAAGGCGTCTGGAATTTACGCCCCACGCCGTTGCGGACGATCTTCTGCTCCGCCATCGAAGTTAGTTCTCGGTTCAAGAACTGGATGCTGCCGCTGGTTGGGCGTGTCTTGCCGCAGATCAGGTCGAGCAGGGTGGTCTTACCCGCCCCGTTGGGGCCGATGACCACGCGGAGTTCGCCTTTGTCAACGTATAGGGACACGCTGTCCACGGCTTTGAAGCCATCAAACGAAACGGTCAGGTTCTCAATTGCGAGGGCAAAATCGGTAGGTAGTACCATGGTTCAGTCTCGGTTTGCGGCCGCGCCGCGGGTTAGTTGGTTGCGTAAAACGATTGCTGCAAGCGTATGACCAGCAGACAAGCTGCCTTTAGGTGTATCCGGTCAGGTCCCGATCGCTTCAGCTGTTGGCGGAGAGCCTTCGCTCTTTTGCCCTGACTTCGAAAAGATTTTTCCAACCCATGGCGTAACGCTTTCGACGATACCCGCCAAACCTCTCGGGAAGACGACGGTCACGAGGATGAACACGCCACCCAGAGCGAACAGCCAGAGCTCGGGGAACTCTTCTGAGAAGTAGGTCCGGCCGTAAGACACCGCCAAGGTGCCGTACACGGCGCCGATGAGCGACATACGTCCACCAACCGCACAGAAGATGACCATGTAGATGGAAGGTTCAATCGTGACCAGCTTCGGCGACATGAAGCCGACATTCATGACAAACAACCCGCCGCCGAGGGCTGACATGGCCGCGGCTATACAGAAGATAAATGTCTTGAAGTTAGCGACGTCGTAGCCGGAGAAGCGGACACGGTCTTCGGTATCCCGCATCGCAACCAGCAGTTTGCCGAGCTTCGAATTTAGTATGAGTCGTCCGAGGATCACACAGGCAAAGATCCCCGTCACCGTGATGAAGTAGATGATCGTTTGGGCAGATTCAGTCCGGATGTCCCAGCCCAGTAGCGTGCGGAGGTCGGTGATGCCGTTGATGCCGCCGGTCCATCCTTGGCGCGTGACGAACAACAGTTCCATGATCCAGCAGAGCGCCTGGGTGATGATCGCGAAGTACACGCCGCTCACCCGGCGCTTGAACATGGCGACACCGATGATGTAGGCCAGGACCGTGGGGATCAGGAACATCAGGAAGAGCGTGAGCGGGAAGCTCTTGAAGGGGTACCAGAACCAAGGCAATTCGGTGATCTGGTTCCAGTCCATGAAGTCGGGGAGTCCGACCGTGGTCAGCGCGTTGATTTGGTCGGTGCCTGCTTCATTCGCGATGTTGCGGGCGGCTTCAAGTTTGAGGAATGCGGCCATGCAGTACCCGCCGAGCCCCCAGAACACCCCTTGGCCGAGGCTGAGGATGCCGCCGTAGCCCCAGCAGAGCACCAAGGCGATCGCGACGAAGGCGAGACTGAGGTACCGGCCCATCAAGTTAAGCCGGAAGGTGTCGAGGAAGATCGGGAAGATCAGCAGTAGCAGTACGGCTAACACGATCATGCCGATCAGGCCTGAGCGCCCACCAAGGGCTTTGTCGTAGATCAAAGATTTCAACGTATTATCCTTATAGTTGAGTGGGTAACTTCGTTTGTTAAAACGTCCACAAACGGGAGCCTGAGTTCCCTGTCAGACCTTTTGTCAATTACGGTTTACGGATCTTGGACACAACCAAGCCCTGCGGTCGGAGCATCAGGATGCCGACCACGGTGAGGAGGATGAAGACCTTGGCCAAGACGCCGTCGAGGAAGAACTCAAGGATCGACTGGGCCTGGGCGATGGAGAAGGCGGCGAGGATCGTGCCGATCAGGCTGCCCGCTCCGCCGAAGACCACAACGATGAAGGTGTCGACGATGTAGAGCGAACCCGCCGATGGCGAGACCGAACCGATCGTCGTAAACGCCGCCCCGGCGATACCCGCGATGCCGCAGCCCAAGGCAAACGTCATGCGGTCGGTGCGTTTGGTATTGATGCCGGTCGCCGCGGCCATCTCTCGGTTCTGCACGGTCGCCCGCACCCGCAAGCCCCAGCGTGATCGCGACATCAGCAACCATACCAGGACGGTCATGAAGACCGAGGTCCCCAGTAGGAACATCCCGTTGATGGGGATGTCGATAGTGTCGGTGGGTGCCCAAGAGCCCATCAGCCAGTCGGGCATCACCGCACTGTCTTCACGGGCACCAAAGGTCATCCGGAAAACCTGCTGCAAGATCATGCTCAATCCCCACGTCGCCAGCAGGGTGTCGAGAGGTCGTTTGTAGAGGAAGCGGATAAATCCGATCTCGACCAAATACCCCATGATGAACGCGACCAGGAAAGCCGCGAGGATGGCGAATGGGAAGTAATAAGGAAGGAGCCCCGGCGCCGCGGCCTCGACCCGGTCGGAGATGAACACCGTGGTGTACGCCCCGATCGTGAGGAACTCGCCGTGGGCCATATTGATCACCTTCATCTGACCGAAGATGATCGCCAAGCCAAGAGCCATTAAGAGGAACACCGAGAACATGCTGAGGCCCGAGAAGCCCTGCATCACAAAGATCGCGCGGATCTCTTCACCCGTGTATCCCTCAAACATGGACAGGAATGCCAAGATTTCCATCAATAAACTCCGTGGTTAACTGGATGCGTTCTGAAAGCGGGGCGACGCGGTGGGCCTCGCCCGGCTGGGCTAGACGGATCGATAGAACACCTCGTTCAAACGATCTCTCCTGCAGGTTTCTCCCCCCAGGGCGCCCTCCCTCGTCCCAGCCGGAGGGGACGAGGAAGGACTGGTCGGTCTTACGCAAAGGCTCCATCACGCAAGACCAATTGCCTTGGATTTATTTGTAACCTTCGGGGAAGGGGTTGGGCTCGATCAGCTCGGGCGACTCGGCAATCACCTCGAACTGGCCATCAGCCAGCATCACACCGATGCGGGCCTTCGACCAAAGGTGGTTGTTGGTATCGTGGATGCGGACGTAGCCTTCGGGGGCTTCCTTAAATTCCACACCACCCGAGGCGGCCGAGATAGCGTCGATGTCGAAGCTACCCGCCTTTTCGACGGTTGCCTTCCACAGCCAGGGGCCGAGGTAAGCAGCCTGGGTCACGTCACCGATGACCGAGTCGCTGCCCCACATTTCCTTGAACGCCGCAACGAAAGCCTTGTTGTTTTCGTTGTCGAGGCTCTGGAAGTACTTCATGCAGGCATAGAAGCCTTCAACGTTCTTGCCGCCGATGCCGAGGATCTCGTCTTCGGTGGTGGAGATGGTCAGAAGGATTTGGCCCTTCTTCGCCAGGGACTTGCCGGTGATACCCGCAGCGTTGAGCTGCTTGTACCACGCGACGTTCGAGCCACCGACGATGATGGAGTAGATGCAGTCAGGCTTCTTCAGCTTGACCTTGTTGATCAGCGAACCGAACTGGGTGTGGCCCAGGGGGTAGTACTCTTCGCCCACGACCTTGCAGCCCTTGAGGAAACGCTCGATGTGGATACGAGCGATCTTGTTGGAAGTACGCGGCCAGATGTAGTCCGAGCCGATGAGGAAGAAGGTCTTGGCGCCTTTTTCCTTGTGGGCCCAGTCCAGGCCCCAGAGGATCTGCTGGGTGGCTTCCTGGCCGGTGTAGATCACGTTCTTCGAGGCTTCGAGGCCTTCGTAGAACGTGGGGTAGTAGAGCATGCCGTTTTCTTTTTCGAAAACGGGGAGAACCGCTTTACGCGAAGCAGAGGTCCAGCAGCCGAACACGGTGCCGACCTTGTCGCTGACCAAGAGCTTCCGGGCCTTCTCGGCGAAGGTCGGCCAGTCGCTGGCGCCGTCTTCCTGGATGATCTCGATCTTACGACCCAGAACACCGCCCATATCGTTGATCTGCTTGATGGCGAGGCGTTCGGCTTCGACCGAGCCGGTCTCGGAGATGGCCATGGTGCCGGTCACCGAGTGAAGCTGGCCCACAGTCACCGTGGTGTCGGTGACCATAAGGCCGGTAGTGTTGACCTTGTCGGTGGGGTATTTGTCGAGAACCGGGTTGGTCCACTCGGCGGAAGCGCCGACGGCACCCGCCATGGCCAATGCCGCCGTTGCCGTTGCCGACCAGGGGCGCAGACGCCGCCCCAAAGCCTTGAGACTTGATGCGTTGATACTAATCATCGTTGATTACTCCTTTTCGTCTCCATTGACGAATGTTGAAAATGACTGCATGACACACGTGCGTCATGCCCTCTGAACACTGATGGCTTGTCGATCAGGCGTGTTCCACGACCCAAGGTCGCGGGCCTTTGTACACCTGAGGTTTGGGTTGGCCGTTGGGTAGCTTGTCTTGTTTGCGAGATTTTCCCGAGGAACACCCGCAGCCTGTTTTGCAGACGTGAGGTTCGTGTCGGCTCTTCTCGTTACGCTCCATCCCGATCAAGCGTCCCTTGTCCATCTGTCGCATCCGCGGGACGGTCAGCACGCGGCTTGCTTGCTCACCGCAAATGGGGCAAGCAATCGGGGCGCTGCTGTGGGAGCTTGGCCGAAACTCGTCGAAGCTGCCGTGCGTTGGGCAGCAATATTCGTAAAGAGGCATTAGATTCCTTTTGTTTTGGTAAGCGATTGTTTGGCGACTATCCGTGATGGTTTCGGGATCAGACCGCTTTGGCCAAGTCGATGCCTTGCGGGATCGAGACCTTGGGCCCATCCGCATTAGGCCTAATATCGAAATCAAAGATTTCGGTAGGTAGCGCCAGGGTTGCACAGGCGTTGGGCACGTCCACGATGCCGCTGATCCGGCCCTCGACCGGGGCGGTGCCGAGGATGGCGTAGGCTTGCTCACCCGTGTAGCCAAACTTCTTCATGTATTCGATCGCGTTCAGGCAAGCTTGGCGGTAGGCGATCGTGGCATCTAGGAAGTGCTGCTCGCCTTGTTCATCCACCGAGATGCCTTCAAACATCACGTAGCTGGTGTAGTTCGGCTCAAGCGGAGAGGGCATGAAGATGGGGTTCTTGACCGCATATTTGGCCATGCCGCCTTTGATGATGTTCACGCGGAGGTCGAGGTAACCCGCCATTTCGATCGCACCGCAGAAGGTGATTTCGCCGTCACCCTGCGAGAAGTGGATGTCGCCCATCGAGAGGCCGCCGCCGTCGACATAGACCGGGAAGTAGACCTTAGAGCCTTTGCTCAGGTTCTTGATGTCGCAGTTACCGCCGTGTTCACGCGGGGGAACGGTGCGGGCGGCTTCTGCGGCGGCGGCATCGCGGGCATCGCCCTTCATGCGGCCCATGTGGGCGGTATCAGCGTAGGGCAGGGTCGCGTAGGGCGGGACACGAGTCGGATCGGTATCGACCAAGCCCTTTTCACGCTTGTTCCACGTGTCGAGCAAATCCTGGCTCGGCAGGCAGCCGATTAGGCCGGGGTGCATGATCCCGGCAAATTCGACGCCGGGAATGTGCCGCGAGTTCGCATAGATACCGCTGAAGTTCCAGCAAGCTTTGCGAGCATCGGGATAATGCTGATCAAGGAAGCCGCCGCCGTTTTCCAAGGCAAAGATGCCGGTGAAGCCCCACTCCGATGTCGGCAACACGCCGACATCAAGGATGTCCACAACCAAGAGGTCGCCCGGTTCCGCGCCCTCGACCGCGACTGGGCCGCTGAGGTAGTGGACTTTCGACAAGTCGACCACCTGAATATCCATAGCCGAGTCGTCGTCTTTGATCTGTCCGCCGGTCCAGTCGACACATTCGATCCGAAACTCGTCGCCGGGTTTAACCGTGGCGACCATGGGGATATCCGGGTGCCAACGGTTGTGTAATACATCCTGTTTCTCAGGTACTTCTGATACATCAATTTTGATCAGCGTTTCCATAGTCTTTCACTTTCCATCTTTCACGGACGACATATTGAGCATGTGAGGCTCACGACGAGCTTCGATCCACGCGGCTTGATAGGTGAGGTGGCCGTACGACAGCTGAATCCGCGCGGGATAAGCTTGGAGCACATGGCTAGAGAAATGCGTAAGACAGCTTTTTGCCAAGTTCCTGCTGCATAGATTTACTTAGGCAAAGCTTGCAGGCACATTGGCGATGTACACGCACGAGGCAGTTAGATGCACCCCACGGTCTCGAGCGATACGTAAGTTGTCGAAACGTCTGCGGTCTCCGGCTACATACTCATTCGTTTGGTCAAACACAACCAACGGAGCCTAGACGACGCGTCTGAGGGAGTACATCTGGTAGTTCCGGCTACAGATGTACTCGTCGGTGACGCGTGCCGTGATCTTTGGGCATCACTCACATCTTTGCTTACGCAGTGGATGAGCCATTGAGTGTGCCCTCTTGTCCGGCACAATACGTTGCAACCGTTGTGCCACTTATTCAGCCAAATATTAGCAAAAGCTCTTGTGATTCAGAATTGCCCTGAATTAGTACGGTTTTACGCGATCGATTTTCTTTCTCAGGGAGAGCCGTAGCCGTTTAGCCGAAGTTGCTGATGCCTAAATACTGTTGCGCATCTATTCGACGCTGATCAAGATGCTGTTTTTTCGCGCAGCCTATTCTCAAATAGATGCGCGCACATCATGTCATTCAAGCATGCAGCTTGCTGTTCCATGCTTGCTGCAAATCCCTTCTTCAGTAACCGATTCGTCAAGAGAATCACATGTGGATTGAACTGATGTTTTTGAATCGTAAGCGTGTGAAGTAACGGTATGGATATTGCTTGATACTAGTGCGGGGGTGTTTGAGTACAACGGATGACATCCGTGAATCGCTCGAACTCGCTAGCTACACCACTTTGATTCAAGGATTTACGATGAACATTAAAGAAACCTTGCTCTGCCTATCCGCGATTACTTTCTGTGCAATCCCAGCCGCCTATGCTCAAGAAAGTTTCCTTTGGCAGCACAGCCCTGACCAAGCCATTCAATCTGCCCAAGCCAAGTCTTCCCCTACGCTTGTTCTCATACGTGTTGAAGCGCATGGGGAGACCCAGCTTTCTAAACAAGTGGGTTCCGCGGTTGGTGAGCTTCATTATGCTTGGCAAGGTGCAGAGCTTGTTTATCCCGAAGCGTCCTACGCCAGTGAACCCATCGCACAGAAGGTGATCCATTGGGCGGATCACGTTGGAGCGACGCAGCTGCCCGCATTGGCTTTGCTGTCACCTGATGGCCGGCCTTGCGGCCTGATTGAAGGGGAAGGCGTGACCGATGCCGCGAAGCTCAAAGAAGAGCTCGCCGAGATGAATCAGAACTATTTGATCAGCCAGTCCGCTTTTTCGCAGGCCGACTTGGTCCAGGGGGCCGAGCGTGCCCAGCAACTGCACCAAGCCCTCCAGGCGATTGATTCGCCTTGCCGTGAGGCCTACCACGACGTGATGCAACAAATTATCACGTTAGACCCTGAAGATTCCCTGGCTCTCAGGTCTGATTATCAGCCCATCCTCACCGAAGTC
The DNA here is from genome assembly GCA_039194345.1 of Planctomycetota bacterium. GTDB lineage: Bacteria > Planctomycetota > Phycisphaerae > Phycisphaerales > Phycisphaeraceae > Algisphaera. Next base: position 21,456 of record JBCCWB010000005.1, read on the forward strand.
GTCATTGACGAGGTGATCCAGGGCGAGGTTTACCCGCTGGTGGACGCGGGTGCCTACGACCAGGCGCAAGCCACCCTGGCCCGTCTGATCCGAGATAACACGCTCACCAACGAGCAGCACCAGCTGCTCTTGGCGTTCCAGGCCCAGCTGCTTCATTCCCAGAACCGAACCCGTGAAGCCATCGACATGATCGACCAGGCCATCGCGCTCCATATCGGCGGCCCCGCACACGACCAGCTCGTCGCGGCACGCCTGCAACTCATGGCTCAATAGCCGCTTCGCAAACCTCGACATTCTTAAGACATAGCCCTGGCAGCTTCTTGTCGTCAATGCAGTAGCCCGGCTCTGCGTATGACCCGAGTCGCCAGGGCTTTTATGCGTCATCCTCGTACCCCGGCAAAGCGTGCGCGGGCTACGCCCGATGGCGAATCAAGAAAAATAGCCTCTCCTGTGGTTTTATTAAATATGATGGCTATCATATATTGAAATCATGCCCTATTCTGTCGAACATAAGCTCCAGACACGCGAACGCATTCTTCGGGCCGCCGCGCGCCAATTCCGCGAAAAAGGCTTCGCCGCCGCATCGCTCTCGGCAATCATGAAGGAAGCTGGACTCACCCACGGCGGGTTCTACGCCCACTTCGAAGACAAAGACGCACTCGTTGCGGCGGTCATTCGCGACGGCTTTGACCATGTGAGTGAACGTTTCGAGTCCCAGTTTGCGGGCCTCGAGGGAGAGGATTGGCTCCGCGCTTGGGTGCGTGGCTACATGGGGGAAGCCCATCTCTCGCATGCAGACCTAGGCTGCCCACTGCCCACACTATCCTCAGAAATAGCTCGAATCGGAGACCAAGCCGTTGCCGCGTTCACGGCGTTGTTCTACGAACGCCTCGAACACACCTCAAGCATGGTGAATGCCCCGCCGGGGGAATCGCGTCGGTGGGTGCTGGCGGCCTTCTCTCAAATGGTGGGGGGGCTCATGCTGGCTCGAGCGGTAGAGCCCGAGCTCGCGCGAGAAATCCTTGAATCCGTTGAAGCTCAGGCCATCGAGACGCTTTGCCCCGATTCGGCCAATCGCGTTACGAAGAAGACCGCGAGGAAGGTCTGAAATGAATAAACCAAACCTGCTGATGAAACCGCGTGTCTTATCCATAGCCATCATGGCCACGGTGTCATTGGGTGTTGTTGCTCTGGCGATCTTCGCACAAAACTCGGATGCCCCCGCCACGGACGGCCCTGGCGCTGAGCCGCTCACGGTGAGTTGGCAGACCATCCGAACCCAGCCGAGCTATACCGTGACCCGGACCTTGGTGGGCCGAGTGGAAGCCAACCAAGAAAGCCAATTGGGTTTTGAGGTCCCGGGTATGGTCAAACAGGTCTTGGCGGACGAAGGCGACCGTGTTGTCCAAGGCCAAGTGCTTGCGAGGCTCGACACCCAATTACTCGATGCTCGGCGTGAAGAGCTTGTCGCGGCTCGTGACCAAGCCAAGGCGGAACTTGACCTCGCCGACATCCGCCTCGAACGGATTACCCGGGCTCACCAACGCAAAGCCGCAACCGATGACGAATTGGATGAGGCGGTAGCATCGCACCTCGCCGCAGAGGCCAACCTCGCCCGAGCTAATGCGGGGGTCATCTCCATTGAAGTCGAAATCAAGAAAACAGAGTTAGTTGCTCCCTACGACGCCGTGGTGGCGGCCAAGGCTCTGGATGCCGGTCGGGTGGTCTCGGCTGGAGTTGAGGTGTTCGAGCTCTACGACCTAGCGAAACCGAAGGTAAGATTGGGGGTCGGCGGGGCAGTGCTTGATGACCTTGCCGTTAATCAGACCCATCCGGTTTTGGTCAACGGTGAACGCCTGCTCGGTACGATCCGGCAAATCCTCCCGGCCCGCGAGCGGCTCGGGCGAGATGTTGATGTCATCTTGGAACTTGATGCCCAGCTCGATGGTATTCGCCGAGGCGACTTGGCCCGGGTTGAAATTAAGCAGAACATCGATGAGCCTGGGGCATGGCTGCCGATCCAGGCGTTGACCGAAGGCGTCCGCGGGTTGTGGGCGGTCTATACCCTTGAGGCGAACGGCGGAGACTTGGCGGCGGCTTTGCTACGCCGAAGCGATGTCGAAGTGTTGCATACCCAAGCGGATCACGTCTTTGTGCGGGGTGTTTTCGCGGATGAAACCCAAGTGGTGATTGAGGGCTTGCACCGCCTGGCTCCCGGGATGGCTGTCCGCCCCGCGGCTGTGGAGGTTGAGCTGCCGTGAACCCTGGTGATTCTTCAATATCCAACCCGCCGCCACCCAACAGCCTGGCGACCCTCTTTTTTCGGAACCGGCATCTACTGTGGCTGAGTATCACGGTCATCATTGTTGCGGGCTTCTCAGCGATCCTCGGCCTGCCGCGTCTCGAAGACCCTCGGATCGTTAATCGCGGGCCGTTGATTGTCACCGCGGTTCCCGGGGCAACCTCCGAGCGTGTTGAAGCGTTGGTGACCGAAGTCCTCGAAGAAGCCCTTGATGAGATCGAAACCATCAAGCACATCAGCTCGACCTCGAGGGCTGGGGTCTCGATGATCTCGATCGAGCTCAAAGACGATGTGAACTCAAGAAACAACGAGCAGATATTTGCGGAGATCCGCGATAAAGTGCGCAGCGCTACGCCACAGCTTCCCCCCGAAGCACAGATCCCGGTGGTGGACGACAAGCGTGAGGCCGTTGCCTTCACTCTTTTACTCGGGGTGACCTGGAGCGGGCCGGGCGAACCGCAGCTGGGGGTCATGGCACGATTGGCAGACGAGTTGAGTGATCAGCTCCGCAATCTTCCGGGGACCGAACTTGTCCGCATCTACGGCGAACCTCAGGAAGAAATCCTGGTGGAGGTAGACCGCGATGAACTGGCCGAGGCCGGGATCGATGTCGGAAGGCTTTCGCAACAGATCGGGAGTGCCGACACCAAACGCCCATCTGGCACGCTGCGTGGGGCGACCTCCGACCTGCGAATAGAGGTCGACGGAGAACTCGACACCCTGGAGCGTATAGCCTCGGTCCCCGTCGCCAGCGGGCAAGGCGACTCGCTGTTGACCGTCGGCGACCTCGCAACCGTTCAGCGTGGCTGGCGGTCGCCGGAGGAAGAGATCGGGCTGATCAACGGTGAGCGTACGGTCTTCGTGGCCGCCCGCGTCGGCGCTGCGGTTCAGGTAACCGATTGGGCGGAGGCTGCCCGCGAAGTGACTAGCCGATTCGCCCAAGAGCGTGGCACGGGCATCCGCATCGACACGATCTTTGAGCAAGAGCCCTACACCACCACTCGTTTGCGCGAGTTGGTGTTCAACCTGCTCGCGGGGGCTGGGGTCATCATCCTTGCCGTCATGATCATTATGGGGCTGCGTTCAGCGGTCATTGTGTGCGTGGCCCTGCCTTTGACGGTCGCGCTCGTCTTGTTTGGCTGGCAACTCCTGGGCGTTCCGATTCACCAGATGTCGGTGTTTGGTCTCATCATCGCGCTCGGTTTATTGATCGACAACGCCATCGTGATGACCGACGAGGTCTTTTCACGCAAGGCGAAAGGCGATTCTTCCCTTGTGGCGGTGGGACATGCGGTGCGGCATTTGTTTCTGCCTCTGCTGGCCTCAACCATTACGACCGCACTTGCTTTTGCCCCGATCCTGTTGCTCCCTGGTGGGGCGGGAGACTTCGTAGGGACAATCGGCCTGAGTGTGATCCTCGCGATCTGTGCATCGTTCTTGGTGGCGATCACGATCACCTCATCCCTCGCGGGGATCTTTACCAAGCCCACACCCGCGGGCCAACGCCGCCGTTGGTACCGCGATGGCGCAACTCTGGGGTCGGTTAGCCGAGCCTATCCCAAGCTCTTGCGTTCGCTATACGCCATGCCCATCGCTGCGATCTTTGTCGCGGCGGCGCTGCCCTTCGCTGGTTTTGCGGTCGCGCCGACACTCGGCAGTCAGTTCTTCCCGCCGGTGGATCGCAACATGTTTGAGCTGCGTCTATGGATGCCCGGCGACAGCGCGATCCAATCGACACTTGCTGAGTCAGAGGCTGTTGAACAGACACTGCGGACGCTTGAGGGGATTGAAGAAGTGTCATGGCTCGTCGGCGGCAGCCACCCCACGGTCTACTACAACCTCGTGATGGATCAGGACCGATCAGCAAACTATGCTCAAGCCGCGGTCACAACGGCTTCCGCAGCGGATACCCGCCGACTCGTCGAAGAAGCCCAGCAACTCCTCGACGAGAGACACCCCGGATCGCAAATCCTCACCCGCAACTTCGGCCAGGGCCCGCCCGTGGTGGCGGATCTGGAGTATCGGATCTACGGGCCCGATATTCGACGACTCCAAGAGCTCGGCGACCAGCTGCGCGTTGTTCTCCAAAAGCATCCCCAAGTACTCCATACCCAAGCTGCGATGCCGCGCGGCGAGCCGAAGTTGTACTTCAATGCCGACGAAGACTCTGCCCGGCTTGCGGGGATGACCCTCGCGGATGTGAGCAATCAACTCGAGGCCGGTCTCGAAGGTGGTGTTTCAGGGAGTATTCTCGAAGGGCTGGAAGCCATGCCTGTGCGCGTGCGTTTCCCCAACTCGCAACGCGCCAGCCTCAACGATCTCGCAAGTACCCCGCTGGTCGTTCCCGCGTCTAATCGATGGGTGGACGCTGCTTCGATCGGGCATTTCGAGCTTCGTCCCGAATTGGGGGGCATCGCTCGGTTCGATGGCCGTCGCACGAACACCGTATCGGCCTACACCCGCAGTGGATCTCTCCCCATTGACATCAGCGATCAAGTCTTGGCGACGCTAAGTGACCAGGGCTTTACCTTGCCTTCGGGTTACGATCTTGCTCTGGGTGGCGCCTCGGAGCAAAGCTCAGAAGCCAATGCAAATCTCGCCCGCTACGCACCGATCTTGGTGGTGATGATGATCGCTACTTTGATCCTTACGTTCCGAAGCGTCCGCATGGCACTCATCCTCGGCGGCGTCGCGTTCTCGGCGGTCGGCCTCGCGCTCTTGGCGACGTGGTGCTATTCGTTCCCGATCAGCTTCAACATGATCTTGGGCACGCTGGGCTTAATTGGGGTCGCGCTCAACGACAGCATCGTCGTTCTCGCGGCGCTCAAGGCCAATCCAAAGATCGCGGCGGGTGACCTTGATGCTGTGGTCGATACCGTGGTGGGCTGTACCCGTCACATCGTCTCAACCACCGCCACCACGGTGGGCGGCTTCCTGCCGCTGCTGATCCTTGTGGGCGGCGCGTTCTGGCCCCAGCTCGCCATCGTGCTGGTGGGGGGGATCATCGGTGCAACCTTGGTCGCTCTGATCTTTGTACCAGCCACATTCTTGCTACTTCAGGGTAAGAATACGCCAGCCCTCAACTAATAGTTTTTTGTGATTTCTAAGTTGAACGCTATTAGCATTTATGTGAGAGTTGGATGGTATTGAGAAAAAGGATGTAAAGATAAGCTGGCGACTAATATAAGTTTTCGTGAAACATTTAGTGTTCCGTAGTTATTTTAGGCCAAAATTATTGGCACATTGCAATATAGGATATCTTGTAAGGCTTGATTCGGATAGCTCTTCATGGCTGTGTATATATATACAGGTACTTTCCCCTGGAAGAAGGGTTAAGAGTTGATCGCTGACTTGGGCGTCAGAGGCTAAACGATCTGCGAAGATGCAGAGATCGCGAACTAGCGTCTGGGAGTTGATGCCAATCTGATATATGCCTACATGAGGATTGCTAATCTGAAACGAAAGTTCAGCTGGCTGGTAGGAAACTAAGTGATCGGGGTGAGGCCACCAGTACGCACGCGTATCAGCAATTTGCCCGACGAGGAACATATCTGGGCTGAGTAATAAATCAGGTGGTAGGTCTATCTTCAGCGATCCTCGAGGTGGAACGTCAACTTCGATCGTCTTCAAGAGCTCTGGGGAATCCACTGTGACCGTATGGAGCATTACCACTAAAGTTCCTTGCCAAGACTTAGGGTGATCATTGTGGAGGTAGGCCGCTAGTGGCCCAAAAGATGCGCCGTTTGGGGTGGGGTGGGCTGGACGAATTGCAAGAAGGCGGTCGGCTAGGAAGCGGCGGGTGGCATACCACAAAGGCTTGCGTCGCTGATCGCCGTCCACTGCTGACCAGCTAGCGACGGGCCAACAGTCATTGAACTGCCAGTACAACACACCGCTGTTCCAGGGCGATAAGGCACGGAACCACTCTACACCCATCGCCAGTGAGCGAGCCTGAACGACCTGAGCGAGATACAGCCAATCGTCGAAGTTGTCGGGTGGGATGAAGTAGTCCGCCATACGTTCATTAGCCAGGGACTGACCCCCAGCGTGGCGGTTGTGGTGGATCATGGCGGGGGAGTCAAAGTAACGCTGATCTTCAGGGATTGATCTTTCGATCGTTGGAAACGTTGGCGGGCCGTGGAATCCGAACTCGGATGCGAAGCGGGGGTAATGCGAGAGATAGTTCCTCGCGTTCCCTTCGCCGTTCCACACGTCCCAGATATGGCAGTTGCCGTGCTCCTCTGCGTTGGGGTGGGTGTCGGGCGAGCCGCTATACGGACTGGCGGGCCAGTAGGGTTTACTGGGGTCGAGGTCGCTTAGGGCCGAGGGGATAATCTCGAGGTAGTACTTCAAGCCCCATGGCTTGCCGTTGGCCCGCATGTCACGCCAGTCCTCGCTCCATTCATAGACGCCTAAGACGTTTTCGTTACAACCGTTCCATAAGACGAGTGAGGCGTGTGAGGACAGTCGGGTGATGTTGTACCTCGCTTCCGCATCGATCCAGGAGGCGAATGGATCGTCCTCGTGGTAGCAGGCGCAAGCCATCGTAAAGTCCTGCCAGACCATAACGCCCAATTCATCGCATACTTCATAAAAGGCATGGTCTTCGTAGATCCCGCCACCCCAGACTCGGAGCATGTTCATGTTGGCTTCGACTGCGGTTTCGATTTGTGATCGATATCGCTGCGGGGTCACTCGGGTGGGGAAGCAATCGTCGGGGATCCAGTTGGCACCTTTGCAGTAGACCCTTTGGCCATTGACTTCGATATGGAATGTTGAGCCTTTACCAAGGGAATGCTCGGCGAGATCGGGGTCTGTGACCAGCCTTGAAGTCTTTAGACCTATTTTGCGGGTCCAGGCCTGCAATTCGGTTTCGTTAGACTCGGCGTACAGCGAAACCGTAAGAGTGTAGAGCGGCTGCTCTCCGTAACCGATTGGCCACCAACGCCTGGGCTTCGTGACTTCGAGTTGGACGGGTTGCCCGTCGACGACCTTGCTTAGATTCGCAAAGGCCTCGGCGGCGACATGCTTACCCTCCGGGTCGGTCAAAGTCACGTTCACCTGATAGCCTTCGAGTTTGGTCCCTGCCCCTAGATCGATCATGACATCGATGGCGGCAAAGTCTGTGTCGGCCCTGGTGATTAGCGGTCGTACTGAGTCGATGCGAGCTCCGCTCCAGCTTTCGATGTAAATCGGTCGCCATATGCCTGCAGTGAGTAAGACGGGCCCCCAATCCCAGCCGAAGTTGCAGGCCATCTTCCGCATCATGTTGTGCGGATGCGGAGTGTTGGACCCCGTACCCGCATAGGGCAGGGCGCCCATCCGCTTTTGCATCGTCTCGGCGTAAGGTAGGGGGGCAGCAAAGTTGATGACCAATTGGTTCGCGCCGGGTCGAATCGAATTGGAAAGATCGAAGCGGTAGCCGAGATGCATGTTGTCGGCGTTGCCGATGAGCTTGCCATTCAGGCGCAGCTCCGCCACCGTGTCTAAGCCTTCACAGCACAACTCAATGTGATCGGCACCATCGGGCTGCCAAGTGAAGTCACAGGTGTACTGCCAGGACGTTTCTCCGATCCATTGAAGCAGTTCATCATTTCGATCGATATACGGGTCGCGTATCGCGTTAGCCGCAAGCAAATCGGTATGAACGCAGCCTGGCACGGCTGCAGTAAAGGTCCTCCCGCTAATATCTGCGGGAACTTGTAAATGATTAGTTGAAGGTGTAACCGACCAGTTGTTTCCAAGGTTAATGCGCCGGAGGCCGTGTGTCCTGGATTCTTTTAGCTCTGAGGGGGCATGCCGTTTCGAGGGGGTCATGGTCATATAATTTATCTATTGCCTAGGGCGAAGTCAGTGATGAACGGGAGGGCTGTAAAGCCTTATTAATAAAGATTGGATTCAATCATCGCGGCGTGAGATCTCGTAATAGATAGTTTCATGCTCGGCGGTCACCCGCAAGGTTTTGCCATTGATTGGAATCATATTCTGGCGTTCGCCGGTTGGTGTAAGTGCCCAAGCCTGAAGCCCTGGCTGTGGCAGGGTCACCGTGAGTTCGGGGATCTGGACCAGCATCGGCCCGTAACCCCATTGATCACTTACAGAAGTACGGGATGAGTTCCATCCCATAGCTTGGTTCTGAGCGCGGCCGATTACAGTAAGTAGCATACGGCCGCTATCTTTGAGCGGTTTACCGTCGAGCGGAACCAGAGAGATCGCCCCGAAGCCAATTGAATTGGGTGAGACATCGAGTTTGGTGTCACCGAGTTTGATGGGCACGGTATTTAGAAAGCCAACGGCTACCGCGGCGTGATCCGACACGGCGGTGTATAGCGGGGAAGATCCTGACCTTAATGTCAGGGGCGTGCTGCCGGGGCGTTCTTCCATATGGATCGCTTCGTTGGTCGAGGATTTCACATCAATACTCAGACGATAGTTCAGAAGGCCCTCGGGCTTAATTACATCGGGTGAACCTACTCGCCAAGCTTCTGCTTGACGTTCAGCGACCTGCCAAAGCGACGAAGGCGCAACCAAAGTTCGAGTGGCATGCGCTGGCGGGATCAGGCCTTTGCGGAAGATAAGCGCTGCGGCGGGGTATTGTCCCGCTTTTGAGGTGTGCTTGATTTGATCGAAGAAACCTTGGATGCCCGGGATATCGGGGTCTGGGTTACCTTGGGTGAACAGATACAACGCGTCCCAATCTTGTGCCGCAGCAAACGTTGCCGTCAGAGGCAATAGTTCAACCGCCCAATCGCTGGGAGCGGCCTGATCGATCTCGCTGACACCAAACGGATATCCTTTGACACGGTAAGGCGCCATGCCGAATGGGCCTGTTTCACCTCGAGCTAAAGCCTCTACGATGCTACTGTTGGCGATGGTCCAATCGGTGGGGTTCCAGTCGCCTGATGATCCAAAAGAAGGGTGTTGCCAATAGGTGTGGGTTTCAACAAACTGGCTGCCGCCGTCCTGCCCAAGCCGTTCACGTTCCAACGCGCTGCTTTGTCCCCACTGGATTTGGCTATCCATCATCGGTTTTTTAATATCGAGTTCTTCTCTGAGGAAGGCTCGCATCTCATCGCTGCCTCGCTGCTCGGTTTCGATTAGGAACTCGAACCAGTCGCGGCGTTGTTGCGGGCTGCGCGGTCCATCAATGTTAAAGCCACCGTCGGCGATCGATCCCTCGAATCCGGAAGTGAGCCATCCCGGCCGGAGCGTGGCGGAATGAATCTTATATCGAGCGGTATCTTCTACAGCGCCCAAGTTGAGCGCGATGCGGTTCGCGGTATCTGGATCTACCGCTGCAAACGGGAGTTCATAGGTTTGGGCTTCTTTAGTCAGTTTGATAGATCGATTTAGGCCGACGTTTCCGTAGGTACCATCGACCTGACGATCGACACTTATACGGACCGCGCGTTCTTGATCGGCTGACATCTTGAGGATAAGCGTGTAAGACTCCCCTCTCTGAAGTTCGATGTCGTTCCATAGTGCCTGCGCGTGCCAATCTGAACCCGTAGCCTTGTTCACTGTTATGGCTACGCCGTCTTGTGCGGGTTCGAGGCTGACTTCGCTGCCGCGCATGCCGTTCACCAACCAACGCCGAGGCTTGACCGACGCGCGAGGTTGAGATTGACCCGCGTCCGAGCCCCGCCAGGCTGTTTTGAGTGCGGCATCGTTTGTGTACTTGTCCTTCAACCAGCCGTGCCATTGGTTGGATAATTCGTTCTCGTAATAGTCGCTGAGCCTCTCCCAGCCTTCGCCAAGTGGTTGGCCGGTCCAGAGGTGCATGATGGAGTTTTCGTTGTTGATTTCGATGAGTGCAATCGCGGGGTCCTCGGCAAAGGTAAGCCCTGTATGAGGATTGACCCAAGTCAACAGCTCCCGGGCGTACCATTTTTGGTGTTCGATCATGGGGCGGTAGAAGCGGTCCACCCTTTTCTGATGGACGAATGCGTTGCTTTCGGGAACACCGTCTTCAGGTCCGAGATGTTTGCTGACTTTCAGGTTGAGATTGCAGTAAATCCCATGCTGTTTAAGGGCTGAGACGAGGTAACCCAGTTTGTCCAGCGAATCGGCACGGAAGTGATCGAGTGGCCCCTCGGCAGGCCAAAGCGTGCCACCCGACTGCCGTGCCCACATGTTGTCGAGGTGGTGCAGGCGGACAATATTGACGCCCAGCTTTGCTAGTCGGGCGGCCATTAGATCGGATTCCGCGTACTCTAGAAAAGCGTCGTCAGGGCCGACGTTAACCCCAAACAAGCGGAGCGACTCGCCTGTATCTGCATAGGTATAGCGCCCGTCACGGACGATGATCTGCCGATCAGCCTGTGGATCATTGAGATGTGAGAGGTCGATGACGGTGTGGGTGCTGTCGTCCGCAGGCAGATAGAACTCGAACCCCTGATCATCGCCAAAAGTCTGTTCCACCTGTATGGCAGGGGGAATCTTGCCACTGCCGCCTTCTGCTGGCACGGCGCCCTGGCTAAGAACGGGCATTGGGGCGGCGAATAGCCCCAAACCTAAGGCTAAGTAGTACCGGGCGGCGGTTGAAACGGAGGGCATATTGGTCCTTTCTGTCTCGAATCACAGTTGCGAGAGATGAAGAGGTCGCGTGTTCGTTAGGCCTAGCCCAGACCGAATACACGAATTTCGATGGAAACGTAGTGCATGACCTACGTTGGATACGCATGGACGGCAGGGGGTTGCATGCACCTTAAATCATTGTAAATATAGTCTTATAGAATAATTTAATCTAGCTTTTTGGTTGTAGAGTATGACTCTTAAATATAATTAGAAACGTTTGCAAAAACAAGCTTGTGTGCCTATATTTTAGTGTTGTATTCGCGCCCTCATTTTCGCGTCTTTGGACTACGCCGTAGGTGCTATTTTTCACTCATATCAGTATCTAACGCTCGAGAGTTTTGGAGGATGTCCATGCTCGGGGCAAGCTGAATATCTTTATTCAAATCTCGATTGAAAGCGCTTCATCGCTATGACTGAGTTGTGTTTCCCCGTCCGTACTTCTGTCAAGTTCGCACTATTAGTGTTGGCTTTAGTTTTGGTGTGCCCACTTGCATCTGGCGAAATTGAGACTGGCCGTGATACGCAGCCACCCAATGTGGTTTTCATCATCACCGATGACATGATGCCGTGGATGTTCAACTTTCTGAACGACGGATCGAATCGGGTGCTAACGCCGAATATAGATAGGCTCGCGGCCGAGGGTACGGTCATGATGGGCCAGCATGTCGTCTCGCCGGTGTGTACGCCCAGCCGCTACAACTGCCTGACGGGGCGGTATTCCAGCCGGGCTACAAGCCAGCAATTTGCGCGCGATACCAAGAGTGCTGGCCAGACTGTTGTGCAATGGAATACGTTCATCGTGCCAGGGGAAGATTGCTTGCCACAAAGCCTGCAGCAAGCGGGCTACACCACCGGCATGGTCGGTAAGAACCATGTGGTTGAAGTTGGCGGCTTGAACAAGCCGGAATGGGAGTCCAACCCGAGAGACCCTGGGGTCAAGGGGGTGCTGCTCGACAATGCACGAATTGTCGAAAACGCAGTGAAAGCTAGTGGTTTTGATTACGCCGAAAATCTTTATCACAACAACCCTGCCCACAACGGGGTCCGGGAGTTGGCAGTACACAACATGGATTGGATCACCAGTGCAGGACTGGACTTTATTGATCAGAATGCGGATCAGCCGTTCTTCCTATACTTCGCCACGACGATCCCTCACGGCCCCCAAGCCGACGCGTACGCCTGGAATGCCGACCCAACCGCCACTGCGGAAGGCTACTTAGATCAGCCACTCGACGTTTTGCCTCCGCGAGATTCAATACCGGAGCGCCTCGAGAAAGCAGGGCTTCAAGCCGGGGGCAATGTGGGCAACGTCCTTTGGCTCGATGATGCGGTCGGCGCGATCATGGACCGTCTCGAAAAGCACGGTATCGACGACAACACCATCGTGGTCTTCTTTAACGACCATGGTCAGATGGCTAAAGGCACGGTGTATCAAGGCGGGGTCCACAACCCAAGTATTGTTTGGAAGAAGGCACCCTTCTCTGCGGGGCCCCTCAACGAGACTCTGGTTTCAAACATCGATTTTGCGCCTACGATTCTGGATTGGTGCGGTGTCGATTACGAGGTGGAAGACTTTGATGGACGGAGTTTTGCCTCGGTGCTGGAGGGAGACCGTAAGGAGATTCATAGCAGCCTGTACTTCGAACTTGGCTATCTCCGTGGTGTGCGTAAGGGGGATCTCAAGTATGTTGCCCTACGCTATCCACCCGATGCGTTGTCGCTGAGTTTGGAGGAAAGGCAGCGTAGGCTAGATCGGCTGAACAAAGACCTTGTAAGGCGTGGCCGCCCCATTATCACCACCGATCCGAACGCCCCATTTAGCCAGTTACAGCTGATTCCGGGTGGAGGCGATGCTGAGAATCGATCGACACGGATGTATCCCGCCTACCACGATGCCGATCAGCTGTACGATTTGAGCAACGACCCTGGGGAGCAATTCAACCTCGCCATGCGTCCCCAATGGAAGGATGCCTTAGCGGAAATGAAAGCTGAGTTGCAGGCCCATCTCGCAGACTTGCCCGGAGATTTCGCCGAGCTCAAACGCAACCCGAAGTAATTCAATCTATTCTTTGTAGGGCTCGTCTTTGGCGGTTCGCTACATCTTCTCATTATCTGGAAGCCGTTTGGTTTATTGGCTATGACAAGAATTCTGTACTTGGACCTTGACGCATTGAACCCCACCCACCTGGGATGCTACGGCTATCACCGAAACACCAGTCCTGAAATCGATCGCATTGCTTCTGAAGGCACACGCTGTGATAACGTTTATTGTTCGGATGCGCCTTGCTTGCCCTCGCGAACTGCGTTTTATCAAGGGCGTTTCGGTATCCGCACCGGCGTGGTGGGGCACGGCGGCACGGCGGCCGATCCCAAGCGGCAGGGAAGCGACCGTGGCTTTCGCTCCACTTACGAGGAAGATTCGTTTCCCCGCCAACTGCAGAAGCTTGGCTATCACACCGCGATGATTTCGCCGTTTGGTCAACGGCACGCCGCCCATCATTACTACGCTGGTTTCAACGAAATTCATAACACGGGCGAAGGAGGAAGCGAGCCCGCTGAAGTCGTTCAGCCCGTTGTCAAGAGTTGGCTCGAAGCACACGCCAAGCAAGACTCTTGGTACTTGCATATCAATTTTTGGGACATCCATACCAGCTATCGTGTTCCTTTGTCGTACGGAGACCCTTTTGCCGATGAGCCTATCGCCGACTGGTTTTCCGATGAGTTGATCGCTGAGCACGTCAAGCGGGGCGGCCCACACTCGGCCCAAGACTTGGATATGTATAAAGACTGCGATACCCAGCGTTTTCCAAGATTGCCTTCTCGCATTACAGATCGCGCGAGCCTTAAGAAATGGATCGATGGCTACGACACGGCTATCCGTTACGTCGACGATTGCGTGGGTGAGATACGGCGTATGCTCGAACACGCGGGGGTGCTCGACGACACGATCATCGTAATCTCCGCCGACCACGGCGAAAATCAGGGCGATCTGGGGATTTATGGTGAGCATGGCACTGCCGACAATGCTACCTGCCACATCCCTTTTATTATCCGCGGCCCGGGTGTCCAGGCCAATTCGATCGACGAAGGGCTGCATTACAACCTCGACTGGGCCCCAACATGTATGGAGTTACTAGGGCGGCCAGAGCAAAGCCCGAGTAAGTGGGACGGGCAGAGTTTTGCGGCAACACTGGCGGAGGGACGCGATCAAGGTCGAAACGAGCTTATCGTTTCTCAATGCGCACACGTCTGCCAGCGCGCGGTTCGATTTGATCAAGGCCCGAACCGCTGGCACTACATCCGCACCTATCACGATGGGCTGCACCCCTTCGGTAAACATATGTTGTTCGATCTCGCGATGGATCCGCACGAGCAGAACGACGTGGCCGAACAGCATCCAGAAGTGTTACGTGAAGCAAGTTGGCGATTAATGGAGTGGCATGATCGGGCGATGGCCAAGCAAGCGGAAGAAAGTTTAGATGTGGTTGACCCGCTCTATACCGTTCTTTCAGAGGGCGGGCCGTTCCATGCGTTGCGTGACGACCGCGGAGAAGATTCTTCGATCTTCGACTTCTATCTGAAACGGCTTGAAGATTCGGGGAGACGTGAAGCCGCGGATGATATCCGGCGGCGTTATCCAAGTAAATCTTAATTCTTACTGCTTGCGATCAGCTTGAATCTTGCGATTGTCAATAGGGCCATTGCTTGGGATGGGTGTAAGCGATCTCGATCATCCGGGTGGCCAGTGCGTGACGGCAATTGTTAAGTGATTCGGCTTGGCGGGGATCTACGGCCACGTCTCGGTATTCGCCGAACTCTGCATTGAGGTCGTACAGGCGTTCGGCCCCGTCGGCATGAAGGATATAGCGGTGGGTTTGGGTGCGTAAGCCTCGCCAAGAGGTGGCGTGGTTAGCGTCCTCGATTAACGCGCCTGTTCTTTTGTGGAGCAGATCGCCGGTGAAACTTGGGCGTAGGCTGAAGCCATCTAGGCTTGCAGGGACGGGGACGCCGGCGCACTCCAGCAGGGTTGGGGCGATATCAACCGCTTCAACTAAGCCGTCGCAGACACCTGGCTCGACGCCAGGCCCAGAAATCAGCAGCGGAACCCGTGACACGCAGTCGGGTGCGGGGTGCCACTTTCCCCAACACAGGTGCTCGCCTAGATACTCGCCGTGGTCCGACGTGAACACGACCATCGTATTTTTTGCGATGCCATAGTACTGAAGAGCTTCCATGATCCGCCCGATCCAATCGTCGACTTCGCTGACCATGGCGTAGTAACCGTGCATAGCCTGCCTGAGAATTTGATCGCTGAAACCTGCATCATTGCGTCGTGTCTCGACTTCTGGCGGAAAATTTGGGGGTTTGAAAGATGTAGGGTCGTACCGATCAAGCTGCGACTGTGGTGCTACAAGCGGCGAGTGCGGGCTATAAAAGCCCGAGATGCAAAAGAAGGGCTTGCCCGCGTGGTGAGCGTTAATGTAATCGATGGTGCGTTGCCCCACGAAAGCCGTATGAGTTGCATCGTCGCTTCCCGCAAAAGCGCAAGTTTTCCATGGCTCCCAATGCTCGGGGTGCCGAACGGTGTCTTCAAAGTTGATTGCTTCTCGCCACTGCTTGGCGGCGGGGGGGTAGACGTGGGAAGAAATCAAATCGAGTTGATCGGGGTGCGTCTTGCGGATGTAAGCACGGTAAGCGTCGTCGTAGGGGCCAGGCTCATCACTGATTTCAAGATGGTCGAACCCGTAGCTAGGATGTGGCTCGCGGTGGTCGCGATTGCTGTGTGGCAGGAAATGCAACTTCCCGATGTTCGCTGTGGTGTAACCCGCCCCACGGAGGATCGTAGCGAGAGTCGGCAGGTCCTCTGGCGCCGGGTAACCCATCTTCATGATGCCCAAGTTTGAAGGGTATCTACCGGAGAGCATGCTAACTCTTGACGGCATGCAGACGGGGTTCTGCACAAAGCAGTGCGAGAACCGTCGGCCCGCGTTGGCTAAGCGATCCAGATTTGGCGTCTGGATGTCAGGGTTCCCCGAACACGCGAGTGCATCAAACCG
>JBCCWB010000006.1:0-36723 GCA_039194345.1 Planctomycetota bacterium
ATGCGGTCGATGAACTGCTGATGTACGGCTCGATGAGCCCGGAGATGAAGCAGATCATCGTCAATGCTCTGAGCGGTATCAGCGGAAGCACCGACCGTGTGCGGACCGCTGTGTATCTGACGGTTGCGTCGCCCGAGTTCCAAATCATCAACTAATCCAATTCACATCTGGCGGTGTCAATCCGCCATCACACCGGTCGCCGCGAGTGTGGCCGGGCCAGTCTTGAAGGAGTTTCCCGCGATGGATGATAATCTCGACAAGCTGATCTCTCGGCGTTCGTTTCTTCGGCGTGGTTCGTGTGCGGCGCTTGGGCTGGGCGGCTTGATGTCGCAGCTGTTCACGCTGCGGATGACCAGCGCGGCGCTGGCTCAGACTGGCTCGGGATTTAGCGACTACAAAGCCCTGGTTTGCGTCTTCCTGTTTGGCGGCAACGACGCGGGCAACACCATCATCCCGATCAGCGGCGGCAACCAGAACTATTCGGACTACGCCACCGGCCGAACGGGTCTGGCGATCCCGCAGTCGAGCCTTGGGGCTACGACCTTTACCCCCGCGGGTAGCACGCGTCAGTTTGCTCTTCACCCCCAGCTCACGGATGTGCTCAACCTGTTTAACCAGGGCAACATGGCGATCGTCGCCAACACCGGCACACTCGTCGAACCCACCACACTCACTCAATACCAGAACCGGAGCGTGTCGCTGCCGCCGCAGCTCTTTGCCCACAACACCCAGCAAGAACTGTGGCAGATTTCGACTGCCGACGCGGTTGGTCGGATCGGCTGGGGAGGACGGATTGCCGACTCGCTTCAAGCGCTCGGGGCGCAGAACGACTCGGGCGTGTCGATGAACATCTCGATCGCTGGGGCGAACTACTACCTCAGCGGCAACCAGGTCACGCCTTACGCGGTGTCGCCCACCGGCGCGATCGGTCTGAGCACCAATTCGGTTGCCAGCAGTGGAAACGAACGCACCCGTGTTGCCACGGCTTACGCCGACCTCATCGCGTTGCAGGACAACCCCGCCTATTCCGCCCGCAACGAGCTTAGCAAGGCGTACGCCGATGTCGCGGCCCGGGCACTGCGTAACGAAGAAATCGTTTCGATGATCGACGCGCGGCAAGACCCCAATACCGGAGACTCGATCCTCCGTGGCCTTGCCGTTCCCGATGGCAACTCGCTCGCCGCCCAGCTCGGTGCAGTCGCTCGCCTGATCGAATCGGGCCCCAGCATCCTCGGCCAAAACCGCCAGGTCTTCTTCGTCTCGCTCGGTGGCTGGGACAACCACAACGGCCTCATCGGCCCGCACGACGACAACCTTGCCCGGGTCAACGACGCCTTGAAGTATTTCTGGGACGCCCTGGGCGTGCTCAACCGCCAAAACGATGTGACTACCTTCACCGCCTCGGACTTCGGCCGGACCTACCGCTCCAACGGCAACGGCTCGGACCACGGCTGGGGCGGCCACCACTTCGTGATGGGCGGAAACCAGGTCGACGGCGGCAAGATGTACGGCGACTACGGCAACATCGCCATCGGTGGCCCTGAAGACACCGGCAACGGCCGATTCATCCCCACCACTTCGGTTGATGAGTACGCCTTTGAGTTCGCCCGCTGGATCGGTGTCCCGAGCTCGGAAATGGGCACCATGTTCCCGAACCTTGGCCGATTCCTGGATGTGAACAACCCGAGTACCCACCTCGGCTTCATGAACTCCTGATCGATCCGCGTCAACGAGGCCAATAAAATCCCGCAAGCGGCGAACCGCGGATTAATTGCCGCAGATTTCTGCTGCAAGCTCAAATATTGTGTGCAGTTACGTTTGGGTTGGGGTAAAAGCGAGATATACTTAATGGGTTCTCGAACAAGGTATTTCCCGCTTGCTCCGAGTAGTACATCTGTTGAAAAATCTCCACATCATCCGAGCCGATTGGTCTGACTCCCTTCGTGGTGTGTGGCGGTGTGCCGGGCTGGTGATGATGCTGAGCTTGGCTTCGCTCGCCGCCGCCCAGCCCAATCCCGACACTACGATCCGGCTGGACCTGCCCGACCCCGTGCCTTTGGAACGGCTGTTGGATTTCGCCAGCCAGCGGTTGGACCTCAACATCATCTACGACCCCGCGAAGGTGCGGGGCCAAGAGGTTTCGATCAAATCGCCCGCCGAGGTGCCCGCCGACACGCTTCGGGATCTGATTGATGAGGTGTTGCGCAGCCGGGGCTTGGTGCTTGCGGAGGACGATCGCGCG
The DNA here is from genome assembly GCA_039194345.1 of Planctomycetota bacterium. Taxonomy (GTDB): domain Bacteria; phylum Planctomycetota; class Phycisphaerae; order Phycisphaerales; family Phycisphaeraceae; genus Algisphaera. The sequence continues at coordinate 2,243 of JBCCWB010000006.1, forward strand.
GGCTGGTTCCGCGTGGTGAGTATCGATGAACTCGCGCAAGCCGCACGCATCGCCGACGGCGACAAAGCGCAACGCGGCGGGGTGTTGACGCAGGTGTTCCTGCTCGACGGAATTTCCGCCCAAGCCGCCCGCGATCTGGTGACGCCATTCCTTACGCCCTCGGCGGGAAAAGTTTCGGTCAACGCTTCGACTGGGCTGATGCTCGTCACCGACTACGCCGCCAACGTCCGCCGGATCGAGTCGCTGCTCAAAGCCATCCGTGGCGCTGCGGGGCCGCAAGTCCGCGAGTACTACAACGTTCAGCACCTGGCTGCGGCCGACCTGTCGCTCATGCTCTTCCAGGCCCTCAGCGCGGGCGACGATATCGAAGCCGCGCCGACCGTCGGTGTCGTGGTCGATGAGCCCGCGAACCGTGTGCTACTGCTGGGTGGAGAGACGCAGGTGCGTGCTGCACTGGCGTTGGCCGAAAGCATCGATGTGGATTCGGGTTTGATGCCCCGGGTCTACCGCTTCCGTCACACCTCACCCGACCGCTTCGAGACGCAGATGACGCGGATGCTCGAAGCGTCGGTGTCGAGTCCGAGTTTTGAATCCAGTGTCGATCCCGCATCCGGCGTGATGATTCTCACCGCCCCCGAATCCGTTCACCGACGCGTCGAATCATTGCAAGAACAACTCGACGTGGCCAGCGACGACCAGGCCAGCCCGGTCCGTTTTTACAAAGTGAAGAACGCCAACGCGGCCGACATCCTCGAGACCATTCGTGGTCTGGAAGATGATGGCTCCGCGGCCGACCGTCTGTTGATCGAAGGGGCGGAGGGCGCCGCCGTCGGCGCGATCCTGCCCTTGGGTCGAGAAGCTCCGGCTGATCTGCCGCGTAACGCAGAGCTCAATCGCGACGTCTACAGCCCACGCGGCGAAGGCGGTGACGCCGAGGGCGATCGGCGTCCCAAAGCCGTGCGCACGCCCAACGCTACGCTGACCGCCGACGAGAATACCAACAGCATCATCGTCGTCGCCGCGCCCGCGACCCAGGCGATCTACGCCAAGCTGATCGAAGAGCTCGACCGCCGCCGTGCCCAGGTGATGATCGAGGTCACGATGGTCACGCTCGACACCACCGACAACTTCTCGCTGGGTGTCGACATCCTGGCGGGGGACCAGAACGGCGAAAATCAATCGTTTGTTTTTAACCGCTTCGGACTCAACGAAATCGGCGCAGACGGCCGACTCGATCTGGCTCCGGCGCTGGGTTTCAACGGCGTGGTACTCTCGGCTGACATCGCCGACGTCATCGTGCAAGCCCTCAAGTCAGACGGCAATACCCGCGTCGCCTCGGCCCCACGCATCCTGGTCAACGACAACGAGACCGGCTCCATCGCCAGCGTACTCGGCCAACCTGTCGCCAGCATCAACCAGGGCCAGAACTCCGACACCGTGACGTTTGAAGGCTTCGTCGAAGCGGGCACCAGTATCGAGATGACGCCACACATTGCTGAGGGCGATCACCTCCGTCTGGAGTTTATGGTCGCGCTCGAAAGCTTCTCCGGCGACGCCGCCTCCAGCAACCTGCCCCCGCCGCGCCAGAGCAACACCGTTGAGAGCCACGTGACGCTTCCCGACGGCGCGACCATTGTAGTCGGCGGTATCAACTTCGACAGCTACTCCGAAACCATTCAGCGTGTGCCGTTGCTCGGCGAGATCCCGGTGCTCGAATACCTCTTCAGCAGCCGAACGATCATGGAATCGCAGAACACGTTGTTCGTGTTCATGCGTCCGGTGATCCTCCGGCAGGACGACTTCTCCGACCTGCGTTTTTACTCACGCGAAAGCCGCGAGCTCGCGGGGCTGGCGTTGGACGAGCCGCTGGACGCCAACGGCCACCCGGTTAGCGAGCCACGCTGGGTCTGGTGAGTCGTCGTTGAATCCCGCTTGGTTCTTTAACCCCCGAAATCGGCTTGCCGTGTCTGTCCCCACCGACATCCGCCATGAAACCTCAGCCTGCTAATCCGAACGCCGAAACCGCAGACGCGCCGCGTCCGTGGCCGGACTTCGTCGCGCGGGTACCGATCGGCTTCGCCCGTCGTCACGGGGTGTTGGGCGTGGCCGACGCCGAGGGCAAACCGCTGTTTCTTTCGACCGATGACACGGACCCCGATGTCATCGATGCGCTGCGCCGCCGCGTCTACCCCGCGAGGTTGGCGCGATGGGAGAGCGGCCGGTTGGCTTCTGCGATCGAGTCGGCCTACGCCGAGTCGGGCATCGACACGCAGAGCGCGATCGCCGACATCGACGTGAAAGCCGCGACGCAATCCGAGGGCGCCGATGCGCCGCAGCGCGTGGCCGATTTGCTGGATGACGAGGGCCGAGCCCCGGTAGTGAAGCTGGTCAACGCGCTTATCTACGAAGCGGTCGTCGCCGAGGCGTCGGATGTCCACGTGCAGCCGCGTAACGGCAAGACGTTGGTTCGTCTGCGCAGCGACGGCTTGCTCTACGACGCGTTCGAGTTCCCCGCCGCGGTGCATGAAGAGCTGGTCAGCCGGGTCAAGATCATGGGCGGCATGGACATCGCCGAGAAACGCTTGCCGCAGGACGGCCGGGCGAGTGTGCGATTGGGCGACCGCGAGGTCGACCTACGTTTGTCCAGCGTGCCGACGCAGCACGGCGAGCGGGTGGTGCTTCGTCTGCTCGACCAGAGCACCCGCCGATTCAGCCTCGACGAGTTGGGTATGCCCACACGCATCCGCGAGCAATTCATGCCGCTCATCGAAGCCGAGCACGGCCTGGTCCTTGTGACCGGCCCGACGGGCAGCGGTAAATCCACGACGCTTTACGGCGTGCTCCGCCAAGTCGATGCGACCCAACTCAACGTGCTTACGCTCGAAGACCCGATCGAGTATCAGTTGGAAAACATCAGCCAGATGCAGGTCGCCTCGCAGCGCGGGATGACCTTCGCCAAGGGGCTGCGCAGCGTCTTGCGTCAAGACCCCGACATCATCATGGTCGGCGAGATCCGCGACCGCGAGACCGCCGAGCTTGCGATCCAGGCGGCGCTCACCGGCCACCTGGTGTTCTCGACGCTGCATACCAACGACGCGGCCAGCGCGGTAACACGCTTGATCGACCTGGGTGTTGAGCCGTACCTCGTGGCGAGTTCGTTGCTAGGTGTGATGGCGCAGCGTTTGGTTCGCCGGGTATGTGATCACTGTGGCGAACTGCTCAGCGAAGCCCAGATCGCGCAAGAGCTTGGCCGGGTCGGCGAGACGCCTTGGGTCACCCCGATTCAGCCACGTCACGGCAAGGGCTGCGAGAAATGCCGAGGCACGGGCTACCGCGGTCGGCTGGGTTTGTTCGAACTGCTCACCGTGACCCCTGAGTTTTCCGAGTTGATCGGCGACCGACGGCCGGCCAGCGAATTGAAACGCCACGCGATCGCGGCGGGCATGACCACGCTGCGCGAAGACGGGGCCGAGAAGATCGCCCGCGGGCTGACCACGGCAGAGGAAGTGCTGCGCGTCACGCGGCGCTCGTCGATGTCGGGCGAATCCGGCCCAGGCGACGCGGACGAGCTGCCGCCGCTCGAAGCGGAAGGGTTCTGACATGCCGGTGTATTCCTACATCGCGTTCAAAGGCAGGGCGCGGGAGACGGGCACACTCGTGGCGGACACCGCACGGGACGCGCGGGATCAGCTGCGCGATCGCGGGCTGGATTTGCGATCGCTCGAGGCGTATCAGAAGAAGCAGCGGGATAACGCTAAAGCAACCGCTTCGCGGTTTTCCTCGCTGAGCTTGCCCACGCTGGGTAAACCGGACATCGCGGGGTTCCTACAAGAATTGGCAACGCTGATCGAGGTTGGCGTGTCGGTTTTGGAGGCGCTGGACGTCCTGATCCAGCAGCAGCCCGCACGGGCGTCGCGGTTCAAGGCCGTGTTGCAAGGCGTGCGCGACCGCGTCGCATCGGGTGGCTCGTTGGCGGACGCGATGGAGTCGGCCCGCCTGTCGACTGGCGGGAAGGTGTTCGACGACGCCACCGTCGCGATGGTCCGCGTCGGCCAAGAGACCGGGCGGCTCAACGTCGTGCTCGAACGCGTCGCGGACTATCAGGAACGCCGATCGACCATGAAGAATCGATTGCTGGGCGCGCTGACCTACCCCGTGGTGGTGGGGGTGTTCGGGTTGGGCGTGTGCTTGTTCTTGATGACGTATGTCGTGCCGGACATCTTGGAGGCGCTCTCCGACACCGGCCGACCGCTGCCCACGCCGACGCGGGTCGTGAAGGGTTTTAGTGATGCGCTGATCAACCACGGCTTGTGGATCGGTTTGGTGGCGCTGTTGGTTGTGGTCATCGCGGCCGCGGTGCTGCGTCAGCCCAAAGGTCGGCGGTGGTTTGATCGCACGTTGCTGGCGCTCCCGATCCTCGGGGAGATCGAGCGGAAGCAGTCGGTGGTGCGCTTGGCGTTTGTGTTGTCGACGCTGCTGCGGAGCGGGGTGAGCTTCGAGCGCGGCTTGGGCATCGCGCGGCGGGCGGTGCGCAACCGGGAGCTCGGCGATGCGCTGGAGCGCTGCGAAGAAGCGGTCCACGAAGGCCGAGACTTGGGCCCGGCGCTGGAGCAGACGCGGGCCTTTCCCCCAGCCATGGTGAAGGTGTTTGGATTGGGCCAGGAAAGCGGGCGTTTGGCGGAACTGCTCGAACGCTTGGCGGAGAGCTACGACCGCCAGGTGGTGTCGTTGACCACCCGGCTGACCGCGTTGGTCGAGCCGGTGCTGATTGTGTTGTTGGCGTTGTTGGTGGGCCTGATCGCGTTTGCGACGCTGCTGCCCATTTTGGAGATCGGCAATGGGATTTGATCGGATAAAACCTCTTGGCCGGGCGCGGGCGTTTTCGCTCATCGAGATCATGGTCGTGCTGGTCATCATCGGCCTTCTGGCGGGCTTGGTCGGGCTGAACGTTCGCGGCCACCTTGTGCGCGCCAAAGTCACCGCGACCCAGGTTGAGATCAAGACCTTGGAAGACGCGTTGACGGACTTCTACACCGTCTACGGCCGATACCCCACGAATCAGGAAGGGCTGGAGATCCTGTTCCGCGCGACGGACAAGCTGCCCGAGCCCATCATCGCCAACGGTGATCTGCTCGATGCGTGGAATCGTGAGTACCTCTACAACCAACCCGGAGCCAACAGCCCGTACGAAGTGATCAGCCTCGGCGCGGACGGCATGCAGGGCGGGGAGAACGCGGATGCGGACCTCAGCAGTGATGACAACGATGCCGAGGTCGGCCAGTGAAACCAAGCCCGGTCCAACGCGCAGCGCAGGCTCGGTCCCGTGGGTTCAGCATGATCGAGCTGGTCGTGGTGTTGCTGCTGCTTGGACTAACCTCGGCGCTCGCGGCGGCGTCGCTACGCGGCACCAAGACCGTGTTTGATAATGCGCTACTCAAACAGCAACTCGTGGATTTCGATCAGCGTGTACGCCAACGCGCACAGCTCGGCGGCGACGTCCGCGAAGTTACGCTCGACTTGGACGAAGCCAACTTGCGCGAGCAAGCGGAGGGCGAAGCAGAAACGAGCCCGCTGCGCTGGTCCACGAGCGAGCAACACGCGCGTGTGGTGGCGGTGTGGACGCCGTCGACGGGATGGGTACAGCGGGGCGAGGTGACGTGGCGTTGCTCGGGCGAGGCGGTGATGCCGACGTATGCGTTGGAGCTTTCCGCAGCGGGTGATGAGGAGCGATGGCTGATCGCGGGGGTTAGCGGGCAGTGGACGCTGTTGGATGCCGACGGCCGACGCGGCGAAGCGATACTTGATGCGCTGAGGGTAGCGAGCGATGGTTGAGCGATCCCGCCGACGAGGACTGACACTGATCGAAGTGGTGGCGGCGCTGGCGTTGATGGCGGGCGTACTGACCGCGGCGCTGGTGGCGCGGTCGCGATTGGTCGAGCAGGCCCAGCGTGCTGAGCTCCGGCAGGAAGCGGTGGCGTTACTCGAGGTGTTGAGCGACGACGAGGCGGAACAAGTGCTAAGTCCGGGTTCGTTTTACTCCGGCGATTTCTTTGTCGTGGTGCAGGACCGCGAGCCCGCCTCGCTGGACGCGCTGGGCCTGATGGTGCGACGCGTCAGTGTGTTCCCCTCAGCGGATCAGCAGGCCCCGGCGTTGGCGTACGTCGAGCGTTTTGCGGTTCGGCCGACGCCGTTGGCGTTGGAAGGGGGGCGGCGGTGAGTCAGCGCGCACATGGATTAACGTTGATCGAGATGCTCGCCGTGCTGGCGTTGGCAGGCATGTTGTTGGCGGCGTTGTTCCAGGCGCTCGGCGGAGTGGTGCGCAGTGAGCGGCGTTTGGCGGGCGATGCGCCTATCGAAGAAGCGACGCCGTGGCGTGACATCGTGGAGCTGCAGATCAAGGCGGACCTCGACCAAGCGCTCTGGGCGGTTTACGACGATCAGGAGCTGAGCATCGAGGGCTGGTGCGGGCGGGATGTCGAGCTCGGCACGACGGATCACGGTGCGGTACGGGTGGCGTATCGCGTCGATGGTGATACACAGCTGCTCTACCGCGAGCAGCAGCGCCTCGGACAGGTCGAACTTGCGCCGACGCAGCGCGAGCTTGTGGTGGCGGGCGTGGCGGATTTCGAGATGGATCGCCGCGGTTGGGTGGTGCTGCGGTTTGCGGATCCCGGGGTGCTGCCGCTGCGATTCAATTTGGCCGACCGTCAACGCGGGGGGGCGGGCTCATGAAACAAGCGCGGAACCAAGGCTTTGTGTTGTTGTTGGTCCTCGCCGCGTTGGCGGTGTTGGGCACGGCGTTGGCGAGCCTGGCGCTACGGGTGCACACGCAGCAGCAGGCCGCGGTGTTGGAGTTGCATCGTCTGCAGCGCGATCTGGCGGTGCGCAGCGCGGATGAGGCGGTTAGCGCCCAGGCCGATCGCTTAGCGTCGGGGCCCGCGGGTGTCGTGGCGGGACAGGCGCTGCTCGGCGATCAATTGGTGCAGCTGCGATGGGCCAACGAAAACGCCAAAGCGAACCTCAACCGCTTGCAGCAGGTATTGAGCGCGGAAGTTTTTGCCCGCGAGTTGGACCGCTTTGCCGAGGCGGGCGGTGCCGAATCATTGAGTCTTGATGCCGATGGGGCGTATGCGGACTTCGGGCTGACGGCTTCGGGAGCCAAGGCTCAGTGGCCGGCGTTTGCGTCGTTTGATCAGTTGTCCGAGCGAGATGAGGTGCAACGTGAGATGCGCGAGAACCCGCCGACGCTCGGGGCGTTTGATTGGCTGACGTTGTGGGGTTCGGGCAAGATCAACCCGCGTCATGCTGACCCGTTGGCGTTGGGTTTGGCGTTCCGGGCGCACCTGCCGCCACGCGAGGCGGACGAGGTCGCCCGGGTGTTGTCGGGTCAGGCGGTGTCGAGCCGTGAGTCGTTGCAAGAGGCGCTGGCTGAGTTGCTCGAAGGCTGGGACAATCCACAGATGATCGAAGGCCTCGAAACGTACCTCACGAGTAGCACGCAGACCACTAGCCTGCGCATCGTGATCGACGACGGTCGACGGACGGATGTGGTGCTGCGTGTGCAGAATCCTCAGGGGAATCGGCGGGGCGGCGACTACGAACTGCGTTGGTAAGTGTTTTCGGCCCGCCCGGCCGATAGGTTTGGTAACCACGGAACTATTGATTCATGACCCCAGCCCAGCAACAACTTCTCGCCCGCGGCCTGGCGCTGGTGATTGTCATCGCGGGGGGCTTTGCCGCCTGGAAGGTGTGGCATGGGGCACAGAGCGGTGCGGTGGGAGCCGAGTCATCGTCGGGCACGAACGCAACGCAGGTTGTCTTGACACCAACCGTCACCGCGTTATCGGCGGATCAACTCGAGCGTTTGGACACGCTGCGCCTACAGGGCGGGGAGGCACCTCCTCCGCCGACGGGGCCCGTTTCGCTGCCACCGATTGAAGTGCGCTCGATCAAGTTGTTGGGCACGTTGATCCCGTCGCAAGGAGAACCGGAGGGTTTGTTCATTGATGGTCGGGACCGGTTGGTCGTGGCCAAGCCGGGCGAAGCGTTACCTGGTGGCGCGCGGGTGGAATCGGTGGTTGACGGCGAGGCCCGGCTTTCGGTGAACGGCCGTTCGATCCAGCTCCAGACCGAGCGCAAGCGTATCGAAGCGCAGTCGGGGGGGCGGTGATGAGCAACGCCGAGCAGATCATCGCGGTGTTTGTCGAAGACCAAGAGCTCATCTTCGGCTTGCAGCTGGAAGGCATGACACGTCTCGAGCGTTTGCCGTGGGCGGATGAGCGGCCGGATCGCGCTGCAGTGGAATCCTGGTTGAATGACAACGGCTACACGCCGTCATCCATTGTATTGGGTCTGGGTAGCACGCTGTGTTATGCCGCGGAGTTGCCTACGGAAGACCTTCCGCGATGGCGTCGTGATGAAGCGCTGCGTTACCGGCTGGAAGGCAAAATCCCGGACGACTTGGAAACGCTGAGCGTAGCGTTTGTAGGAACGCATCGTCCGAAGGCTTTGGCGGTTGCGACGCGTGACGATGCGTGGGAACCGTTGGCAGAAATGCTTGAGGCTTTGGGGTTTGAACTGAAGGGCATAGTACCGACGGCGTTGCTAACCGCGGCGTCTCGATCCGAGCAAAGCAGGGGCGTGGTGGTGCAGAACCACCCGGCAGGTGTGGATCACCTGGCGTTTGATGCCGAGGGGCTGCTTGAGCATTGGCGATTTGTCCCGGGGGAAGCGGAAGATGTCGCAAGCGTGTTGGACCAGGTCGAAGGTTCGGCGGGCGAGGCGTTTGGCGTAGAAGATGCGTTGATGCCAGCGGGCTCGCAGTTGGCGAAAGGCTCTGAAGCGACATCACCCGACGCGGGGTATCACGCGGCGATGCGTCACGCAGCCGAATTTTTGGAGCACGGCGCAACCTTGCCGCTGAACCTTTTGCCGAGTGCGGCGGACGAGTCCCGGGCGCTGCGTGCCTGGACACCCGCGATCGCGGCGGCGGGCTTGGTGGCTTGGGGCTTGGCGGGTTTATTCTTCTTCATCGGGTTGCAACAACAGCAATCCACCAGCCAGGCCGATAGCCAGTTGCGTAACGAATTCCAAGAGCTTTTCCCCGATCAGCGCGTCCCGGCAGCGCCGATCCTGCGATTGCGCAGCGAGGCGTCGGCGCTCGCCACATCCGACGGCACGGAAGGCGGCCGCGATGCGTTGGAAGACGTGCTGGGCCTGGTGCAGCGGTTGCCTGATGAAGGGGGTTACGAACTCGACGAAGTCTCGGCGGATGTCAGTTCGATTCGTCTGGTGGGTGAAACCAAGTCGTTCGGCATGATCGACACGATCGCCCAAAGCTTGGCGGATCACCCGGCGGTGGTGGCGGCGGGCGGGGTGCTTCCGCCAACCACACAGGTGATGCCGTCCGGACAAACCCGCTTTGAAATTCAGGTCAATACCCAATCCCGAAACGCCAACGCGGGAGGGACGCGATGAGCCGATTTAAACCGTTCATTTCGCTGGCGCTTGCCCTGCTTGGGGCGGTGGTGTTGGTCGTGGCGTATGGGTTCCATCAGAACGCACGTGATCAAGCCGACCGAGCGACGCGTGACTTGGATGAAGGGATGCAACTTGTTGAACAATTGCGTCTGGTGCGCACGGGTATCGAGTCCGGCGGAGCGGTAGACCGGTTGGCCCAGACCGGCTTCATCCCGCGCATCGAAGCGGCGCTTGACCAAAGCGAATTGCCCTTGTCTTCTTTGCGGTCGGTCACGCCTCGGCTCGACCGCTCGGGGGCGGTCTCGTACCGTATGGTCTTGAGTCCCGTCGCCTTGCGGCCTGCTGCCGAAGCGTTGCATACGTTGTCCCAGAGTTCGGGGCAGGCCAACCGAGTCACCACGCTTGTGCTGCGGGCCAGCGATTCGCCCGTCCCCGGTGCGCCCGGCGTTGAGTCGTGGCGCGTCGAAGCCGAGGTCCTTGATGCATCAGGAAACCAGCCTTGAAACACTTGCTTTTTCACACCGTGGTCCGTTCGAGTCTGCTTTTGCTGCCGATGACGGTGAAGCTCGGCTTGGTGGGGTGTAGCGCCCCGCAGAACGAATCGTCGCGTCAGGTCGTGGTCGAACTTTCGGGGGACCCGCAGACCGCGCAGCTGATGTTCGAGCGTGGGGTGCAGGCGGTGCATTTGCAGGAATTGGACCAAGCCGAAAAGCTCTTTCTCCAAGCGATCGAGGCGGACCCAACCCACGGCCCGGCCCACAACAACCTCGGCAAGATCTATTTCCAGCAAGACCGTCTGCAAGACGCGGCGGTGTCGTTTCAGAGCGCGATCGAGTTCATGCCCTTCCGCCCCGAGCCCGCGAACAACCTCGGGCTGGTGCTGGAGATCGGGCTGCGTCTGGACGACGCGATCAAGCAATACGAAGCCGCCATCACGCTTGATCCCGACGACCCCGATTATCTGACCAACCTGGTGCGGGCCCGTATCAAGCGGGGCGACGACGATGCTCGCCTCCGCCAGCAACTCTGGCAGATTGCGGACAACGACAAGCGCGAGGTCTGGGTGGAGTGGGCTCGACAGCAGATTCAACGTCTCGATTAGTGCTGGTGTAAACGATTACTGACGATTTTTTCTTCCTCTCTTCAATACCTATCTTTAACCCGGAGCCGCAAAGCATGATTGATCGAAGAAGTTTTTTGGCCGCTAGCCTTGCTTCGACGACCGGGTTGGCGTTGACGGCGAGTGGTGAATCGCAGGAGGACAAGATGCCTATTTCCATAGACCCGTTCAATCTTCTTTACGCGCCGCACTTCGGTATATTTAAGCATCACGCCGGCGACAACCTGATTGATCAGCTTAAGTTCGCCCACAGCATCGGGTTCCGCGCTTGGGAAGACAACGGCATGATGAAACGTGACGTGGCGACCCAGGAGAAGATCGCGGCCACGATGGATGACCTGGGTATGACCATGGGCGTGTTCGTGGCCCACGCCGGTTTCAAAGATGGGCTGTATGCCGAGGGGGGCAGCGAAGCCCGGGCGTTCTTGCAGCAGCAAATGCGCGAAGCGGTCGAGGTCGCCAAACGGGTCAATGCCAAGTGGTGCACGATTGTGCCCGGCAAGTTTGTGAACCACCTGGAGTGGGACTACCAAACCGCCAACGTGATCGATTGTCTCCGCGCGATGGCTGAGGTCTGCGAGCCCGAGGGATTGGTGATGGTGCTTGAGCCGCTTAACCCTTGGACGAATCACCCGGGTCTGTTTCTGACGAAGATCCCGCAAGCGTATGCGATCTGTGAAGCGGTGAATTCGCCGAGCTGTAAGATCTTGAATGACCTTTATCACCAGCAGATCACCGAAGGGAACCTGATTCCCAATATCGAAAAAGCCTGGAAGCACATCGCGTACTTCCAGGTGGCTGATAATCCTGGAAGAAAAGAGCCAGGCACGGGTGAGATCAATTATCTCAACGTTTTTGCGGATCTGCACCGCCGTGGTTTTAAAGGCGTTGTGGGAATGGAGCACGGCAACAGCCAAGACGGCAAAGAAGGCGAGCTCAAGGTGATCAACGCCTACCGCCAATGCGATTCGTTTCTGAGTTGAGTCGGTCTGCCGTACCGACGTCGCGTCGGTATGAATACATCTTCCTCTCGTATTTTTTCTTTGTTTCTAAGAAGAGCTTATCCATGAATACTTCGCAGTCCCATGCCATCGGTCGTCGTGATTTACTTCGTGCGGGCCTGGCCGCGGGTGCCGGGCTTGCGGTGATGCCTACGCTTGGTTCCGGTCGCTCGGCACACGGGGCGGTTGGGGCCAACAATCGCCTCAATGTTGCGCTCCTCGGAGCCCACGGTCGGGCCGGGGCGCACTACGCTACGCTCCAAGATGAGAACGTCGTCGCGGTCTGCGACATCAACGACAAGGCCATCGCCTTGGCGCTGGAGCAATTCCCCAACGCCAAGGTCTACAAGGATTGGCGAGAGGCTCTGGATCATCCCGGCCTTGACGCGGTGCTCTGCTGTACCACCGACCACACCCACGCTTTCATCGCCAACTGGGCGTTGAACCGCGACCTGCACGTCTATATGGAAAAGCCCCTGGCGATCACCGCCCAGGAAGCTCGCATCGTCCGCGAAACCTATCGCACCAAACAAGACAAGCTCGCCACCCAGGTCGGCATGCAGCGGCACGCCATGCCCAACTTCAACCGCCTCCGCGAGCTCATCCATGATGGCGGCATCGGCGAACTCAAAGAGGTCTACGCCTGGGGCAACCGCAAGCTGCCCAAGCCCGGCTACCACCCCGCGGGCCATGACATCCCCAGCCACATCGATTGGAACCTCTGGCTCGGCCCGTCGCCCGAGCACCCCTACCATCCCGAGTATTTCTCCGGCCGACCCGGTGCGAACTGCCTCAACTGGAACATGTATTGGGACTTCGGCATCGGGCAGATGGGCGACATGGGCAGCCACACCATGGATCTGGTCTGGAATGTCATCGATGCGGAGTTGCCCACCCGTATCAAGTCCAGCTCCGACGAGGCGTTCAATCCTGAAGTCACGCCGGTCCACCTACGGACCTCGATGAATTTCCCCGCCAACGATTGGCGCGGCCCGATCCGCTGCACGTGGTTTCAGGGCGGTGCAATGCCCAGCTCGCCCTCGCCGTGGATCGATCTGAACAAGATCGACCACGGCGCCATGTTCAAAGGCGACAAGGGTTTTGTGGTCACCGACTTCTCCCGGCGGTTGCTGATCCCCGATGGCAAGGTGACCGACATGACCCACTTCGCTCCGCGTCCCGAAGGAGAATTGATCGAGCCTTTGGGTAACTTCCAGAAGCAGTGGACCTGCGCGTGCAAAGAAGGCGATCCCAAAAACACGGCCTGCAACTTCGAGTACAGCGCCAACATGATCGAGAGCATGTGCCTGGGCCTCGCCGCCTTCCGGGCGGGTGAAGAACTGGAGTACGACGGTAAGAATGGTGTCGTGACGAACGTGTCTGCAGCCAATGACTTCTTGACGAAGCCTTACCGCGACGGCTGGAGCATGGAGGGATGAAAGCGCCGTTTGGATGAAGGTAATTCTCGATTTAAGCGACAAATTGTCCGTCTAAAAGGCCACGCCGCGCTGTATTTCTGCCGCGAATTGATTTCTCAATTCTGAGACAAATGGGATAAACTGCCGCAATTGAGTGCTTGGGGATTGGGTTATGATCATCCGGTGAAGTTTTCCTCCGGCGATTCATGTTTCGGCGCGATAAGCCGAACATTGAGACGGCGGGTCATGGGGCGCCATGCTCATGTTGCAACGCGGTTCTTTCAGAGTCTTCCACCGCAAGTTTGAGGCATATGCGATGAAAATGTTTGGTGATATTCGGTCGGAAACGCTTCTACGGCATGTTGTGCTGCTGGTCGTCGCGGCGAGCTTGCTCGCCACATCTACCGCGCAAGCCCAGTCCTTCGAAGAACTCGTGGGGCCGGTGAAGGTGGGCGAGGTGAAGAAGGCCTCGCAGGTTCAGGTGCCTTTCATCACCTGGGGCGGCGACGTCGCGACCTTCCAAGCCAACGGTGGGCTTCAAACAAAAAAAGGATCGCTCTACAGCGATCTGGGCTTGGATATCAAGCTCACCCCCGGCGATGACTTTGTGCAGCAGGTCCGCAACTACATGTCGGGCGACACGCCGCTCCTCCGCGGCACGCTGCGCATGATCGGCCAAGCCTCGGGCGTCATCGGAAGTAACCCCAAGACCAAGCCGGTGGTGTTCATGCAGCTCACCTGGTCCGCGGGCGACCACATCGTTAGCCGGGGGCACGTGAAGACGCTTAATGACCTCAAGGGTAAGAAAGTTGTCCTGCAACAGGGCGGGCCGCACGTGGGCATGCTCGACGATGCGCTGCGTGCTGCACAACTGAGCTGGGACGACATCGAAGTGGTCTGGGTCGATCAGCTCACGGGTCCCGGTGGCCCGGCCGAGGTGTTTGCCAAGGACAAGTCGATCGACGCTTGTGCGGTGATCTCGCCCGACATGATCGGATTGACCGGCGGGCTCGACGCGGTCGGCAGCGGGGCAGAGGGCACCGTGAAAGACGCGCGAGTGCTGGTGTCGACCGCTCAGATGTCGCGATCCATTGCTGACGTCTACGTGTGTCGGAAGGACTGGTACGACGCCAACCGCGAATGGGTCGACAAGTTTGTCGCGGGCTATTTCAAAGCCAGCGAAGACGTCGCGGCCATGCGTAACAGCTTCGAAGAGACTGGCAAAGGCAAGGAGTACCTGCAAACCCTGAAGAGGGCTCAGGACATCCTCGGCGAAGACGTGCTGCCTACGCTCGAGATCGACGCCCACGGCCTGCTGCTCGACTGCACGTTCGTCGGCCTGCCGGGCAACCGCGCATTCTTCGAAGACAAGAGCAACCTCTCGGGCTTTGAAGCCAAGCAGCGGCAAGCCCTGGACCTCGCGACCTCGCGGGGCTACGCCAAGGTCCGTGCCGGCTTCTTCGCACCGAACCTGAACTACGACCGCATCGCGACGCTCGGTAAACTCACCAAGACCACCGCGTCGGGGCAGGGCCGTATCGCGGCTGAGGCGATCGATGTCTTCCCCGGCGAAGAGGCGCTCGATGAGAATACTATTCTCGCGTTCACCATCAACTTCGAGCCGAACCAGAACGAATTCTCCGCCGAGGTGTACGGACCCGAATTTCTCCGCGCCGTCGAAAACGCTTCGACCTTCGGCAACGCCGTCGTGGCGATCCGCGGCCACTCCGATCCGACCAAAACGTTGGTCGACCTCGTGAAGTCCGGTTTGAACAAGGGCATCCTCACCCGCGCGGGCCAGCCGGGGAACTACCGCTATTACTTCAACGGGAAGTCGCTCGACCTCACCGACACCGGCGAGCTGGTGAAGCTCGTCCAATCCGGCGCCTTCGACGGCGATGCCAACGCCAACCCGCGTGAAACCATGCAAGCGGCGCTCAACCTTTCCCGCTCACGGGCGGTCGCGGTCCGCGACGCGGTGATTCAATACGCCCAGGACCAAGGCTACAAGCTAGACGCCAGCCAGATCCAGCCGCTCGGCGTGGGTGTGGGTGAGCCGTTGATCGCCAAGCCGACGAACATGAACGAGGCGCGTGAAAACATGCGGGTCGAGTTCCGGCTGGTGAAGGTGCCCGCCGAGGTGGTCAGCCCGTCGGACTTCGACTTCTAATTTGAACAGGGGCTTTTCGATGAACACAAACCAATGCGCCCAAGGTGCGGCCCATGAATCGGCCAACTCGTCTCGAACCCTGCTGGGGGTCTTGCTGTCGGTCGTGCTGCTGGGGTGGTGTGCCCAAACCTCCGCGGAGACAGCGGTGGTGGATGCCGACAACATCGTCGTGGTGCTCGACGCGTCCGGCTCGATGCAGGCGGAGATGCCCGGCAGCCGTGACTCGAAGATGCAGGTCGCCAAGTCGGCGTTGTACAAGGTGGTCACGCAGCTCCCGCCCGAGACCAACCTAGGGCTCCTGGTGTTCAGCGGCAAGAACAAATCACAGGACTGGATTTTCCCGCTAGGCCCGGTGAATCCCGCGGCTTTGCAGGGCAGCCTCCAGCCAATCAAACCCAAGGGCGGCACGCCGCTGGGCGCATCGATCAAGCGCGGAGCCGACCGCCTGCTCGAGCAACGCGAAGCGCAGCGCGGCTACGGCACGTACCGCCTGATCATCGTCACCGACGGCGAAGCCAGCGACACCGAACTGGTCGACCGGTACACCCCGCAGGTGCTCGCCCGCGGCATCACCGTCGAGGTGATCGGGGTTGCGATGATGGCGGACCACACGTTGGCCCAACGCGTTCACGCCTACCGCCGTGCGGACGATACGCAGTCGCTCACTCAAGCGCTCGTCTCTTCGATCGCCGAGGTGGGGGTGTCGGATGATGGTACGTCGATCGAAGAGGGCTTCGAGATGATCGCGGGTTTGCCTAATGATCTCGCCTCGGCCGCTCTCAGTGCTTTACGCGAATCCGGCAACGAGCCGATCGGCGAAACGCGAGTTGCTGTGGTGCACAACAATTCCGCGCAAGCTCAATCGTCGGGGCCTACGCATTCCGTTCCCGCGCCGGTCGGTAATGGCGGCGGCTTATCGATGGGCACCATCGTCTTCATTGTGGTGATCATCATGGTGTTTCTGCAGATTGTGAAGTCGGCGGCGAAACGGAGCAGCCGTGGGTAGTCGACGATCGAAAAACGTGCTCGCGGTCTTTGTGGTCTGGGTCCTGATCGTCCTCGTGTTGGCGTTGGCGTATCGCTATGTGGTGATGCCGCAGTTCCAACGCAGTTCCGCGATGGAGCAGGCGGTTGAGCAGTACGAAGCCATGGCCGCCCGTGCGGTGGAAAAAGGGCTGACCCCCGATGCGCTGCCCGAGGACGCTTCGGTTGAAATGATCCAGCAATGGACCGCCGACCTCGAAGAGCGATTGACGGGCAGCCGGGGTGTGGGTGTGCCGATCGAACACCGGGTGAAGCTCTCGCTGGATTCCTTCTCCGGATATGCCGTGCTGCGCAGCCCGAAGATGCTCGATGCGTTGGCCGGTCGGGGCATCGACCTCAAGACCGTCGACGACGGGGCCGACTACATCGGTCGGCTGCAGGCAGTGCGCTCCGGCGAAACGCCCATGGCCGTGTTCACCATCGATGCGCTACTCACCGCTAGCGCCCAGCTCGGCGAAACCCCCGCCACCATCGTCATGCTGATCGACGAGACCACCGGGGCCGACGCGATCGTGGCCTACGAAGAAGCGGTGCCGAATATCGATGCGCTGAACCGCGCGGACGCCCGCCTGGTGGCCACCCCGAGTTCGCCCAGTGAGACGCTTGGTCGTGTGGTCATGGCCAACTTCGCCCTGCCCGAGCTGCCGGACGAACCCTGGACCGCCGCCGACGGGGCCGGGGACGTGTACCAACAGATGAAGGGGGCCGACAAATCCAAGCCCACGGCGTACATCCTCTGGGAGCCCTTCACGAGCCGTGCGCTGGACCTGCCCGGCACGCACGTGTTGCTGGATAGCTCCCGCTTCCGCGGCTACATCGTGGATGTGCTGGTTGTGCAGCGTCGTTTCCTGCTCGACCACGAAGATGTGGTGAGGGCGGTCGTCGAAGAATACCTGCGCGAAGCGCATCGGAGACGCGTGCAGCCCGCGGGCTGGGCGAAGCTGATTGCCGAGGACGCCCGCCGTTCGGGCGAGGCGTTGTCGAAGGCTCAGGTCGAGCGACTGGTGGAGGGCGTGTGGTGGAAGACCACGCAAGAGAATTTCGCGCATCTGGGTTTGCTGAGACGGGGCGGTGGCCGGGACCAGCTCCAACCGCTGGGCCGAATGATCTCCAACATCACCGAAGTGTTGTTGCAGACCGGCGCGATCGATGCCGACCCCACGGAAGGCCAACCCGAGTCACTCTTCTACGACGGTATCCTGAGCGACTTGGCCCGAGAAAATTTCCACCCGGCCGCCATCCGTCCCTCGCCCGGTGCGGACGCCGAGCAGGTGCGACAGGTCGCCGAGGCCCCGCCGCTCGATGATGCGGGCTGGGACCGCTTGTCCCCGGTGGGCACGCTGGAGGTCGCCGACCTTGTGTTTGCCCGCGGCACCGCGCGTCTGACCCGACGCAGCGAGTTCACCCTGGACCGATTGATCGAGACACTCGACACTTGGCCGCAGTATTATCTGAAGGTGACCGGCCAGGCCCGCCAGATCGGCGACGCCGATGCCAACCGCGCCCTCGCCGAGCAACGTGCCCAGGCTGCCGCGGAGTACCTGATCGCCAAAGGCGCCACCGCCCACCGCATCCAGGCCCAGAGCAGCGCCGAGCTCGGCACCGGCGGCACCGCCCAGACCGTGACGTTCACCCTGAGCCAAACCCCTTTCTGACCCCGACCCGACATCTCCCGGACACCCACGCGATGGCCAGCAAAAAACGAAACTACGGCAAACGTATGTTTCTGAGTCTGGTCGGCTCGCCTTGGGTGCTGTTCCCCTCGGCGGCGGGTTTCACCGCGATCATGACCGACTGGGCGGTGACCGGCGACCTTGGCGGGCTGGCGTTTGCGGGCTTGGCGGGATTGGCCGTCGGGGCCGGGACGCTGGTGACGCGCTGGCTCACCCGCTCGGACCAATTGGCCGAGCTCGCCGTGGCCGAGGCCGAGGCCGAGCAGAAGCGTGAACACGAGCTGCGTTTCAAACGCCTGGACCAACGCCTCCGCGCCGACGGCGACGAGCGCACCAACGAAGCCCTCGAGGTCCTGCGGGAACTCGAAAAACGCCTGATCGAACTCGAAACCCACGAAGACCGCAACCGGCAGCCGCCCGTCGAAGTCGGCTCGATCATCCGTGAGCTGATTCGTTCGAGTGTAAAATCATTGGAGCGTTCCGCGGAGCTTTTCGAAACCCAGAAACAAGTGGTCACCGAAGAGGCCCGCCACCGGGTGCAGGAAGCCCGCAAAGAATTGATGGCCGAGGTCGAGGCTTCGATCGATCAGATCATCCGCACGCTCGACGGGCTGTACACCCTTGGCTTGGACCGCCAGAACCCCGCGGAGGAATTGGCGAGGATGAGGCAAGAACTCGACACGTCGCTCAACGTGGCCCGCCGGGTCGAAGAGCGGGTGGCCGACTTGGAGACCAATCTCCGCAGCCCGTCCCAATCTTGGGAAGAACCCTCCCCCTGACTCCCGCCCTTGCGGGGCCGCGAGACACGACACTACTTCTTAGAATGAACCTCACGTTCTAGCCCGCTGCATTCGACACGACAGGAGACCGCCCGTGTTTAGAGCCATTGCCAAATACTTCCGTGCCCTGGGATACCTCGTGACGGGCCGCATCGACCGCGCTCGCAAAGAGCTGTCCAAGAACCCGCACGTCGTCCAAGCGACCTACGACCGCATCGTCCGCGAGAAGAAGGACCGCATCCAGCAGTACAAAGACGCCGTCGCCCGGATGATCGCGCAGCAGGAAAAGAAGGCTGCTCGCATCAAGCAGCTGACCGAAGACGTCACCAAGCTCGAACAGCTCAAGGAAGGCGCCGCCGCCAAGGCCCGCATCCTCGTCAAGGATCTGCAGGGCCAGGGCCTGTCGATGGAGCAGATCAAGCAGCACCCCGAGTACACCAAGTGCATGACCGCGTTCAACGACTTCACCTCGACCGAGGAAGAAAAGTCGTCGCACATCACCGAACTCGAAGGCGACGTCACCGAGCTCGGCACCACGATCGAGGGCCACAAGGTCCAGCTGCAGCAACTGCTGCGTGAGATCGACAAGCTCAAAGAAGAAGCCAACGAAGCCGTCGCCGACATGATCACCTCGAAGGAAGAGGAAGAGATCGCTGACATGATCTCAGGCATCAGCGAGGACCGCACCAGCCAGGAACTCACCGAGATGCGCGAGTTGCGTCAGGAGCAAAAAGCCCAGGCCCGCATCGCCCGGGAGATGGCCGGCACCGATACGATGCGGCAGGAAGCCGAGTTCCTCGAGTACGCCCGCACCAGCGGCAGCACCGACGAGTTCGATAAGCTCATCGGCCTGGCCGACGAAACCGACACCAAATCCGCGACGCCCGAAGCCCCGGTGTCCGAGCCGAAGCTGCCGGAAGGCTAAAGCGTGTTGTTGGCTGGTTGACTGGCACCTGTAGATTTTCTCTCACCGAGGTCGATCGGATTGACGGACGCGTCCGCCCCCAACCTGAGCCCGCCTGAAGATGCCACCAACTCGAGCGGTGCGTCGCCGGGGCTGCCGGGGTTCTTCCGTAAGCTTGCGTCCATCGTGAACTCCGGGCAGTCGCGCAGCGTGATCCTTGCCGGGCAGGTCCACGACCTGTTTTACTCCGAGACCGCCGACCCCGATTCGGACGGCTCGCGTCCCGGCGCTTATGTGCCGCTGATCGACTTCCTCTGCGACCGTTGCCGGATCGACGGCTTGCTGCTGCTCGTCTATGAACTCAACGGCCCGATCCGCCTCATGGACAGCGCGGGCAACGAGGCGTCCGACGGCGGCTGGCAGAAACTCAAGCAGGCCTGGGTCGCATGGAAAGCGGGGATCGACCACGACCAACTGATTCTCCGGGCGCTGACCGACAAAGACCTGTCCCGTCAGCGTGAACGCCTCGAAAGCGACTTCGACCGCAATGTCCAGGACGTGATCGGCAGGCCCACCGTTGCGCTCGAGTTCCTCCGCCAACTCACCCTCTGTTCCCGCAGCCGTCGTTCCGATGGCTCGGCCTACCTCAACGACCAACTGCTCGTATTCGTCGAAGGCGCCGACCTGATGCTCCCCGCGGGCAACGGCGACATCGGCGCGCTGCCACCGGCCGACCGCCACCGCGTCGCGATCGTGCAAGACTGGTTCGCCGACCCGGGCTTCATGAACGGCGGAGACACGGTCGTGCTGCTCGCCGAGTCGGCGTCGCTGATCCACCCGCGTGTGGCCAAGCTGCCGCCCGTGTTGTCGGTCGATGTCGATGCCCCCGACGAAGCCACCCGCCTGCACTACATCGAGCGGTTCCTCGCCGGTCACGAACGCCCCGCGAAACGCTCGCGGTCGATCCCCGAGGGCGCGGATCAACCGATCGTCAAGCTCTGGGCCGGGCCGAAGGAACTCGCTCGGTTTGCGGCGGGGCTCTCGATCCACGCGCTGCGCCAGCTCCTGCTCGCCGCCGAGCACCGCGGCGATGTGCTCATGCCCGACGACGTCATCGGTCAGGTCGAGTCGTTTATCAGCAGCCAACTCGGCGAAGACGTGATCGAGTTTAAGAAACCCGCCCACTCGCTGGATGATGTCATCGGCGCTTCCCGACTCCGCAGCTTTATCCGGGAAGAACTGATCCCCCGCTTCAAGTCCGACGGCCCGGACGCACTGCCCGGTGCCGCGGTGTCGGGCCCCATCGGCGGGGGTAAGACGTTCATCTTCGAAGCGGTGGCGTCTTCGCTCGATCTGCCGGTGCTCGTACTCAAGAACATCCGCAGCCAATGGTTCGGCCAGACCGATGTCGTCTTCGAACGGCTCCGCCGGGTGCTCGAATCGCTGGGCAAGGTCGTCATCTTCGTCGACGAGGCCGACACGCAATTCGGCAGCGTTGGCCCGCAGACCCACAACACCGAACGTCGACTCACCGGCAAGATCCAGCAGATGATGTCCGACCCCAAGCTCCGCGGGAAAGTCATTTGGCTGCTTATGACCGCACGGATCCACCGCCTGTCGCCCGACATCCGTCGGCCCGGGCGGGTGGGCGACCTGATCATTCCGGTGCTCGACCCGCTACCCGGCAGCGATGACCGCCGCGCGTTTGTCCGCTGGATGCTCGGCCCCGAATTGCTGAGCACCATCACCGAAGACGAACTCAATCATCTCGATGAATCCATCAGCGTGAGTTCCGCCGCGGGCTTTGCGTCGCTGCGTTCTCGACTCAAAGCCCGCGCTACCGATGCGGAACCGCTGACGGCCGAAGGCGTGTTGGCCATCGCACGGGACCAGCTCACCCCCGACATCGCCGCGACCCGCCGGTACCAGACGCTGCAGGCCTTGGTGAACTGCACCCGACGTTCGCTGCTGCCCGATCCCGAGGTCGATGAAGCCCAGCGGGAAGCCTGGCTCGCCGAGATCAACGAGCTCGAACGCCGCGGCATCACTTGATTCACAAACCACGCCGGGGCCTCATCGATGGGTGAGACCCAATACCCGTCGCCCACACTTCTGTGTCCATCCCCATGACCGATCCTACACCTCATCTCGACCACACCCCGCCGGTGCGACGCAAGCGTCGCGACCCGTGGATGCGGGTCCGCCGTGACCTCTCGCCGAAGCGCCAGCGTCGGCTGGTTGTGATGTCGTTTGTGTTTCCGCTGTTGGTGTGGAGTGTGCTGGCGTACGTGCCGTTCTTCCACAACGACTACCGGCTAACGATCACCCCCGAGCCGCACAGCAACAAAGTCGCCAACCTTGTGCCGGGTGATCGCATGGCCAAGGACTACTTCGCCACCTACCTCGACGAAGTGCGATCGGGTAACGACGACGTGCTCGCCAAGCGTGCCGAGAACCCCGACATCCAGGGCTCCTCACGCGCCAACCAGAAGATCATCCGCCGCATCCAACCCCTTGCCGAGGCCAACGGCTGGATCGATGATGTCGATACGAGTGACTTCAAAGCCCTCGACGCAGCTTTGTTTGACGTTTGGCTCGGCGTTGCGGAAGGGCGGTTCACCCCGGCTTCGCTCAACCTCACCGACGAGAACTTCGAGATCGTTAAAGCCAATGCGGAGCTAATGCAGGCCTTCGCGCCCTACGACCCTGGCAACAAGATCAAGACGCCGTTGCTCAATCTCATGCCGCAGGGCGTCTCGTCATCGGCCACGTTCCTGCCTGCTCCGCACGAGTGTGTGAAGGCGATGATCGAGGACTTCACGACCAAGCCCGCCAACGATCAGCCGTGGATGTATGAGCGGGTGCTCAGCTCGCTCAAGGTCGTGCTGGGTGGGTTCCTGCTGTCCTGCTTGATCGGCGTGCCGCTGGGGATTTTGTGTGGCAGCTATGACCTATTTTCGAAACTCTTTGAGCCGTTCTCCGACTTCTTCCGCTACATGCCCGCCCCGACTTTCGGGTTGCTGCTGGTCGCGGCGTTTGGTGTGGGTGGTGCGCCGAAGATCGCGCTGGTCTTCATCGGCACGTTCCCGCACATGGTGCTCATGATCGCCGACACCGCCCGGCTGCTCGACACCAAACTCATCGAGGCGGCCGAAGCCCTCGGCGCGAACCGCACGAAGCTGCTGCGCTACGTCGTCGTACCGGGCATCTTGCCGAGTCTTTATGAAGACCTGCGGACGCTGCTGGGTTGGGCGTGGACCTGGCTGGTGATCGCTGAGCTCATCGGCACCAAGACTGGCCTCACCGCCTTCATCGACATGCAGGGCGGCAAGTACAACTTCGACCGCGTCTACCCCGTCATCATCCTCATCGGCATCATCGGCTTCGTCACCGACCAGTTCCTGCAAGCCATGGCCTACCGCTTGTTCCCCTGGGAGTTCCCCCGCCACCGCCCGAGCCTGTTCGCTCGCATCAAGGGCTGGTTCAACCGCGGCGGCGACGACACCCCCGCCGACCCGCCGTCCACGTCGCCCCACACCGGCTCACCCGGCCCACGCCGCGGCGCACCACCCACCGCCACCCCCCGCACCGGCCGACCCGCGAACCCCAACCCGGCGGGAGGTGCCTGATGAGCAACCAAGCAATCGCTGTGGCGAACCCGACTGATGTGGACTTCCCTGCAGACGTCCGCCAACGCCTCGATGAAATCAATCAGCGCCCCGTGCTGCTGGACCTGGATGGCCTCAACAAGATCTTTATCAGCCCGACCGGGCAGAAGATCCAAGCCCTGAGTGACTTTGATCTGCGAATCCATCAACGCGAGCTGATCACCGTCGTCGGCCCCTCGGGCTGTGGCAAATCGACGATGATCCGCATCATCGCGGGCTTTGAGACGCCGACCACCGGCGAGGTCCGTCTCGACGGCAACCCCATCGAAACCCCCGGGGCCGACCGCGGCATGGTCTTCCAGTCCTACACGCTCTTCCCCTGGCTGAGCGTGAAGGACAACGTGAAGTTCGGCCTGAAGATGGCCAACGACCCTGCGGCCAAATCCGACGAGGTGGCCTTGGAATGGATCGACACCGTCGGCCTGTCCGGCTTTGCGGATCACTACCCTCACCAACTCTCCGGCGGGATGAAGCAGCGCGTCGCGATCGCCCGCGCCCTCGCGCCCAAGCCGCGCATCCTCATGATGGACGAGCCGTTTGGCGCCCTCGACGCCCGCACCCGCGCCCAGATGCAGAACCACCTGCTGGAGATCTGGCGGGACGTGGATGTGACGATCCTGTTTATCACCCACGACCTCGACGAAGCGGTGTACCTCGCTGACCGCGTCCTGGTGCTCGGCAGCCACCCCGGCCACATCAAAGCGTTGGTCGATGTGCCTCTCCCGCGTCCCCGCCAACACGAACAGATCTTCGACCCGCGTTTTGTTGAGACCAAGCGCTACGTCGAACACCTCATCCATCCGCCGGAGGACAAGGGGTAGGTCGGGCGATTGGCTTTTGAACCATTGTGATGAAGGACTCTAAGCCACGGCGAGAGATTCTTAGCCACGGCGGGTGTCTTGCGGGTGCTGGGGAAACTCTGGTCTTGTTCGGTAGCGTACCCCGCGCGATCGATGCGCCTGCCGTATATTTGACCGCGGAGTATCGTTACCGACGAGCTAGTCGGGAATGGACTGCATGGGAAAACGGAAATAAAGCCCCAGATCTGGCTCCATCGCCAGCCGCCCCCACGGAACCCTGCTGATGGCAAACATCCTCATCAACTTCGCCCACCCGATGAAATCCCGATCGAAGATCAACCGCGCGCTCCGCAGCGCGGTTGAAGACCTCGACGACGTGACCATCAACGATCTCTACGACCACTACCCCGACTTCATGATCGACGTCGAGCGTGAGCAACGCCTCTGCGAAGAACACGACGTCATCATCTTCCAGCACCCGTTCTACTGGTACTCCACCCCCTCGATTGTGAAGGAATGGCTCGACCTGGTGCTCGAGCACGGCTGGGCCTACGGGTCCACCGGTGACGCCTTGAGTGGAAAACTGTTTTTGCAAGCCATCTCAGCCGGCGGCGACGCGGATACCTACACCAAAGAGGGCTACAACGGTTTCACCTTTGCTGAGCTCACCTCCCCCTATCGCGCCACCGCCAACCTCTGCAAAATGACCTGGCTGCCGCCTTTCGTGGTGGCCGGTGTCCACCGCGGTCTGCCTAAAGAGCAGGTCCAGCTCCACGCCGATGAGTATCGCCGTGTGGTGGCGGCGCTCCGCGACGACCGCCTCGACCTGGAGCATGTCCTCCGCAGCGAACTCCTCAACAGCGACCTCAACCAAGCCATCAAAGGGGAGTAACCCATGGAATCCATGCTCCTGGAACTGTTCGTCTTTCTCGCCGCCGCCGCCATCGCCGTGCCGATCGCCAAGAAGTTTGGCCTTGGCTCGGTGCTGGGCTACCTGGTCGCGGGTATCGCCATAGGCCCGTTCGGGCTAGCGCTGATCCACGACATCGAAGAAGTGATGCACATCACCGAATTTGGTGTGGTGATGATGCTCTTCCTGGTGGGGCTCGAGCTCAAGCCTTCGCTGCTTTGGCGTATGCGTGTGCCGATCCTTGGGATCGGCGGCACCCAGGTTGTCGTCACCAGCCTCGCCATCGCCGGCGTGGCGTTCTTTTTCCTGCCCTGGCAGCAAGCCCTCGCCGCCGGCCTGATCCTGTCGCTGTCGTCCACCGCCATTGTGCTGCAGACCCTGCAGGAAAAGGGGCAAATGGACACCGGGGCCGGGCGATCGATCTTCGCGGTTCTGCTGTTCCAAGACCTCGCCGTCATCCCCATGCTGGCGGGACTCCCCTTGCTCGCGACGCTTGCCCTCGATCACGGCGGCCACCACCACGAAGCCGCGCTCTTCGACATCACCGAGCTCCCCGGCTACGCCCGCACCTTGATCACCCTCGGGGCCATCGCCTTCGTCGTCATCGCGGGCAAGTTCATCTGCGGCCCGGTGTTCCGCGCCATCGCCTCCACCGGCGTCCGTGAGGTCTTCGTTGCAGGGGCCTTGGCCCTGGTCATCGGCACCTCGGTACTCATGATCGTCGTCGGCCTGTCTCCTGCGCTCGGCGCCTTCCTTGCCGGCGTGATGCTGGCCGACAGCGAGTTCCGCCACGAGCTGGAGAGCGATATCGAGCCGTTCAAGGGGCTACTCCTGGGCGTGTTTTTCATCACCATCGGTGCCAGCCTGAACTTCACCCTCATCGGCAGCAGCATCGGGCTCATCCTGGGGATCGTCGCCGGCCTCATGGTCCTGAAGTGGATAGTCCTCGCCATCACCGCCCGCGTCTACAAGATGGGCAAACAAGACCGCTCGCTCTTTGCGGTCGCCCTGGCGCAGGGCGGCGAGTTCGCCTTCGTGCTCTTCCAGATCGCCAAGAGCAAGGGTGTGATGCCCACCAGCACCATCGATCCGCTTGTCTCGGCCGTCGCCATCTCCATGTTCCTTACCCCGATCGTGTTCCTGTTGCACGACAAGCTCAGCCGCAACGAAGCGGTGGAGGAAGATGAGAGCGAACCCGACACCATCGAGCAGCAGGACCACCGCGTCATCCTCGCGGGCTTCGGGCGTCTGGGAATCGATATCGGGCGCTTCCTACTCACCGCTGGCGTCAAGCCCGTCATCCTCGACCACGACGTCAGCAACGTGCGCATCCTCCGCGAGTACGGCTTCGAAGTTTTTTACGGCGATGCCAACCGTCTCGACCTGCTGGAATCCGCTGGGGCCCGCGAGGCCGACCTCATGATCGTCGCGATCGGCGATTCCGACCGAGCCAAGAACCTGGTCGAAACCACCCGCAAGCACTACCCGGATATGAAGGTGATCACCAGCGCTACGAACCGCGATGCTGCGTACGAGATGATGGACCTCGACGCCACCGCTGTCTTCCGCGAGACCTTCGGCACCGCGCTGCACCTCGGCCAGGCCGCCCTCGAACAGCTCGGCATCGATCCTTACGAAGCCCGTCGACTCAGTCTGATCTTCAAGAAGAAAGATCACGAGATGATGCCCGAGCTCTACAAACTGCGTTGCGAGAAGGAGGCCTATGTCTCCTTCTACCAACAACACCACGAAGACCTCAAAGCCGTGATGGAACTAGACCACCCCGCGCACCAGAAAGCCGTCGACACCGCCTGGACCGCGAAGAACCCTGAGCTCTAAGCTGTCGCTACTAGTTTCTTGTAGATCCAAGCATTGTTCCGATATTTGAGGTGTACGTCCGAGCCCCCAGCTTTGACGCATATATTTCGCGCGCCCGTATATTTTGGCTTACCTTTCTTGTGTGAAGCGGTTTGGTGCCGGTCATAAGCCTTACCTTAAAGCTCTTTATCGACTCGGCCATCGTGTAAACCCAGCCTTGTGTTTTACGATTGATATTGGGTCCCATCACGGAATAAGACATAAATTTGCCGGATATGGTCATAGACTTCAGATGGGCCTGCATTAAAGTGGGTTGTGAATTCTGAGCACGGCAGTATGCCGCCACCTCAACTCTGCAGGCATTCCATAGTTTGTTTTTCGGCCTGCTTCTCGCAAGCGATTCTATGAAGCCCCACCTGATCATTTCAATTTTCTTTACGTGCGCCCTGTGCGTACCGCTGTTTGTTCGGCCGTCTGAATCCCATGAGATCGATTGGGTGCATTTCCTTGGCCGTTTTCATCCCCTGATCTTGCATATGCCAATCGGCGCGATGTTCGTGTTGGCATTGCTGGAGGTTCTGAATCTGGTCCGTTCCAAATGGAACCTCGATATCGCTTGTCGGATTGTTTTGTGGGTGTCGGTACTGAGCGCGGTTCCAGCGGTGCTGGCGGGGTTTTTGCTGGCCTCGAGCGGTGGATACAGTGAAAAGCTTTTGTCGCAACACCAATGGCTGGGCTGGGGTACGGCGGTGTTGGCGGTGTGGTTGCTGTTTCTGCGGCGAGTTAGTGCCGACCGGCACGTATGGATTTGGTTGTACCGGCCTTTACTCTTGGTGGCGGTGGGTTTGTTATCGCTGGCCGGGCATTTCGGCGGATCGTTGACGCATGGTTCGGATTATCTCACGGCATATATGCCAGAGCCCCTGCAGCGCACGCTTGGTATTTGGGAAGAAGACGAATCAGATTCCCACGTGGATGTGGTCGAGCTTGCCACAGCATCGAACTCGCTGATCGACGCACACATGTATGTCGATCACGTCCAGCCCATGATGGCGAGGTACTGCTACAGCTGCCATGGGCCGGACAAGCAGAAGGGTGATGTGCGTTTGGATGGGCTGGACTGGGACATGGTCCACGGCCCGGATGCTGAGAGTTGGCGATCGGTTTTGGACATGATCAATTCCGGGGAGATGCCGCCCGAGGGCAAGGCCCAGCCCGATGAGGAACAGCGTCGGAGGATGGTTGATTGGATGACCGAGTCATTAGCGATCGCCGCTAAAGCGCGGCGCAGTGAAGACAAGCCGTCGTTCCGCCGGTTGACTCGGGCGCAATATACCCACTCGCTCAACGAGCTTCTGGGCCTGCCTATCGATTTTGGTCAGACGCTACCGCCCGACGCCAAGTCGGAGATGGGCTTCACCAACAACGCGCAGACGCTGCAGGCTTCGCCTCTGCACATCGAGTACTACCAAGAGATCGCGCGTGAAGCGCTGGACAAAGCCATCGTGTACGGCGAGCGCCCCATCCCTCAGCGCTGGCGGGTCAACATCGCGAAGGGATCGGGAGTTGATCAGCCGGGTGCGCAGTTCGGCGGCTATCAGTCGGTGCCGGTCTCGGCGGATGATATCACCGTCGAGATTCTTGACGACGATGGTGGACTGATGGCGAGCGAGGATGCTCAGCGTTTGCAGAACAAAATCGGGCTTGGCATGCGGGGGTCAGGGTCAGACCGTTTCAGCGTGACCGAGAAGGGGCTGAACCTATACGGAGCGCTTCCGCACCGTGAGCGCCGCCCCAAGTCTTGGCAGGGCCCGTCGCCTAATCTGAAAATCTTGATCAAGGATGTCTTTCCCGAAGAGGGGCCGTTTGTTTTTCGTGTAAAGGCGTCACGTGGTGAGATCACCCCCGCGGCGAAAGAAGGTTTTGTCACCCTGCGCAACCCTGAGCCGGCACAGGTCCGAGACGACACTCTGGTAGTGCGGGCGGAAGACTACCTTGAACTCGACAACCTTGAGATCGACGCGGAGGGGTGGCTCCGCCCGATCGATGTGGCAGCTGATTCCCGTGCTGATTATCGGTTTGAAGTACCCAAGGCGGGCTTCTATCAACTCGATTTCGTCCACCCGTATGCCGGGCAAGACGCGATGCCGTCGTACCGATTTGTCTTCGACTGGAGGTTCCGTAAACAGGAGCGTTTGGACATCCCCGCCAATCTCAGCGATGCGGGTGAGATCACCGAGGCGGTCAGCCTTGTGTACCTCAAGAAGAAGGATTACCTGCTGATGGTCGGCGGGCCGTTCTTCGTTGGATTCAAAGAAGCACGATTGACGCCGCTACCAGAGAGCCATCAAGCATATAAATCGCTGATGAAAGAGGCGGAGAAGAACCGTAAGGCTTACGGCGACTCTGTGCCATCGCTTCGTGTCTACGCCGGCACCCGCACCGACGACGGCATGGACTATTCCACGTTCGATTCCGCTCGCCAAGTGACAGCACCACCGGGCGAACCTCAGACATACGAATTCAGGGGCTATTTTGAAAACCTGCCGACCCCGGTCTTCGACCCCAATGCCAGTCACGACTCGTTCTCTAACATGATGGTGCTTGGATTGTGGAACGACTATCTGGTCAAGCACAGCAGTCAATCGGGCCCGCCGCTATTGATCCACTCCCTTGAGCTGGAAACCCCTGCGTATCAGCAGTGGCCGCCCTCGAGTCATTCGCAGATTTTTTTCGAGTCGCCCAGCCGTGGCGATGAAGAGGTGTACACCCGCGAGGTCTTGTCGCGTTTTGCCGAGCGTGCGTTCCGGCGCGAGCTCAGCGGTGAAGAAGTCGATGTCTACCTTGATTTTTGGCGAAACATCAAAGACGACTACGACCGTTTTGAAGACGGCGTTAAAGAAGTCTTGGTCGCGATTCTGTGCTCGCCGAATTTTCTTTACGTGTTTGAAGCCGAGGATGAGGGGGATCAAGAGCAAAGCCCATGGGTCGATCCGCACTACATGGCTTCGAAGCTGGCATATTTTTTATGGGATTCCCCGCCCGACGCTGAGCTCAGCCAGCTGGCACAAGAGGGCAAGTTGTATGACGCATTGCCTGCGCAGATCGAGCGCATGGTCCAGGATCCAAAGGCTTGGCGGATGATTCGCCGGTTCTCGGAAGAGTGGCTGCGTGTCGATCGGCTGAACGAGATGAACACCAACGCCCGTCGCTACCCCGATTTCACCCGTTTCGTGAAAGCGGACATGGCGGAAGAGACCTATCACTTCATGCACGAGGTGCTTGTCAACGACCTGAGTATCATGAATTTCATCGACTCCGACTTCGCGATGCTCAACCAGAACCTTGCGGAGTTCTACGGCATCGAAGGCGTCAAAGGTCAAGATTTCCGCCGTGTCGAGATCCTACCGTCCATGAACCGCGGCGGCTTGCTGTCGCAAGGCGCTTTTCTTACCGGTCACTCCGACGGGACGGAGGGCCATCCGATCAAACGCGCGGTCTGGCTAAAGGAAAAGATCCTGGGCGACCCTCCGCCGCCGGCCCCGCCGAACGTACCGGAGCTCGATCCCGATACGCCGGGCTTTGAGAAGCTGACGCTTAAGGAACAGCTGGCGCTACACCGCAACAAGGCGTCGTGCGTGGACTGCCATCTCAAGATCGATCCCTATGGCATCGTGTTTGAGAACTACGACGCCGTCGGGCGATTCCGCGAACAGGTTCAAGGCAAGCGGGTTGATGCCACGTCGACCTTGCCGGATGGGATCGAAGTTCGCGGCGTGACGGGTATCAAGAACTACGTTCTCATGGCTAAGCGAGACCACTTCGCCAAAGCGCTGGTGGAACATCTCTACGCCTACGCCTTGGGTCGAAACGTCACCTTTGCTGACGAAGAAGAGATCAATGGCATCGTCGCCGCGGTCAAGGGTGATGGTTACACCTTCCGCAGTGTGTTCGAGCACATCGTACTGAGTGATTCGTTTACCCAGCACTAAAGGAGACCCGCACCATGTCACGCAAGCCTTGGCAACTTAGTCGACGGACATTCCTTAAGGGCGTAGGAGTATCGTGCATGCTCCCGTATCTCGAGTGCATGGGCGCTCCCGCCGCGGCGTCAGCCTCCGCTACTGGCGCACCCAAGCGGATGTGCTTCGTGTATTTCCCCAACGGCGTGGGCCTGCCCCCTCAAGACAGCCCGCACCGCGAAGACTGGAGCTGGTTCCCCCGCGGCTCTGGCAAGGACTACACCTTCACCAAAACCCTTGAACCCCTCGAACCCCACCGTGACAAGCTGTCGATCCTCGGCGGGCTGAGCCACCCCAACAGCCGGAGTGTGCTTGGCCATATCGCGGGCGATACTTGGCTGACCGGTGGCGATCTACGGGGTAGTCGTTACATGAATCAGGTCTCGGTCGACCAGGTCGCCGCGCAAGCGCTCGCTCCGTACACGCGATATCCGTTCCTCTCTCTGTCGACCGACGGCGGGGTGGGCTACAAGTCGCGCATCAGCACGCTGTCGTTCGACCTGTCGGGCAACCCGATCCCCTCTGAACACCGGCAACGCGATATCTTCGAACGATACTTCTCACCCAACGGCGGCGGGACCTCCGAAGACCGTCGCAAGAGCCTGCAGCAAGGCCAAAAGATTGTGGACCTCGTCCTCGAAGACAGTAAACGCCTGTCGCGTCACCTCGGCAAACAGGACCAAGCCAAGATGGATGAGTACCTCAGCTCGCTCAACAGCGTCGAGGCCCAGCTGCAGCGCAACGAGAAGTGGCTGGACATCCCGCTGGCCGACTTCGATGCCAGTCACCTGAACCTCAACGTCGACGCCACGGTCGATCCCGAGGAATACCTCCGTTCGACGTTCGACCTGATGGTGCTGGGGTTCCAGATCGATCTCACCCGCGTAATGACGTTCATGATGGCCCGCGAGGACGGGATGGGTTTCGGCGAGAACTTCCCGATGCTCGCGCTGGGCATCAAGAAGGGACACCACAAAATCTCGCACGACAAGGCCAAAGACCACTGGATCGAGTGGGGCCGATACGACCAGTGGCTGACCAAACAGTTCGCCTATTTCATCGACCGCATGAAGAATACTCATGACGAGTATGGCCCGCTACTGGACAACACACTTACGCTGTATGGCAGCGCTTGCAGCAACACCCATAACGCACGCAACTACCCGCTGGTTCTTGCCGGCGGCGAGAACCTAGGAGTTCAGCACGGGGAATACACGGTGTTTGATGAGAAGCACGTACCGATGTCTAATCTGTATGTGAGCATGCTCAACGCAGTGGGTATCCCGACGGTTTCGTTTGCCGATAGCACCGGGCCGTTGCCTTCGGTGTTTGCTTGATTCTTGTCCTGTCTTGTTATGCTTTATCTCCTCTGGACCCCGTTGAACTCATGAAATTATTTCTCTCTGCTCTGCTGCTTTTGTGTCTGATGACTTCTTTGGCTGCATGTGGCGGCGGAGATGAGGCGTCTTCTTCAGACGCTTCGGAAAAGCTCCCGCGGATTGCGGTTGTGCCTAAGGCGGGTGACGTCGAGTTTTGGAAAATGGTGCAGGGCGGCGTGATGAAGGCGGCTAGTGAAGAAGCTGGTTACGAAGTGGTTTGGCAACCCCCTGCGATTGCTAACGACCGCTCAGAGCAGATCAAGACCATTCAAAACCTGATCGTGAAGAAGGTGGACGCCATCGCGGTCGCCCCGATCGATGCCATGGACTTGGTGAAGTCGGTTTCTAATGCGAAGAAGAAAGGCATCCAAACCGTGGTCTGGGACTCAGGCCTTGTCGACGAATCAGCCTATGAATCTTTTGTCGCCACCGACAACTTCCAGGGCGGTGTGCTGTGTGCTCAGGCGATGGCCAAGGCGCTAGATGAATCTGGCAGCATCGGCCTGCTCCGTTATGTGGAAGGATCGCAAAGCACCGAGCAGCGCGAAGCGGGCTTCCTCAGCGAGATTAAGAAGTACCCCAACATCAAGGTCATCTCCGACTCGCAACGCGGCGGCGACGAAGTGAAATCCCAGGAAGTCGGCGCACGCCTGCTCCAGACCGACGGCGATAAACTCGATGGCATTTTCTGCAGCAACCAAACCACTACCGAGGGGATGCTCCTGGCTCTTGATAAGTCGCCGCTGAAAGAAAAAATTAAAGTCGTAGGTTTTGACTTCAATCCTTACATCGAAGACTCGCTTCGTAACGGCCTGCTCGCCGCCACCGCGTCGCAAGACCCGTTCAACATGGGCTACCTCGCGGTGAAGACCTCAGTGAGCCTGATTGAAGGCGACTCTGTTGAAAAACTTGTCGACACCGGAGTGTCCATTGTGACCAAAGACAACATCGATGCCCCGGAGATGCAACAGGTTCTTTTCCCCGACTACCAGAAGTGGATCGCCGGACAGTAAACCGATGGATCGTTGCATCCTCCACCTCGAAGGCGTACACAAACGCTTCGGACCGGTTCATGCCTTGCGAGGCGTGGAGTTGGATGTCTACGAGGGTGAGGTCCACGCTGTTATCGGTGAAAACGGCGCTGGCAAGAGCACGCTGATGAAGATCCTCAGCGGTGCGCACCCCGCGACGGAGGGTCGGTTGTCGCTCAACGACCAGCCTTACACGCCGACGTGTCCCAACGATGGCCGGCAGGCGGGTGTCGCGATGATCTATCAGGAGCTTACCCTTGCGCCCGATCTCAGTATCGAGCAGAACATCATGCTTGGTATGGAAAGGCACCGCTGGGGTTTTGCCAAAAGCAATACCGCAATGATCCGCGAGGCGTTGGCGCTCTTGGGGCACCCAGACCTTTCGCCGCATATGTTGGTCGGTTCGCTGAACATCGGCACACAGCAGCTCATCGAGATCGCCCGGGCGATCGTTAGCGAAGCGAAGATCATCATCATGGATGAGCCGACCAGCTCGTTGTCTAGCGAAGATACCGGCCGATTGTTCGAAGTCATCCACAGGCTACGCAACCGAGGTATCGCGGTGATCTACATCAGCCACTTCTTGGAAGAGGTGCAAGAGATCGCCGACCGTTACACGGTGCTGCGCGACGGTGAGACCGTCGGCACGGGGATAATGGACGATGTCACCATCCCACAGATCATCGAGATGATGGTTGGCCGGACCCTCGACGAGATGTATCCCCGCGTCGAACACGAAATCGGGGAGGTGGTCCTGCGTTGCGGTGATATTAGGGGTCAAGAGTTTCCCACTGAGGCATCATTCGAACTGCGCCGAGGCGAGATCCTCGGCGTGTTCGGTTTGGTGGGTGCGGGGCGTTCGGAGATGCTGCGTTGCCTCTTTGGCCTGGATCAGATGAGCAGCGGTAAAGTGCAGCTAACTCAGGGCGATGATCTGACACGACGAAGAGTCACCCCGGGCCGATCCTTGGCTGCAGGATTGGACTTGCTCAGCGAAGACCGCAAGCAGGAAGGTTTGGCCCAGAGCATGTCGATCGTGGCCAATACCACATTGTCTTCGCTCTACAAATCTTCTCGCCTCGGCTTCATCGACCTCAAAGAAGAAAAGGCCATCGGCGACCGCTGGGCGAAGCGCCTGGGTGTGAAATGCCACAGAACGACGGATGCGATAAGCACATTATCCGGCGGCAACCAGCAAAAAGTCGCTATTGGGCGATTAATGAACCACGACTCGGATGTCTTCTTCCTCGACGAGCCGACGCGC
>JBCCWB010000007.1:0-36468 GCA_039194345.1 Planctomycetota bacterium
GTCCCAGCGAACTTACTTGGGCTGGAGCGGCGGGTTCTTCATCGGGAACCCCGAGCGGTCGAGCAGGTCGGCGAAGTCTTGGGTGAACACGAAGTTGTGCTCGGGGAATTCCAGGCCTTTGCGGTTCTGATCGATGTGGCTGAACATCAGGTTGATGTCGGCGTAGTGGTGGGCTTCGCCGGCGGGATCGAGCAGCTCGACGACGCCGGTGGTGGAAGCGCCGGTCGCGTCGATGCGGTCGAGCGTCGCGGTGTGGCGGAGGGTGTAGCCGGGCCGTGCAGCGAGGCCGGTGAAGCTGGCCTTGCCGATCTTGGCGAGGATGACTTTTTCTTCGAAGTCCCGGGCGTGGCCGACGAGGATGCCGGCGCACTGCGCCATGCCTTCAATGACCAGTGAGTTGGGCATGGACGGGTCGGCTTTGAGCCCGGCCTCTTCATCGCGATCGAAGTGGTCGTGTAGCACGTCCTCGGCCCACACCACATTACGGATCGCGACGCAGCGCGTTTCGCGTTCGAGTTCCAGAATCAAGTCGAGCCAGGTCCAGCGCATTTGGAGGTTGGGGGCTTGGGTTTTAGGGGCTTAGAAAAACCGTTGTGGGTGACGATGGGTATTGGGGAAATATCACGAGGGTGAGAAAGCAAAAGGCTCTCTTCCAAGCCCCCAATACCCAAGCCCCCAACGCCTAACAATTATTCCCCGAGCTTGTTCTGCACGAACTTCACGACGGCATCGACGGTGAAAACGTTGGAGAACTCTTCCACGTCGCGGTTGCCGTCGAACTCGTCGAGGTTGGCGTGGGGCAGACGTTCGCGGAGGGTGGCCATGCCTTCGTCGGTGACCTTGCCGTCGACGACGTAGGTCGGGTCGGTCAGCACGTTCTCGGGGAACAGCTCGGACTGATCGATCTTGAGGTCGAATTCTTTTTCGAGGCGGAAGACTATGTCGAGGAAGTCGATTGACTCGGCCCCGAGGTCGCCGACCAGGGTGGCCTCTTTGCTGACCTCGTCCTCGTCAACGCCCAGGGCGTCTTCGAGAACCGATTGCACTTTTTCGTAAACTTCGTCGTAAGTCATCGCCGTCGCTCTCCATGGTTGGCTCTAGGGGCCGATTTGTGGTGGAAGTGGGTCGTTCCTTGACCGCTGGCCGGTAGTTTAGCGGCAAACTCACGCGGGTTCAGGTTTATAGGGGTGGGGCGGGGTGGTTGTCCCGCCTTGCTAGTTGTTGGGCGGCAGCTGGGGGACGAGGCTGAATCGGCCCTGCACCGCGATGTCTTCGCCGTTCATGCCGAGGCCCTGGAATTCGAGGCGGCCGTCGTCCCCACGCTTGCGGAGAGTGACCTCGACCTTCAGCGTCTGGCCCGGGCGGACCATCGCGGCGTAGCGGAGGTTACGGACCTCGGCGATCACCAGGTTGCCTGAGGTCGGGGGGCCGTCCAGCGAGCGGGCCAAGAGGCGGGCCGCCTGGGTCATGGTTTCCAGCATCATCACGCCCGGCAACACGGGGAAACCCGGGAAGTGGTCGCCCAGGTACTCCTCGGCGGCGGTGACGTTCTTGATCGCCACCAAACGCTGATCGTCTTGCTCTAATACCTTGTCGATTAACGTGAAGCGCATAGATTTGACCTGCTTGAGGTGCGGGAGTTTAACGCCCTCTCCCCCCCGAGGCAACAAGTTGGCAGTATCATTCCGCACGTGAACGACCAACTCGCCCATACCGTCAAATTGTTCCAAGAGGCCTACGGCCACTCACCGACCCACGCCGCGGTCGCCCCCGGACGCGTCAACCTCATCGGCGAACACATCGACTACTGCGATGGCTACGTCCTGCCCATGGCCATCGAACGCCAGGCCATGGTCGTCGGACGTCAGCGCAGCGACACCACCGCCAAGCTCCGCTCCACTGCGCTGCCCGGCGAGGCGGTCTTCGACATCGACGATGCCCCGATCGGGCTGGGCGATCCGGACTGGTCACGCTACCTACGCGGAGTCGCGGCGTTCAGCTACACGCCGACGGGGTTTGAGCTGATGCTGGATTCGGACGTCCCCGCGGGCGGCGGGCTGTCGTCCTCGGCGGCGATTGAGGTGTCCACCGCCACGCTGCTGGAAGCGATGGGCGGGATCCAACTGGGTGGGGTGAATAAGGCGCTTTTGTGTCAGATGGCTGAGCACCGCTACGGCGGGACCAAATGCGGCATCATGGATCAGTTCATCTCCGCGATGGGTCAGGCGGGCAAGGCGCTGCTCATCGACTGCGTGGACTACTCGACGCGCGAGGTTCCGTTGGACGCGGAGAAGCTTGCGGTTTTGATCATAAACACGAACAACCCCCACCAGCTTGGGGATGAGTACAACCAGCGCCGCGCTTCGTGCGAGCGGGCCAAGTCGCTGGTGGGCAAGGCGAGCTGGCGTGACATCACGCTGGGTGATCTCGAAGAGATCCGGGCGACATTGGGCGAGACCGATTTTGCGCGCGGCCGACACGTGGTGGGCGAGATCAAGCGGACGCTCGAGTGTGCGGATGCGATGGAAGCGGGCGACTGGCCGCAGGTCGGCAGCCTGATGTACGCCAGCCACGACTCGCTGCGTGATGATTTTGAGGTGAGTACGCCGGAGCTGGGCAAGCTCGTCGAGCTCGCCGCGGCGCTCGGCCCGGACGCCGGTGTGATCGGTGCCCGCATGACCGGCGGTGGCTTCGGCGGATGCACCGTCACGCTCTGCGAAGCGGGCAAGGTTGACCAGGTGCAGGCGAAGCTCGTCGCGGAGTACACGCAAGCCACGGGCATCGAGCCCTCGGCCTTCGCGACCAAGCCCGCGCAGGGCGCCCGCGTCATCGATCTGTGACGTTCGTGTGGCCAGGCCTTACCATTGAGCCATGGCCGAGACCGCTCCGA
The DNA here is from genome assembly GCA_039194345.1 of Planctomycetota bacterium. Lineage (GTDB taxonomy): Bacteria > Planctomycetota > Phycisphaerae > Phycisphaerales > Phycisphaeraceae > Algisphaera. The sequence continues at coordinate 2,891 of JBCCWB010000007.1, forward strand.
TCGTGTTTCATCAAGGTGAATTCATCGACGAGGCCGCAGCGCAGCTGGCGTTGCAGGACCGCGGGGTGTTGTTCGCCGATGGGGTGTACGAGGTGGTGCGCTATGACCGGGACAAGCCGTTTGCGATACAAGCGCATGTCGATCGGTTGGCTCGGAGCCTGGCGAGCATCGGTTTGGACGGTGTGTCGGCCGAGCCGTTTGCGGCGTGGTCGGACGAGCTGGTCAAGCGCAACAACCTGCCCGACGCGAAGGTGTATTGGCAGGTCACGCGGGGCCCGGCGGCGCGAGACTTTGTCGTCCCCGAAAGCCCCGAACCCACGGTGACGCTGATCGCGTATCCGACGACGCCGATCGATCCCGCCGAGCCGCTGGCGAGTGGTGCGGGGCATGTGGTGGAGGACTGCCGGTGGACGCGCTGCTGGATCAAGTCGTTGATGCTGATGCCCGCGTCGCTCGCCAAGACCGAGGCGGTCGAGGCCGGGGCAGTCGAGGCGATCTTCGAGCGGGCCAAGCCCGGCAGCGATGAGAAGCACATCACCGAGGGCGCTTCGACCAATGTCTTTGTCGTCCACGACGGCGAACTCCGCACCCACCCCGACGACGGCTGGGTGCTCGGAGGGATCACCCGACAGACCCTCTTGGATCTCGCCAAAGACCTGGGCTTATCGATTCAGGAAGATGTACCTTTTACGCGTCAGGAGATGCTTGATGCGGATGAGGTGTTCGTGTGCAGCACGACTCAGCTCACCGCCATCACCTCGGTGGGTGAGGCGGAGATCGCAGACGGACAGCCCGGGCCGATCACGCAGCGGTTGCACGCGGCGTATCGCGACCTGCTTCTTCAAGCATGAAGAATCGCAAGGTGATGCGTTCGTTGATTTCAAAGGGACCGATTAGGTTAGGGTTGGGCGACGGGTTCTGCTTCGCGGGTGTCGTCGGCCAGCTTGACGATCGTGGGCGCGAGGTCGTTCTCGCGGAGGTAGGTCATGAGCATCGCGATGTAGCTGGCGCGGATCATGGGCAGTTCGCCGAGGCCGAGCTTGGCTTGGACCGCGAGCACATCGTCGTCGGTGTTGCCTTCGATCTCGACGAAGGTGCCGAGGTAGGGCAGCGTGTCGATCTCGACCCGGCAGCCGTCGAGCAGGTAGCGGGTGCGCAGCTTCTCGAAGGTAAGCACGGGCACGTAGCCGAGGGCCGTGAGCATCTGCCCCGCAGAGCGGGCGTTGTTTACGCCCACTTCGGTTTCGGATCGGCTCTTGAGCTTGCCGTGGGCACGCGGGCCTTTGTGGGTGACGACGGTGTCGACCTTGCCGGTGGCCTGGTTGACCTCGACACGGACACGCAAGCCCTGGTCAGAACTCTTCAGGCCGCCGTCGGGGCGGTCGAAGTAGGTGTTGGTTTCGACCACATCGCGGTCGTGAACGGCGTCCAGTTCCGCGAGCTTGTCACGCAAGGCTTGCGGGTTACTCAAACGCAGCTTGGCTTCGACTTCGACGATCATGCCCAAAAATTATACGGGTAATCCATGAATCCGCCGTGGGGAGTTAACCGGATGCTCACCGTTTGGCGACGTAACATCAGGGGCAACACGGAAAGATGCATCGCATTTGAATGTAAATACTTGTGGCGAAAATTCTTAGTGTTAGGCAGGGTGTCGCGGCCATCGTCGCGCGAGTTCTAGGCGTCGGGTCCGAAAAGGTGGCGTCGGATCGAGGCGGCGCGAGCGAGGTTCAACGCGGCTCGGCCACGACTCTGCGGATGGACGAATTGTCGGCCGCAATGACCCAGCGTCCCGGGGCAGAGCATCAGCGTGAGCGGGGTGGGTAGGCCGAGGGTTTGGCCGATGCGCCACAGCAGCACCCGGTCGCCCCAGTTCAGCCCCGCTTCCCGGGCGACGCGGTTGAAGACCACCAGCCTGTGCGGGCGGATGCGTTGTTGGCGGAGCCAATTCACCAGCGACAGTCCGCTGAGCAGAACGAGTAGCGCCCCGAAGATCACCATGATGTCTTCGAAGTGCAGGTTGCTGCCGTGGTTGATCGCGTGGAGGCCGACTTCGCCGGGGTCGCCTTTGAACAGTCGGCCGTCGGCGGTGATGAGTTGGTCCCAGGACAACAACAGGGTGTCGAACAGCGGTGACATCATCAGGCAGCCCCTCCGGCAAAAGATTGATTGAGCGCATCGGTCGGCGGCACACACGTCACGATCTCGAGCGCGCGGGTGCGGTGCGAGCCGCCGCGTTTGAGTTGAGATTCGAGCCGTCGGTACGCCAGCGGGTCGGCCTTGAGTGCAGCGCGGGCTGCGCTAAGTCGGCTGGCGTCGTTGAGGCGGGGCCAGGCGTCCCACAAACGATCGAACGCGGTCGAGGCGAGACGACGGATGGCCAGCGCCTGCGTGGTTTCGTGGCGGCAGCGCGAGAGGGCGGTCAGGACTTCTTCATCGTGGCCTAGTTGCGGCGAGCGGCGAAGCAGCCAGGTGGCGGCGAGCCGTGAGATCGACGGGTCTTCATCGTTGGCCCGGCCTAACAGTTGGTGACGGACTTCGGCCAGAACCCGCGGGTCGGCCGAGGCTATGGAGTCTGAGGCTGAAGTATCGGCAAGGGCGATCAGTCGGCGGGTCGCCACGAAACGCGCGGTGAGCGGCACATCGTCCTGCGTCAAATGACCCAGCCGAATGGCTTGGTTCAACGGCGAGATCGGCAGGGCAGTAATCCAAGCGGATAACGCGGCGACCGCTTCCTCGCTCTGCGCATCCCACGAGGCTGGCAACAGGTGCTCGGGCTCCCCCGCTCGGGCCAGGCCCCGGCGAACCGCAGACCAATCCAGCAGGTGTTCCCGTCCCGCGATGGACTGTCCCCAAGTGCGGTCTTGGAAGCAGTGGCGGATGCCCTGGACCGCGGCGAGCGACAGCGTGGGGATCGCCAGGCAGGCCACCAACCCAGCGCGGACCAACGGGTGTTCGGGCGCGATGAGCAGCTCGCGCATGGGACCCACCGCGGGGTGCTCGGCATCCTGCAACGCCTCGATCGCGGCCCCGCCCGCCACGAGGCCGCGTGGGGCCAACCCCAGCCAGGCCTGGAGCGCAGCGGTGTTCTTGTGGTTACCGAAGCGGGCGACCGCGTCGTTCACCGATTGGGTGAGGCGGTGGCTGTCGGCTTCAGTCATGTTATGTGACCGGCTGACCATCCCCCGTAGCGTCTTCTGGGCCTGCTCACGCACGTCGGGCTGGGGCGAACGGAGCTTTTCGCAGACCAGATACGTCAGGTCCCCCGCCCCCGCGGCCTCAATCAGCAGCAGAGCGTTGATCTGGGCCCGGGGATCCTGGCTGGCGGAACTGCCGCTGAGGACTAGGCGGATGGGTTTTTGCAGGCGATCGATGCCCCGAGCCAGCTCGGCACGCGAGCCGGGGTCGAGTTCGTGGAGCCGTTGGATCAGGACCACCATGCCCTCGGCCTGCCGGCGGTTCAGGAGGGTCGAGATGATTTTCCGCCGTCCGGCTGGATCCGCCGAGTCCCAGGCCACGCTCATCGCCCGTTCCACCGAGGGGTGGCCAGCCAGCCAGGCGTCTTGCCCGGCGGCGATGCGGTCCAGCAAGGGGTATTTCCAAGCCATGTCGGGGTGAACCTGGGGGGCGAAGGCGACGTAACACAAGTCGAACTCGGTCATTATCGGCCGGTATGGTTCAGACCCTGCAACCCCTCCAGAACGTGTAGATGCCGATAATGGCCCCAAATATGGCTTACAGACCTACAAAATGCAGTGTTTGGGGTTCCCATTGAAATCCTGAACGCTATAATTCGACCAAGCCCGAGCAGGATGCTTGGGTGGGGAATAGTTCGACAACCCGATCGACACCCATTGAAACCGCCCGGACGGGCGACGAGGAATATATGAGCGTTAGTCATAAATCGTTAAATACCCCAGCTTTCCGGATGATGCTGTACCGCCGTCCGCTTCACCCTGAGTTGTTCAACCTGACCACCCGCCGCACCGATCAGCACGGCGAGTATGAAATCGAGTCTTGGCTTACCCCCGGCGGCCACGTGGTGCGTTTTGCCGTCGATCACCAGCAAATGACCGAAACCGTCATCGATGCGGGCGACCACCTGCCCGAGACCGGGCTCGTCCACGCCCTGCCTTGCCTCGGCGAAAAGGACTACGAGATGGAAGCGGAGGGCCGTCTGGGCTACTTCACCACCATCCAGACCGAAACCCTGACCGACAACCTCTACCAAGCCACCCTGCGTGAGATGGAAGTCTTCGCCCGTGAGACCGGCTCGCTCAGCCACCGCTGGGAATCCGACCACGGCACCCACCTCTCGGTCCTCGACGCCCAGAAGTACAAGCGTGAATACCACGTGCAGTCGTACCACCTCGTGCCCCACAACGGCACCGTCCTGCGGACCCAGTCGATCTTCGAGATCGTCAAGTAAGCCGGTCCGGCAGACCAACATCCTGATTTCCTCAAGAGCCCACGGATCCCCCCCCGTGGGCTTTTTTGTTTTCCGCGCTAGCTGTGGCCGAGCTTAGATCGTGTGGTTCGATGGGAGGGCGAGGCTCCCGCCAAGCCGTAAAGTTTCTGACCCACGCGGCTTGGTGGGAGTCTCGCCCTCCAGTGTGAAGTCTCGTCCACGGCACGGCCGGCCACGATTCCGTATCCGGCGATATATCCATGGCCAAACCGGCCACCCGCCGCCCCCGCACTTGTGTATCCTGTCGCCCATGAGCAACACCCCCTCCCGCGAAGAACTCGTCAAGCAGATCGAAACCGTCGGCCTAGTCGCCATTATCCGCGCCAACGCCTCCTCGGGCCTCCTGGAAACCTGCAAGGCCCTGGCCGACGGCGGCGTCACCGTCGCTGAGATCACCATGACCACCCCCGGGGCGCTCGACGCCATCGCCACCGCCCACACCCAGCTCGGCGATCAGATGCTCGTCGGCGTCGGGTCGGTGCTCAACCGCGACATCGCCAAGCAGGCCATCGAGGCCGGGGCCCAGTTCGTCGTCAGCCCGATCTTCAAGCCCGAGATCATCGAAGAGGCCCACCGCCACGGCAAGCCCTGCTTCTGCGGCGCGTTCACCCCGACTGAGGTGCTGCAAGCCTTCGAAGCGGGCAGCGACGTGGTCAAGGTCTTCCCCGCCAACCACAACGGCCCGAAGTTCTTCAAAGACATCCTCGCCCCGATGCCCCACCTCAAGCTCACGCCCACCGGCGGCGTCGACCTCACCACCATCCCCGACTGGTTCGCCGCGGGCGCCCGCTGCGTCGGCGTCGGCTCGGCCCTGGTCAAGAAAGACCTGATCGAGCAGCAAGACTGGGCCGGCCTGACCGACCTCGCCAAGCAGTTTGTCGATGCGGTCGCCAAAGTCCGGGCATGAAACGATTAGGATAAATAGTGGTTTGATTGGGCAGCGTAAAACCTTGCTATAGAGTTCCCGCGTCCGGATTTTGTGGAATCAATGCCTGGGGACGCGGAATTACGACCTGTCGTTGGTATAAATGATTCACGTCTCAAGCGAGCAAAGGGCAGTCCTATGAATCCACGACTGAATGGACGACGCGGTTTGTTTCGGTGTGTTCTGTTTCTTGCCTTCTTTGGTTTGACCTCACCCCAAGGCCAGGCCGAGGCGTACGTCAACCCAGCCAAGCGTTACGCCGACGCCCACAAACAGTACCTCGACGCCGCCTGCCCGATTCCGGTCGACGGTATCAAGCACTTTGTCTACTTCGCCCGAGACCGCGAGGCGTTGCGTGACCACCCGCTACTGACTCACCCTCGGCTCGAGGGGGCCCAGATCATGTACCCGTGGTCGCTGCTTGAGCCGGAAGAGGGGCGGTACGACTTTTCGATCATCCAGGAGGATTACGAGTACCTCCAAGAGCACGGCAAAAAGCTGTTCATCCAGCTCCAGGACCGGACCTTCAGCCCGGAGTTCCGGGGCGTGCCGGCTTACATCGATGGGCCCGAGTACAGCGGGGGCGTGATGCCCCAATACGCGCCAGATGGATCTGTTGACGGCTGGGCCGCGAAGCAGTGGCACCCCAAGGTCCTCGAACGTTTTGTGGCGCTGCTCGTCGCGCTGGGCGAAGCGTTCGACGGCAAGATCGAAGGCATCAACCTTCAAGAGACCGCGATGAGTGTCAATAAGGAAGAAGACGATTCCTTTTCGCCGGAGATCTATGTCGAGGCCATCAAGGCCAACATGCTGACGTTGAAACAGGCTTTCCCTCAATCCGCCAAGATCCAATACGCCAACTTTATGCCCGGCGAGTGGCTGCCGTGGGAGGACGAGGGCTACCTGCGTTCGATCTACGAGTACGGTGAAAGCATCGGCGTCGGCTTGGGTAACCCCGATTTGATGCCGAAAAGAACCGGCCAGCTCAACCACGCCTTGGCCATGATGCACGAGCACCAATACACCGTGCCTTTGAGTGTGGCGGTCCAAGACGGCAACTACACGGGGCTCACCGGGGCCGATTTCTTGCCGGGCGCGAACACTGCTGAGGACTTGGAAAAACAAGCCGCCCAGACCAAGAACCTGGTCCCCATGTTGCACGCGTTCGCCTCAGATTTTCTGAGGGTCGACTACATGTTCTGGGTCCACCAAGAGCCCCATTTCAGCTAACAACTGCTCCCCTGTCTCCGGTAGACCTGGCCTAGGGCATTATTTCTCGCGCTCCTGTTTCGCTATCCGTTACAGGCCGCACTCGTCCCCCGGTGTTTCTGCGATTTGCGTGTTTGGGGCTTGTCCTGCGCGGCTTTGAATCGGTTGCTATTCACATGGACAAGGTGGCGTGTGCAGGGGATTGCGCAGCACACGCACCCGTGAGATGGTTTTCTGGGATGCATGCCACCCGTGGTGGGCGGTGGGTGTCCGGCTCGATGGGGTGATCGGTATGACACACGAACAGCGGATGATGAAAGGCTTGGCGGAGTGCTCGCACTGCGGAGCAGAACTCGAGGCCCCCTTGGCGGCGGCCTACAAGCAGGCCAAGTGCCCGTCCTGCCAGCAGAAGTTCATGCTGCCCTCCGCCCAGGCGATGTTCAACAACGCGGCGCTGTACCTCATGACCCACGAGGTCGAACGCAATGTCAACGACGAGATGAGTCTGGAGGAGCTGCGTTTCGAGGCGCAGTCGGATGACATCTCTTCGGTCGACTGGACGTCTCGGCGTCGAGAGCGGAACTACCGACAGGCCATGTGATGGCGAAGTCCGGGGCTCAGTCATGGGGTGGCCGGGGCAGAGCAACGCGATGCCCCGGAATCTACGTGTTTATGTTGTGAGCTACTGTTCCGGAGCATTCTGCCCCAGCCACCCAGTGAGGTAAAAGTCGTTACCAGTGATGGACGACTTCTTTCATCTGGGCCCACAATTCGCCCTCTTTGCGGCTGTGGAGCGGCTGTTGGCATGGCTCGGTTTCTTTCCACCATTTCTGCGTCATCGGGTCAGCCGCCATCTTTCGCATGTCGGCTTCAAAGTCGTCGCCGATGTACTCCAGGTACATGAAGAGGTAGTGGTGTCCATCGGGGAGTTGGTGGATGTAGATGGACATGTTGCGGATGTTGCATTCGCCGATCATCGCATCCACTTCGGGCCACACGTTGGCGTGGAGACGCAGGTATTCTTCGACCATGTCGTCCTTGAGGCCGATGGTCATGCCGTAGCGGGTGGTGGAGTCTTTGGGCATTGGGGGTAAGTGGTTTAGACAAAAGCGAGGGCAGATTCGATCGGAATGGAGATAAACGGGATTACACCGCAGCTTCCCCAATGGGCAGGGTGATCACGAAGTCGCTGCCGCGGCCCGGTTCGGAGTGGACGGAGAGCGTGCCGCCGTGCTCTTCGATGAGTCGGCGGGTGGTGGGCAGGCCCAGGCCGGTGCCGCCGCGTTTGGACGAGAAGTAGGGCTGGAAGATTTTGTTGAGCACGTCCGGGGCGATGCCGGGGCCGGTGTCGGTGACGTGGATCGCCAGCTGATCCTGCCCGGCCGATTTCACGTTAACGGTGCGCAGGATCAGCTCGCTGTTGCCGCCGGAGGGCTCGCCTTTCTCGCGGGCCTGGGTCATCGCTTGGCAGGCGTTGATCAGCAGGTTGAGTAGGGCTTGCTTGAGCAGGGCGGGGTCAGCGTACACCTCCGCGGGGTCGGCATGCAGATCACATCGCAGGTTGACCTGGGCCTCATCCGCCTGGGGCTGGAAGAAGTCGATGAGCTCATCGCAGAGCGCGTTGACATTCGTGCGCTGGCGGTCGAGCTCGACGCGGCCAGCGAAACGCAGGAAGTCTTCGAGGATGTCGCGGAGGCGGGCGGTCTCGCGGTGCAGGCCATGCGTGCGTTTCTGGATGCGGGCGAGGCGCTCGCGCGGCGGATCGCCGTGGCGCTGGGGCAGCGTCTGCCCCTCCTCGGGTTCGGGCGGAGCGGGGAGCACGTCCGCCAGGTCAGCGAGGTCTTCCTGGATGAGCTGGACGTTGAGCCCGACGGTAGAGAGCGGGTTCTTGATCTCGTGGGCGAGGCCGCCGGTCATGGTGCCCAGCTCGGCCAACCGCTCAGCGGTCTGGGCGCGCGATTCGAGTTGGCGGACACGGCGTTCGGTCCGCCGGGACCACCCCCAGGCCGCGGGGATCGCCAGCAGGATGCCGATCGCCACACCGATGAAAAGACTCATCCAAGCCATCGGTTAAGGATAACCTCACGCTCGGCGGGGCGTGTGAAACATGTTGTTGAGAAGCGAAGCCTTTGTGTCAGTCCTTGGCCATCGCGTCTTGCTTGGCCAAGTGGACGTCTTTGGCTTGGTAGCCTTTTTCGCCTTGGATCAGTTCATACTCCACGAGTTCACCGTCTTTGAGCGAGCGGAAGCCGTCGCCCTGGATCTGCGAATAGTGCACAAAAACATCCTGACCCTCGGGACCACAGATAAAGCCATAGCCCTTTTTCGGATCAAACCACTTAACGGAACCTTGCGTAGACATGAACAACTCCTGACAGAAGAGATGGGGCTTGCAAGCGAAACGGGGTTTGAAGCCGAGTTGGCTCGATGCGGTGATCAATCCGCATGTTTGAACGAGCACAACGGTCCCAACGGGACCAGCAGCCTTAGATTCACGGCGAAAGTGAGATGTGGAATCTTAAACCTTATGACTTGGTTCACGACTCAGCGTGAACCCACCCGATGCTCTTGCGAACGACTTAGAAGCCGTAGACGGTTACTAAAAGAGAAGTGACTGCCGTCTACCCCAGGAACCAAACATTCGCGTCCACAACTCGGCCGGACGCTTTGGCCGCCTTGCCGCACGATCAATCGCGACAAGTGCTTAAACAACGTATTTATCGTAACACCTACATCGACGATCCCAAGAGGAAATGGTGCATAAGTTCAAAAAAAATGACCTGAAGGTACCGAATTGATAAAGGATTATCGGCCGCTGCTTTCCCCGCTCAGGGCTCGGGCAGGCCCGCACGCTTGAATTGCTTTTGGATCAGCGAGTACTTCAAAGGCACAAAACCGAACTCCGCGGACTGGGTTTGGCCCTCGGCGCTGGCGGCGTAGCGAAGCAGTTCGGCGACGCGTTGATTGGCGTCACGATTCTTGCTGAGGTTGAAGCTCACCACCAACTGTCGGCTCAACGGGTAGTCCCCGCTGAAGGCGTCTTCGATCGACGGGGTGATGGGCTTGAGCTTGTCGTCTTCGCTACCGACCTTGATCCACTTTAGGTCATGCGCTTTGAGCGCCTTCTCATCGGTGTGTTGGAAGGGGATCAGGCCCAGCGCCCCATCGGTTGAAACAACCTTGGCGAGGGTGGCTTCGGTGGAATCCGTTGGCGAGTCAGCAGTAGGCAAGGTGTCGGAAAAGATCGACCTCAACAAAACATGGTTGGTCAGCATGGGGTCGATAAACACCACGACCGGCTTGTCGCCTGCTTTCCCGGAAACCCCCAATGAAGACCAACGGCGATCCTCGACGGGACCCGAAAGCACCTTGGCCAAACCTTCGATCGAGACCCCGCGGACGCGAGGTTTGCCGTTGACAACAACGCCCACCACATACGTTCCGAAGGTCACCTGTTTCGGTGCCGAGCGGTGCTGCTCGCGGTAGCGGTCCAGGTCTCTCTTGGGCCAAGCCATCGGCATGGTTATGAGATCAGCGTTGTTCGAGATGAGGCTTCGCCGGGCGCCGCCCGAGCCGGTGCTGCTGATCTTCAACTCGACCTGGGGGTGATGTACTGCGAATGGCTCGCTCCACTGCGCGAGGAGGGATCGGGTCACGCCGCTATTGGCCGTTGGCATTTCCCCGCGGAGGTTGTCCGCCTTGGGGGTGTATGCCGGGTAGTCCCGGAGCGGTTCGTCCACCGTCGCGGGTTGGGCGGAGGTAGATGCAGGCCAAGCCGCGAGCATGATCGCAAGCAATGCCGTGACAACCGGTCCAACAAACAAACACGATGGGCGAATCAGCATGGCGGTATCCCGAAAAAATGGTTGAAGATTATGTGGTCAATATACAAAAAACAACCCGCCGGTTAGGCGGGCTGTGGTTGAGGATTAGGGGGTTGGCGAAGCGTGATTTACGCTTCGGCTTCTTCCTTGGGAGCATCTTCTTCTTCGATGCCCTCTTCCTTCATCGCGGCGCGGCGGCTGAGTTTCACCCGGCCTTGCTCGTCGATGAGGATGACCTTGACGCGGACCTTATCGCCGACCGAAACCACATCGCTGACCTTGTCGACGAAGCCGTCCTTGAGTTCGGAGATGTGGCAGAGGCCGTCTTGGCCGGGGATGACTTCGATGAACGCGCCGAAGTCTTTCACGCTGGTGACGGTGCCGGTGTAGAGGGCGCCTTCCTTCACTTCAGCGCAGAGCTTCTCGACTTCTTCCAGAGCCTTCTCGGCCTTGCCGCCGCCGACTGCGGAGATGTAGACGGTGCCGTCTTCTTCGACTTCGATGGTGGCGCCGGAGTTTTCCTGGATGGCGCGGATGGTCTTGCCGCCTGGGCCGATGAGCTTGCCGATCTTCTCGGGGTGGATGGTGGTTGACAGCATGCGGGGGGCGTGCGGCGACAGCTCCTTGGGGGCGGGGACTTCGGCTTCGATCATCTCGATGATCTGGACGCGGTTCTTCTTGGCCAGCTCGAAGGTCTTGGCGATCTGCTCCATGGACAGGCCGCGGATCTTGAGGTCGAGTTGGATGGCGGTGATGCCTTCGCGAGTACCAGTCACCTTGAAGTCCATGTCGCCGAAGTGGTCTTCTTCGCCTTGGATGTCGGTGAGGAAGCAGTCTTCCTGACCGTCTTCGCCCTGGATCAGGCCGATGGAGATGCCGGCGACGGGGGCCTTGATCGGCACGCCGGCGTCGAGCAGGGCGAGGGTGCCGCCGCAGGCCGAGGCCATGGACGACGAACCGTTGGACTCGGTGATGTCCGAGACGAGGCGGACGGTGTAGGGGAAGTCGCTCACGGCCGGGAGCACGGGCAGCAGGGCTTTTTCAGCCAGCTTGCCGTGGCCGATTTCGCGGCGGCCGGGGCCGGTGATGCGCTTGGCTTCGCCGACCGAGAAGGGCGGGAAGTTGTAGTGCAGGTAGAACTTCTCGGAGTACTCTTCGCCGAGGCCGTCGACCTTCTGCTCGTCCTTGCCGGTGCCGAGCGTGGCGGTCACGATGGCTTGGGTCTCGCCGCGTTGGAACATCGAGCTGCCGTGGACACGGGGCAGGACGTCGGTGTGGCACTCGATGGCGCGGAGGTCGTCGAAACCGCGGCCGTCGGTCCGGCTGCCGCCGCGGATGATCTCCTTGGTGATCTCTTCTTCGAGGTCGTGGATCGAGACGCCCACGGCCTTGATGGTGTTGTCCCAGTCGTTGTACTCGCCGACGCCCGCGGACTTGTCGGGCTTGGGGAAGTTCTCTTCCTTGAAGGTGGAGATCGCTTCACGCACGGCGACCTGGCGGTCGAGCTTGCTGCCTTCGGAGGTCTTGGCGGCCTTGAGCGTCGGGCCGAAGGCGGCGACTTTCTCGCGGATCTCGGCGGGGATGGTGTCTTCGACGACCTTCTTCTCTTGGCCGCCGGCCTTCTCGCGGAGTTCCTTGATCAGATCAACGATCTGCTTGACGTAGCCGTAGCCGAACTCGAGGGCCTTGAGCATCTCGTCTTCGGGCATCTCGTAAGCACCGACTTCGATCATGTTCAGGCCGTCTTCGTGGCCGCAGAGCAGCATGTCCAGGTCGGAGTAGGCGTCCTGGGCGGCGGTGGGCATGACGACGAACTCGCCATCGACCCGGCCGACACGGACGTTGCCGACGGGGCCGAGGAACGGCGCGTCGCTGAGGTGCAGCGCGGCCGAGGCGGCGATGCCGGCGAGCACATCCGGCTCGTTCTGGCCGTCAGCGGCCATGACCCAGCACTGGATCTGAACTTCGTCGAAGTAGTTGGCTGGGAACAACGGCCGGATCGGGCGGTCGATGTTCCGCATCGTCAGGATTTCTTTTTGGTTCGGAGCACCTTCACGCTTGCGGAAACCGCCGGGGAACTTGCCGGCCGCGGCGAGCTTTTCGCGGTAGTCGACGGTGAGCGGGAAGAAGTCCAGGCCGGGACGCGGGTTCGAGCGGACCGCGGTACCGAGCACGACTGTTTCGCCGTACTGCACAAGCACGGCGCCGCCGGCTTGCTTGGCGATGACGCCGGTTTCGATGGAGAGGGTGCGGCCGCCGATTTCGAGTTCGACGCGGGTTTGACCGGAGAGTGGCATAAAGATGTCCTTCTGCTAAACGGGAAATAAGATCGGGTAGATGTCAGTGAATCCAGAGCCGGAGACCCGAAGAGCAGGAGAGCATGAAATCGGATGACACTCGGAGGCGTTCCGAGGGTTGGGATTTCATGCTCTCATGCTCTGATGCTGTCCGGCTCTTGTCCGCGTCACAAGCGGACAAAAAACACGCCACGGCCGGTGGGCCGAGGCGTGTGAGGGGTTTGGTTTTACTTACGCAGGCCGAGCTTCTGGATCAGGTCGAGGTAACGCTGACGGTCGATGCGGGCCAGGTACTTGAGTAGCCGGGTCCGGGTCGAGACCATCTGGAGCAGGCCGCGCTGCGACGAGTAGTCGTGCTTGTGGCCCTTGAGGTGGTCGGTCAACTCGCGGATGCGGTGGGTGAGAACCGCGACCTGGACTTCGGGGCTGCCCGAGTCCTTCTCGTCGCGTTGGAACTCTTTAATGATTTCGGCTTTCTTGGCTGCGGTGATGCTCATGGGGTTCTTCTTTCCAAAAGGGGGCGGGTCACCCTCCGCCTAGCATTTGGGGCCGGTGCGGGGGTCGAGGCGGACACCTTGTCCGCCGTGAATTGAGCCAAATAATGTATCAAAGGGGCGGTGAAACGGCAAAATCACCCCGGGAAATCGCACCCCGTGTTTCCCCCTTTACCGCGTCTATAGGCTGTTTTGAACTCAAAAACGCGGTTCTTGGGTGCTGGCGAGCGGTTTAGGGCGTGCTCGACCCGTCTGCCCGCAGCTGACTCTCGCGGACGGTCGTCGCGTGTACCAACTCGTTGTCGATCGTGACCACCTGGAAGGTGACCGCGGGATCGTCTTGGGTCAGGTCAAATTTCAGCAGCCCGAAGAAGTTGCCTTCGTTGTGCGAGAACAAGGCGTGGGGGTTGAAGTCGTGGGTGTGGATGTTGGTGAGCTTGCCGGAGTTGAATTCGTAGAGGTCGTAGCCGTTGGGGCGTTCGAGTTTGAACACCTCGGTGCGGTGTCGGTCAGAGGACAGCAGGACGACGCCGGTGATGTTCTCGCGGTCGATCAGGCCGAGGATGTCTTCGCGTTCTTTCTTGACGCCCCACCACGAGTCTTTGCCGCCCTTATCCGCGTGCTCGGTCCAGAGCGTGCCGGAGACGAGCACCTTGAACGTGGCGGTTGAGGCTTTGAGTTTTTCCTGAAGCCAGACCTTCTGCACCGGGCCGAGCATGGTGCCTTGCTTGAAGTCGCGGTAGTACCGGCCGTCGAGCATGAAGAAGTCGACGTCGCCGATGGAGAAGTCGAACCAGCAGCCGGGGTAGGAATCGCCCATGCCGTAGAAGGGATTGTTCCAGTTTTCGCGGAACACCTTCCACGACTCGTACTTCCACTTGGGCGTGTACACCTCGAGGCCGCCGGCCGAGTCGTTGACGCCCAGGTCGTGGTCGTCGTAGATCGTGTACATCGGCGTGGTCGAAGTGAGCTTCTGGTAGTCGGGGTGGAGTTGTCGGCGGTAGTAGTGAACCCGCTGCTTGGTTCGGTGGTGGGGCAGGTCGATGTAGACGTTGTCGCCCAGCATCAAGAAGGCATCGGGGTTGACCGAGGCGATCGTGGCCCACACGTGTTCCTTCGGCGGGTTGTAGCGGGCGCATCCGCCGAAGCCAACGCTGAAGGTAACCGGGTCGCCTTTGCTTGGGAACGTTTTGAACGTCGGCTTGTTGTCGCCGAAGACGGGCTGCCCATCGACGAGTATGTCATAGGTGTACTCGGTGGCGGGGGCGAGGCCTTCCAAATGAAGCACCGCGGTGTAATCACCGTCCGGCCCGGTCTGGAGTTCAACGCTCTGGATCGAGTCGTCGACGACGGCCTGTACCTTGGCGGGGCCAGCGGTACGGACCCAGATACGGGCTTGATTAGGCGTGATGCCGCCGAGCATCGGGCCGCCCAGGAGCTTGATGCCCGTCTGTTCGACGAGTTGTGTGAACCGCTCGGTGCCAACGATTTCAACCAGCCCGGTGTCGGGGTTGGTTTCTTCATAGAGTGTTTGTAGGAAGTACTGGTCCCACGGCCCGATCACCGGCGTCTCGGGCGGCGTCGGGATCGGCGGCTTGGCCAAGGCAGAACCGCACACCGCCAAGGCGGCGAGCAACATCGTGGCGAAGCGGTATTTCATGACTTACTCAGCGTCCTTTTTGCCGTAAATAAACTCGTGCAGTTCCCCCGAGATGCGGGCGGCCTCGGCCTTGTTTTCCGGGGTGTCGTCCCAGTATTTCTCGAGGTACGGCATGAGGGCTTCCATCTGCTGCCTCGCGAAATCCGAGCCCGCGGCGCTGGGGTCGTCCGCCTTCACCTCGGCGATGAGTTTGGCGAAGCGTTCTTTGAGCTGTTTAACGTCCTCGGCGTAGGCCGGGTCTTCGTACACGTTGTTGTTCTCGCCAGGGTCGACGCTGAGGTCGTACAGCTCCCAGCCGGGAGGCGTGGGGTGCTTGGCGACCTCGGCCCACCAGGGCATGTGTCGATCAACGAGCGGCCGGCCGTGGAAGAAGATCAGCTTGAACCTTTCGGTACGCATCGCCATGTGGGCCGGCACCTGGTGGTGGATCATGTGCATCCAGTACTGGTAGAACGCCGCGTCGCGCCATCCCTCGGGCTTCTCGCCGATCTCGAGGATGGGGCGGAAGCTCTTGCCCTGCATGTACTCGGGGGTTTCGACGCCGGCGAAGTCGAGCATGGTCGGGGCGAAGTCGACGTTTTCAATCAGCGCGTCCGACACGGTGCCAGCAGGGATCGATTTGGGGTAGCGGATGAGCAGCGGCATCCGGAGTGATTCTTCGTAGGCCCAGCGTTTGTCTTGGTAGTCGTGCTCGCCGAGCCACATGCCCTGGTCGCCGGTGTAGATGATGACCGTGTTGTCGTAGAGGTCGTTGTCTTTCAGGTAGGCGACGACGCGGGCGATGTTGTCGTCCACGCCCTTGACGCAGCGGAGGTAACGCTTGAGGTAGATCTGGTAGGCGGCGCGTTTGGCTTCGAGATCGGTCGGGCCGATCTCGGGCTGGCCTTCTTTGGCGTCGTGCGGGAGCTTGGGGGCAATGAAGTCCTTGGCGTAGCTACGGCGGTAGTGGCGGCGGCCGATCGAGGTGCCGATGACCCCGTGCAGTTCGCCATCGACCCCGCGGGTCGCGACCGAGCCGTGGCAGGGGTCGTCGAACATGCTGGTGGGCTCGGGTATGACGACATCCGCGAGGTAGTCGTTGTAACGTGGGGCGTTCTCGAAGTAGTCGTGCGGGGCTTTGTATTGCAGCTTCAGGAAGAAGGGCTTGTCCGCATCGCGCTCTTCGCCGTCCAGCCATTCGAGGGCGAGGTCGGTGATGACATCGGTGCTGTGGCCCTCGATGGTGATGGGTTCTTCCTGGCCGCGGATGAAGAACTCGGGGTTGAAGTACAGGCCTTGGACGGGCAGGACTTGATAGTGGTCGAAGGCTTCGGGGCGGTTCTTGAGGTGCCATTTGCCGATGACCGCGGTCTCGTAGCCGGCGGCGTTCATCTCTTGGGCGAGGTATTGGCGTTCGATCAGGAGCGGGTCGTTGAGGGTGGGCACGCCGTTGATGTGGCCGTACTGCCCGGTCATGATCGTGGCCCGGCTGGGGGTGCAGATGCTGTTGGAGCACAGCGCCGCGGTGAACCGCATGCCCTCAGCGGCGATCTGGTCGAGGGTCGGGGTGGGGTCGAATTGAGCCAGCATCCCGCCGTAAGCACCGATGGCCTGGGTGGTGTGGTCATCGGACATGATGAAGAGGATGTTGGGCTTATCCGCCTTGGCTTGGGTGGGGAGGGCGGTAAGAAGTAGCGCTGTGGCCAGCGCCCATGCCGTTTGAGTGAAGCGGGAAAAAAGCATCGCGTCTCCAGAGGGGAACCGGGAATGGGGGCCCCATGATAACTGCGGAAGTGAAATAGTTAATGTCGGGGTTCGGCGGGTCTGCCGAGGCCGAGGTGGTCGGGGAATCAACCGCCGCCGAGCGGGAGCGTGAGGACCGGGCCCGAGTTACGGATGTTGCCGGCCTGCATCGCGAAGAGCTGGCTGATGAGGGCGAAAGTGGTTTTACTGCTCAGGTCATTGTCGGAGATGTAGAACCAGCGGTCGCGGTACTTCACGCTGACGTAGGCGTTGGTTGGGGCAAGCCAGCCGGTGCGGACGCGGAAGAGGTTGTTGGTTTCCTTCTGCCAGTCCACAGGCTTGCCGTCAGCGTATTGGGCGGTAAAAACCCGGCCGTCTTCGATGTCGCCTTCGGGTACATCGACCCCCTGAGACATATAGAACATGGCCGACATCAGCGAGCGGGGGACGATGGCGATGGTGTCGGCTCGGTCGGTATTCGCGGCTTGGGCGATGTTGTATTCAATGAGCTCAGGGTCCAGGCCCAGAGCTTTCTGAATAAATGCGGTCTCTTGTTGCAGCCCCACGTCCGGTGAGATACGGAGCTGCGAGCTGGTGGCATCACGCCCGACGGTCAGCAGTCCGGCACGCTGGAGGTCGCGGAAGCTGTGGATCACCCTTTGGAACCGGCGGAAGTCGGGGTCGAGCTCGGGCGTGGGGCCCGAGGCGCCGGGGGCGTTCTGGATGCCGTTAATGGATTGGACGGTTAGCCCAAACAGTGTGTCCACCGGCCAGCCGGCGTTGTAGAGCAGGGAAAGCTTGCCCTCGTCGACCGGCTCGAGCATCTGCTGGATGAAGGCTTGGCCGACCACGGGGCGGTAGCTGATGGTGGGGCGTTCGTAGTAAGACTGGGTCCCGGAGATGTTGAAGTTCTCGGCGGCGGAGGACACGATTGTGGTGCCGCCGTTGATCCGGGTCTCCATGTTGAACTGGGTGTTGATGCTGGCGATCTGCAGGATCGTGGGGGTGTCGCGGTAGCGGAGCCGGACGATGTTGAGCAGCAGCTCCTGGTCGCCGGTGATTTGGACCGATTCGTTGTAGGCGAGCCGGCCGCCACGGATGGCCTCGGGGCCAATAACCGAGCAGCCCGTCGCGGTGAACGCGAGCAGGCAGACCAATATCCGATGAAACGAGCGGTACAGCATGGCGGGGGCTGGGGGCAGATTCGACGAATCCGAATGACCATAACTTCGGCGGAATCGTCGGCTGGGCTTGAACCGCCCCGGATCGCCCAGTTGGATCCCCGGCATTACGGAACATCATTGCACACGGTTCGGCCCCAAGGCAACCCCCAAACGATGAATTCATGGTCCCTGCACGCCGGATGAATGCTCAGGACAAGGCCTTTGCGGGCCATCAGCCTGATAAACTACAGGCATGAGTGACCCCGCCCCAGCCGCTGTTTCGACCGACCGCTACGCCAAATCCGCCGTCGCCCACGCCCGGGCCCGGAAGGTCATGCCCGGCGGGGTGAGTTCGCCGGTGCGGGCGTACAAGGCCGTGGGCCGAGAGCCTGTCACCGTGGTCTCGGGGCAGGGAGCGTACGTCACGGACCTCGATGGCAATGAATATGTCGATTATGTCTGTTCGTATGGCCCCTTGATCCTCGGCCACGCCGCGGCCGAAGTATCTTCCGCCCTCGCCAAGGCCGCCCAGAAGGGCACCAGCTTCGGCATGCCCACCGAGGCCGAGACGGTCCTGGCCGAGAAGATCGTGGACGCGGTGCCGGGCGTGGAGGTGGTGCGGTTCGTCAACTCGGGCACCGAAGCGGCGATGTCGGCCATCCGCCTGGCGCGGGCCGCTTCAGGGAAAAACAAGATCATCAAGTGCACCGGCTGCTACCACGGCCACACCGACTCGCTGCTGGTCAGTGCCGGAAGCGCCGCGACGACGCTGGGCGTGCCCTCCAGCCCGGGTGTGCCGCAGAGCGTGACCGAGCACACGCTGCTCGTGCCGTTCAACGATCTGGATGCGGTGCGGGCGGCGATGCAGGAACACGGCAGCGACATCGCGGCGATGGCGGTCGAGCCGATCGCGGGCAATATGGGCTGCGTGCCCCCGGCCGAGGGTTACCTGCAAGGCCTGCGTGACCTCTGCGACGAGTTCGGCATCTTCCTGCTCTTCGACGAGGTCATGACCGGCTTCCGCGTGGACTACGGCGGGGCCCAGAAGCTCTACGGCGTCACGCCCGACCTGGTCTGCCTGGGCAAAGTCGTCGGCGGCGGACTGCCCTGCGCGGCCTACGGCGGCAAGGAAGAAGTCATGAGGCAAGTTGCTCCGGACGGGCCGATGTACCAGGCCGGCACACTCAGCGGCAACCCACTGGCGATGGCGGCGGGCACGGCGATGCTCGACGCGTTGGCGGCGGATGACTTCGCGGTTTATGCCCAACTCGAGGAAACGGCCGCCACACTCGAAGCCGGACTGCGCGAAGCCGCGGCGGAAGCGCGTTGTCCGATTTATCTCACCCGCGTGGGCTCGATGCTGTGCCCGTTCTTCGTGAACGCCGAAGGGGATGAGGTAAACAACTACGCCGACGCTACGGCGACGCGCACCGACCGCTACGCCGCGTTCTTCGGCACGATGCTGGACGAGGGTGTGATGCTCGCCCCGGCCGCGTTCGAGGCGTGGTTCGTTTCCATCGCCCACGACGAACAAGCGATCAAGCAAACCCTCGCGGCGGCCCGTAAGGCCTTCGCTGCCGCGGCGGCGATCGCGTGCTGATGTGACATAACCCAAGGAGCTTGCGATGAGCACCGTAATGACCGAAACGTCTTCCCGAGTCGGGGCCACGAACCTCATCGATCTCAGCCCGGCCGAGGTGCAGGCGGCACTGGCCAAGGGCGAGATCGTGTTGGTCGATGTGCGCGAGCCGTTCGAGCGGGCGGCGGAACGGATCGAGCGCAGCGAGTCGGTGCCGTTGTCATCTTTCGACGGAGCAAAGCTGCGTGATCAACACGTCGGCCAGCGACTGGTGTTTCATTGCAAGGGAGGCAAACGCTCGGCCGACGCGGCGGGGCGGTTCAGCCAGGCCAACGGCGAACCCGAGGTGTTTCACCTAGCGGGCGGGATCGAGGCGTGGAAGGCGGTTGGCCAGCCGGTCGGGCGTAGCGCTTCAGCGCCAAAGGTCGATGTGATGCGGCAGGTCCAGATGGTCGCGGGTGGACTGGTGGCGATGGGGTGCTATTGGGCGTGACGGTCTCGCCATGGTTTCTGGCGGTCCCGGCCTTCGTAGGTTGCGGACTGTTCTTCGCGGGCGCAAGCGGCTGGTGCGGCATGGCGATTCTGTTGGGCAAGATGCCGTGGAATCGAGTCGCGTTGACACAATGAGGCGAATTTCGGACGGTAGGGCCAATTTAGAGGTTTACGTATTCCTCCTATTCTATCGCTCTGGGGCGATTTCACGGGTAAAATGCTAGCTATGTTTTTTTGCCCTTGGTAAACTGTCAACATGAGATTAAATACTTATCTGCCTGCTTTTCTTCTTCTCTCCGTCTCCATTATCTTTGCCAAGCCCGCTGAGGCGGAAACAACGCCGAACATCGTGGTCATCATGGCCGACGACCTCGGCCCCGGGGATGTGGGGTACTACCACCAGCTACGCACCGGCCGTGAGCCGTTCGTGGCCACGCCGTACATGGACGCGCTCGCGAAGGAAGGTATGCGGTTCAGCGATGGCCACTCGTCCACCGCGCTGTGCTCGCCGACACGCTACTGCGCCATGACCGGCAACCTCAACCACCGCAGCGTCGCGCCGTGGGGCATCTGGAGCTCGTTCCGTCCGACACCCGTGACCGACGATGACGCCACGCTCGGCCGGGTCGGCCAGATGGGGGGCCTGACCACCGGCTTCATCGGCAAGTGGCACCTCGGCGGCGACTTCATGAACGCCGCGGGCACCGAGATCTACCGCGGCGCCAACCACAAAGCCAAGCCGGAACAAGTCGACGTCTCAAAAATGGTCGGCAGCGGCCCGCAACAGCTCGGCTTTGACTACAGCTTCACCATGCCAGCCGGTATCCAGGGCCCGCTCTACACCGCCTACGAAAACGGCGACTGGTATCCGTTCTCGGGCGACTCCAAGCTCGTCTACCTCGACAAGTCCAACGCGCTCGATCCCAAGTTCGTCTCGGACAAAGGCCCGGGCGTCGGCGACTCGCACTGGGACACACGCCGCGTTGGCCCGATGCTGGCGAGCAAAGCCGAGAGCTTCATCAAGGACCAAGCCGGCCAGGACAAGCCGTTCCTCTTGGTGTTCTGGAGCCCGATGGTCCACATCCCGCACCTGCCCCCCAAGGAATTCAACGGCCGACTCATCGCCGGCCAAGGCCCCACGCCCCACGTAGACATCATCGCCGACTTCGACCAGCAGGTCGGCGCGATCGTCGAAGCCCTCAAGGCCGAAGGCGTCTACGACAACACGCTGATCTTCCTCTGTTCAGACAACGGCGGCCTGCGAGATGGCAAAGCCGAGAAGCTCGGCCACATCTCGTTCAACGGCCTGCGCGGCTCGAAAAACCAGCCCCACGAAGGCGGCCACCGTGTGCCGTTCTTCGCCGTGTGGCCCGACAAGATCGCCGCGGATTCCGAGTCGGCCCAGCCCGTGGCCAACCGGGACATCGTCGCCACCATCGCCGATGTCCTGGGCCAGACGCTCAACGAAAACCAAGCGATGGACTCGCTCAGTCTGCTCCCGGTCTTGCTGGGCGAAGCCGAGGACGACCTGGACCGCTTCCTCCCGCTGCAGGGCGGTAGCAACCATGAGCTCATCAACCGTCGTGGCCCGTGGAAGCTGATCATCGACAGCAATCACCCCCAGACCGAGTTCAAGAAGGTGGCTCTGTTCAACCTCTACGACAACCCGCTGGAGTTGGAAGAGAAGAACCTGCTCACCCACCCCGACCACGCCGAACGGGTCAAAGAGATGTACGACGAGTTCATGCAGTGGCGTGACAGCGGCGAGCGTTCGACCCCGCCCATGGCCCAGTCGGCTAACTGATCGGCCAGTCACCGTTTCCCATCGCGATCCCTCCAAAGCCCCGGCACGTAAACGCCGGGGTTTTTTCGTGCCCCGCGCGATGAAGCGGAGTTGATAAAATGCCCGACTCTCCGCACCCCAACCCCCACGCAGGCCCGCTATGTTCACCCTACTCGCCGCCGACAAACTCGCCCAAGAGGGCCTCGATTTCATCAACAGCCAGTCCGACGCCAAGCTGCTGGACCGCCCCGACCTGGTCGACCTCAAGAAGGAAAAAGGCCAGGAAGCCGTCGATGAAGAGGTCGGTAAGCTGCTCGCCGCGGGTGGCGTCCATGCCATGGCCGTCCGCTCGGGCATCAAGGTCACCCCGGCCATGCTCGAGAACCCCGGCGACCTCAAGGTCATCGCCCGAGCCGGCGTTGGCGTCGACAACATCGACCTCGCCGCGGCGACCGACAAGGGCATCCTCGTCGTCAACACCGCCGAGGCCTCGACCATCACCACCGCCGAGCACGCCTTCACCCTCATGATGGCCCTGCTCCGCAAGGTCGGCCCTGCCTACAAAACCATGAGCGACGGCGGATGGGACCGCAACAAATTCAAGGGCCGACAGCTCCACGGCATGACCGTCGGCGTCGTCGGCCTGGGACGGATCGGCCGCACCTTCGCAGAGCGCGCCCTCGCCTTCGGCATGACCGTTGTGGGTTACGACCCCTTCGTCAACACCGATATCCAGCTCGGCAGCCACACCGTCAAGACCTTCCGCACCTTCGAAGAGATGGTGCCCCACGTCGATGTGATGTCATTCCACGTGCCCAAGACGCCCGAGACCACCGGCATGCTCAACGCCGAGACCTTCGCCCTCTGCAAGAAGGGCGTCTACGTGGTCAACGCCGCCCGCGGCGGGATCGTCGACGAGACCGACATCGTCGCCGCCTGCGACTCCGGCCAGTGTGCCGGCGCGGCGCTCGACGTCTTCACCAGCGAGCCGCCCGCCGAGGACAGCCCGCTCCGCACCCACCCGAATATCCTTGTCACCCCGCACCTGGGCGCGAGCACCGAAGAAGCGCAGACTGCGGTGTCGGTCGACGCCGCGAAAGCCTGCCTATCCTACCTCCGCGGCGAAGGCATCAGCGGGGCGGTCAACGCCGGCGGCGTCCGCGTCGACCTCACCGACCAACAAGCCGCCTACGTCAGCCTCGCCGACCGCATGGCCCGCCTGATCAGCCCGATGGTCACCCGCGGCGTCAGCGAACTCGACATCGAGATCTGCGGCGTCGAGCTCGGCCCCGCCGCCGGCACCATCGAACGCACCGCGCTCGTCGGCCTGCTGCAACGCCACTTCGACACGCCGCTGAACGTCATCAACGTCGGCAGCATCGCCGACAGCCGCGACATCGAGACCCGCATCACCAAGCTCGACCACGCCAAATCGGCCCCGACCCAGCTCACCTTCACGATCCACGGCCCCAAGGGCTGCATCGACGACGCCCCCGACCACGAGGCCGACAAAGTCCGCAAGATCGTCGGCCGGGTCTACGACGATCTGCAGCCCCGCGTCGTCGAGATCAACGGCTACGCCATGGACATGGTCCCCGCCGGGCACATGGCCATCATCCAGAACGACGACCGCCCCGGCATGATCGGCCTGGTCGGCACCGAGTTCGGCAAGGCCGGCGTCAACATCGCCGACATGACCATCAGCCGCCGTGAGAACGCCGACGGCAGCGGCGCCACTGCGCTGATGCTCCTCAAACTCGATGAAGCCGCGAGCTACGAACTCAACGATGCCCTCGCCGAACGCGAAGGCATCCTGAAGATCGCGTCGGTGCATCTGCCTGAGGCGTGAATCATCTTTCAATTTTGATGGGGTGCTGGTATGGATTCGCCAAAGAACTACGAAATTCAAATCGTAAATAATGGTGAATATCGCATGGGTAGTTTTATATTCGGTGTGATTGTTAAATCACAGTCGGGCTGGATCAAAACCCTTTCCGGAACCATGGTCGCCATGACCGGGGGTGAGGACCCTAATCTGAGACTTCAAGAAAGTGATGATGATCGGTATTTACTGATCGAAGGAATTTGGGCGACGTATGTCATCGACCTGCAGGAAAGTACTGTTTCGATCTACGACATTCAGATCAACCACCATCGGGTATCTGGAGTTGGCGCTGATAAGCACAATATCTGGACCAAAGAGTGTGCGATCTTGGGAGCAGACTCTCGGAGAATTACTGCGAAGGATAAAAAATTTTACTTCGTCCAATTTCCGTTTTGCGGGCCAGACGATGACTTTCATGGCCTTGTCAAAAAATATGAACAGATGCGGATAGAGCAGATCCGCAAGATGAAGAATTGGCCGCCGCCGTTACCCGGGTGACCGGTCATTAATCATTACTTTGTGGGCAATCCCAACCGCTCCATCACCTTCTGCAAGTCGCCCCAAACCGTGCGGCGGTTTTCGGGGGTGTAGGAGCGCAGCAGGTACGCGGGGTGGAACGTGGGCATGACCGGGATGGGCGGGTCCGCATCGTTGTAGGTGTGCCAGTTGCCGCGGAGGCGGGTGACGCCGGTGGTGGTGTCGAGCAGGTATTTGGCCGCGGGACCGCCGAGGGTGAGGATGGCCTTCGGGGCGATGATCTCGATCTGGCGTTTGAGATAGATGCCGCAGTCGGCCGCCTCGGCGGGGGTGGGCGTGCGGTTGTTCGGCGGGCGCGACTTCACCACGTTGGCGATGTACACCTGCTCTCGGCTCAGGCCCATCGCGCCGAGCTGCTTCTCGAGCAGTTGGCCCGAGGCCCCGACGAACGGCCGACCCTGGCGGTCTTCTTCCGCGCCGGGCCCTTCGCCGACGATCATGAGCTGGGCATCCGGGTCGCCTTCGCCGAAGACGATCTGGGTGTAGCCGGGGTTGTTCAGGCAGAAGTTGCAGTACTGGGCGTGTTCGTTCGCCAGCTCGGCGAGGGCCGCGGCCTTGCCTTCGCGGTCTTGGGGTACGGGGCCGGTAGGGCGGCTTGGTGGTGGGGCAGTGGCCGCAACAGGAGCCGAAGAGGGCGTTGCTGCGGGGCGTGGCATGGCGGGTTCTGCCGCAGGAACGGGAGCCTGGACGGCGGCGACGGCCCGCCGGGGCACCCCATCCACCCCGAGCAGCCGATCAGTCTCGACGTGCTGCCTCAGGACCCGTGCTGTGCGCTGTTCGCTCATGAATGACCAGCATACCGCACCGCTCCGGCCGCGGGTTGGGCCGAGTTATCACAGGTGTTAAGATGCCTAGCTTGGGCGTCCCGGCCGAGCGTCGGGCCCCGTGACCCGCCCCCGACCTGCCCGGGCGCTCCGCACCCCGCTCCGAGAATCTCCGCCGATGGCCACCACCACGAGTTCCGCCGCACCTGCCGCTGAGGTGCAAGACATGATCGACCGCCTGAACCTCAAGCCCGGCCACGCCGCAGTGGTGGGCCTGCAGTGGGGCGACGAAGGCAAAGGCAAGGTCGTCGACCTGCTCACCGCCGGGTTCGATGTCGTCGCCCGGTACAACGGCGGAGCCAACGCGGGCCACACCGTCTGCGTCGGCGACAAAAAGTACGCCCTGCACCTCATCCCCTCGGGCATCCTCTACCCCGACAAGCTCAACGTGCTCGGCAACGGCGTCGTCATCGACCCCGAGCAAGTCGTCAAAGAAATCACCGGCCTCCGCGCCCAAGACCTCAAGCTCGACGACAACTTCGTCATCAGCGACCGTGCCCACGTCGTCATGCCCTACCACAAGGCGCAAGACGCCCTGCAGGAAGCGGCCTACGTCATGCCCAACGCTTTGGATCAAACGATCGAAGGCATCGGCACCACCGGCCGCGGCATCGGCCCGTGCTACGCTGACAAGGCGTTGCGCTCGACCGCGGTGCGCATGAGCGACCTCAAGAACTTCGACGAGCTCAAGCACAAGCTGCACCGTATCGTCCCGATCAAGAACGCCACACTGGCGGCGCTGGCGGAGTACGCCAACGAAGAGTTCACGCCCATCGTGGTCGAGGCGCTCTTGCGTTGGCTCGAGCCGTTGGCGGAAGAACTTGTGCCGCACCTCACCGACGGCGCGGGCGTGCTGCACGACCGCATCAAGCAGGGCGACCGCATCCTCTTCGAAGGCGCCAACGCCACGCTGCTCGATATCGACCACGGCACCTACCCGTACGTCACCTCCAGCAACTGCTCGTCGCTGGGCGTGCACACCGGCACCGGCGTCGCGGGCCACCACGTCACCAACGTCATCGGCATCGTCAAGGCCTACCAGACCCGCGTCGGCGGCGGCCCGATGCCCACCCAGCTCGACGACGAGATCGGCGAACGCATCCGCCAGGTCGGCCGCGAGTTCGGCACCACCACCGGCCGTCCACGCCGCACCGGTTGGCTCGACCTCGTCGCCCTGAAATACACCGCCACCGTCAGCGGCGCGACCGGCATGGCGATCATGCTGCTCGACGTCCTCGCCGGGCTGCCCGAACTCAAGGTCTGCACGGCTTACGAGATCGACGGCGAAAAGACCACGAACTTTCCGGCCGACATCGGCGTATTCTCCAAGGCCAAGCCCGTCTACGAAACACTTCCGGGTTTCCCCGAAGATGTGACCGAGTGCACGGAATATGACCAGCTGCCCGAGGCGGCCCGCGGCTACTTGAAGTTTGTTGAAGACTTCCTCGGCGTGCCGATTGTGATGGTGAGTGTGGGCCCGAAACGCTCGCAGAGCATCTTTCGTTAACGGGAACGAACGATCATGACCGACCAAGCCAAACCCCTGCCCAAGCACCTGGCCATCATCATGGATGGCAACGGCCGATGGGCGACCGCACGCGGGATGAACCGCAGCAAGGGCCACCTCGCCGGGGCGGAGGCGGTTCGGCCGATCGTCACGCATTGTTCAAACCTCGGCCTCGAAGCGCTGACGCTCTACTCGTTCAGCACCGAGAACTGGACCCGCAGCCACGACGAGGTCAGCTTCCTGATGGACCTGTACGTCGAGTACCTCGTCTCCGAACGGCCGCTGTTCCTGGAGAACAACGTGCGCTTCATCCAGGTCGGCCGACGCGAAGGCCTGCCCGAGAAAGTGCTCGATGAGCTCGACGCCACCGCCGCGATGACCGAGGCCAACACCGGGTTGACCATGGCTCTGGCGCTGAACTACGGCAGCCGGACCGAGATCACCGACGCCGTGCAGACCATCGCCCAGAAGGTCCAGGCCGGCCTAATGACGCCCGCCGACATCACCCCCGAGACGATCAGCAATCATCTCTACACCGCCGGCCTCCCCGACCCGGACCTCTTGATCCGCACCGCCGGTGAGATGCGCTTGAGCAACTACCTGCTCTGGCAACTGAGTTACGCCGAGCTGTACGTTGCGGATGTGTGTTGGCCCGACTTCGACGTGGCCGAGTTGGACAAAGCGTTCGACGCCTACACCAACCGCACGCGGAAATTCGGCGCGGTGGTGTAAGCCGACGCGGGGACACATTCATGCCGGCTTCTTGATCCGGCCCACCAAACCAACGCCCAGCAGAATCAGCACCAAGCCGCTCGCTTGGGCGATCCCGAAAGGTTCCTTCAGTATCCATACGGCGAGGACCGTGGTAACCACGGGACCAACGTTGCCCGCCGCGCTGGTGCGACTTGCGCCGATGCGGGAGATGGCTTCGGACAGCATGAAGCTGGGCAACACCGTGCAAAATACCGCGAGTACGATCCCCGCGATGACCGCGCTGAGCGAGAACACGGTGGCAACGGGCTGGCCGGTAGCGACCAGCGTCGTGAGGTTGTGCGTCACGATTGCTCCCGTGGCGGCAATCATCGCGACACACGTAAATAGCTTGGACCCCAGGTCGTTGATGATCGGCTTGGCATAGATCACATAGAACGCAAACAGGAACGCCGCGGCGAAGACCAACGCGATCCCCCAGCCAGCACCGGGCCCAATGCTGCGGACTTCCGCCCCGAACACCAGCAACACTCCGGCATACGACAACACCAACGCCACGGCGTGCTGACGGGTGAACCGCTCGCCCAGCAAGACCCAGGAGAGCAACGCCGTGAGGATCGGATAAGTGAACAGCACCATGCGTTCGAGCTGCGCCGAGATGTACCGCATCCCGGTGAAATCCAACCAAGTGCAGATGTAATAGCTCAAGACACCCAGCGCAGCCGCCGCGGCGATCGTTCGGGGCTTGGGGCGATCGTCGGAAGCGAGCTGCCGAAAGCTGAAGTAGCCCACGACCAGATACGCCGGCAACGCCAGACCCATACGCCACAGCATCAGCACTTCGACGCTGGTGCCATGGGACAGCCCCAGCTTGACAACGACGCCTTTCAGAGAAAACAACGCGGCACTACCCAACGCCAAGAAGAACCCGATCCGCTCACGTTTTCGTGCCGCGTTGGGTGGCAGGGTTGCTGGGACTACAGAATTGGAACAAGTCATCGGGGAGCCTGTCTTTGAGGCTGAAGCTCCCCATAACGACAGCCGGCCGCGGAGAGCCGCAGCCGGGGAATCAAGGGTTGGTGTATCAACGTGAAGTCCGGCCGCGCTAAGCAGTGTCGCCAATAAGCCAGAGGATTGCGGTGATGCGGACGTTCATGTTGAGCGAAACCATACCCGCGGGGCGGGCATGCTGCAAGACGTTTCTGCTACATGCAAAATTGTTGACTTTGCACGCCATCTTGCAGCGGCAGGGGGGCATGTCGAGATGTGCGGAATCCCGCTAGGATGGAGATATGCCTCAAGACTTGCCCCACCGCCCACGACGCAACCGCCGGACCGCCGCGATCCGGGGGATGGTCGCTGAGACCCGGCTTGATGCCGGGCAGTTGATCTATCCGTTGTTTCTTCATGATGACGTGGAGGATGTCGCGCTCGATTCGCTGCCCGGGCTGACGCGCTGGTCGGTGGATGGCTTGGTCGGCGAGGTGGGGCGGGTGCTTGGCTTGGGCATCGACAAGGTCGTGCTGTTCCCCAAGATCGCCGATGAGCTCAAGTCGGTGACGGGCGACGAGGCGTATAACTCTGAGGGGCTCTACCCCCGCGCGATCCGGGCGATCAAGGCGGCGCATCCGAATGTTTGCGTCATCACCGACGTGGCGCTCGACCCGTATTCCAGCGACGGACATGATGGCATCGTCAACGACTCGGGCGTGATCGAAAACGATTCCACGGTCGAGGTGCTGGCCAAGCAGGCTTTGCTTCACGCCGAGGCGGGCGCGGACATCGTGGCTCCGAGTGACATGATGGACGGCCGGGTCGGCGCGATCCGCGACACGCTCGATCACGCGGGCTACACCGACGTATCGATCATGTCCTACACCGCCAAGTTCGCTTCGGCCTACTACGGCCCGTTCCGCGGCGCGTTGGACTCGGCCCCCAAAGCCTCGGGTGACGGCAAGCCGATCCCGGGTGACAAGAAGACCTACCAGATGGACCCCGCCAACGTGCGCGAAGCCTTGCGCGAGGTCGAGTTGGACGAGGACGAAGGTGCGGACTTTGTGATGGTCAAACCCGCTGGGCCGTATCTGGATGTGATCCGCGCGGTGCGGGAACATACGCACCTGCCCGTGGCGGCGTATCAGGTCAGTGGTGAGTACCTGATGATCAAGGCCGCGGCAGCGAGCGGCTGGGTCGATGAGCGGGCGGTGGTGTTGGAGAGTCTGCTGGGCATCCGCCGAGCGGGGGCGGAAGCGATCCTGACGTACTTCGCGCCGCAGGTGGCGGAGTGGTTGAGTGAGAAGTAGCGTCGCGGCTTAGCCGCGTCGCTTCGTGGTGAGAGCGTTGCATATGAACGTCATCAATAGATTGGCGGCGGGGTTGATCAACATCGGCGTTGCGGTCTACCGCGGCACGCTGGGGATCTGGCTGGGCGGGCACTGCCGCTACCAGCCGACGTGCAGCCAATACATGCTCGACGCGGTGGCGAAGTACGGGCCATGGCGGGGCGGTTGGCGGGGGCTCAAGCGTATCGCGCGGTGTCATCCCTGGGGCGGGTGCGGGCATGATCCGGCGTGAGTCGGGTATGCTTGATCGGCGGGTAGAGTTTGGAGCGGGATCGTTGCTTTAGCCTGGAGGGTTCAATGTCGATCGTGAAATCGATGATCAAGCCGGTCGGCCGTAACATCCGTGACCTGATGCTGATCTGTGGCGTGGGCCCCAAGCTCGACGAGCAGGATCGGCGGGTCTTGGAGCAGACGATCTTCCCCTACCTCGTCGGCCGGGAAGACCTCAAGCGGGTGCTGTTTGTGGGCTGCCACTGGTACACCTGGCACTACGAAAAAATATTCGCCCGCAAAGACTACTGGACCCTCGAGATCGACCCGGGCCGCAAGCGCTACGGTGCCAAACAACACATCGTGGATTCGGTCGAACACGTCGACAAGCACTTCGAAGAGAACAGCCTTGATGCAGTCTTGATGCTCGGCGTCATGGGCTGGGGCCTCGACGACCCCGAAGTCGCCAACCGCTCGGTCGAGAACATCCACCGCTGCCTTCGGCCGGAAGGGGTGTTCATCAACAGCTGGGACGATGTGCCCGAGCATCGACCGTTTCCGATTGACGAGCTCGAAGCATTCAGCCGTTTTTCACCGTGGGCTTTTCCGCCGTTCGAGTCCCCGAGGTACTTCTGCGAACAGCAGGACCTTCGGCACACATTTGATTTCTACACTGCGAAGAAATAACGCGCGTCACTCCGCGAGCACTTTTTCAATCGCCAGCAACTCGCCTTCGGTGAAGGCGAGCTTCTCGGCGGCTTCAACATTGGCTTCGATCTGCGACGGCCGACTCGCACCGATGATCAGCGAGGTCATCCGCGCATCACGCAGCGCCCAAGACAGCGCGAGTTGAGCCAGCGACTGGCCACGCTCCTCGGCGATCGCGTTGAGCTTCTGCAGCTTCTCGATCAGCTCGGGTGTCACCCGGTCTTCGGTTAGGAAGCCCGCGGCTTGTTTGAGACGCGAGTCGTCGGGGATGCCGCCGAGGTATTTCGGCGTCAGCAGGCCTTGTGCGAGCGGGCAGAACGCGATCACACCCATGCCCAGCTCGCCGGTGACGGGCAGCAGCTCGGGCTCGATCCATCGGTCGAGCATCGAGTAGCGCGGCTGGTGCAGGATGGGCTTGATGAACCCTTCGCGTTCACACACCCGCCGGGCTTCGAGTGTTTGCTCGCCGGAGTAATTGCTGATCGCCGCATACAACGCCTTGCCCGAACGCACCGCGGTGTCGAGGGCGCCCATCGTTTCTTCGAGCGGCGTCTCGGGGTCGGGGCGGTGGGAGTAGAAGATATCCACGTAGTCCAGACCCAGCCGTTCGAGCGACTGGTCGAGCGACGCGAGCAGGTATTTCCGGCTGCCCCAGTCGCCGTAGGGCCCGGGCCACATGGTGTACCCCGCCTTGGACGAGATGATCAGCTCGTCACGGTAGCCGCGGAAATCTTCGCGAAGGATTCGGCCGACGCGCAGCTCGGCGGCACCGGGCTGTGGGCCGTAGTTGTTGGCCAGGTCGAAGTGGGTGATGCCATGGTCGAACGCGGTGAAGAGCATCGCCTGGGCGTTGGCGTGGAAATCGGACTCGGGGAGTTGGCGGGGGTCGGTGCCCGCGTCGCCGAAGTTGTGCCAGCAGCCGAGGCTGAGTGCGGGCAGCAGCAGGCCGGTACGGCCGCATCGGCGGAACCAGCCTTCGGGTACGGCGTCGTATCGGTCAGGGCGGGGTTGATAGGGCGTACTCATGTCCCGGATTTTACCGCAGAGGCCGATTGTTAACATCCGCCTCCGCGGTGGCTTCTCCGCCCGCTTGCCGATGGTGACGTTGCTGGGAGCTAGTCGCTCGATGCGGGGGAAGGGGCGTCAGTCGATCCGGGAGTGGCGACGCTGCCGCGTTTGATGGCTTCCTGCCGCTGCACATCGTGGCCGTAGCGGAACAGGACCAGCTGGCAGCTGTGGCAACGCCACGCGGGGAGCCGGTTGGCCCGCATGACCGCGTGTGTACCAGGGATGTTCTCGGCAAAGTCGCCGTAGGGCCCCTCGGCCCGACGCATCCAACTCAGCCCCTGCGACACCGCAACGTGGCCGGGCGTCATCCACTTACGGCATTGGGGGCACCTTAGTGACTCATGGGCAGGATCAGCCATTCAATCATTATAGAAACCACCAACCTGTCGGTTGAGGTGTCTTGATCAAACATGACGTGATGTCACCTCACCTCAAAACCGCGCTTCGGGGTAAAACCGCCGAATCAACACCCGGCGGACTCCCACAATATTGAGAAAGATGATGCCTTTCGCCACGATCAGCCACACGGGAATGACTTGAGCTTCCCAGAGGTCGGACACGCCGAAAACCACAAACAAACCCAAGTAATACACCTCCCAAAGCGGGGCGCGATGCTCTTGAAAGAGGCGACGCGCGACGATACCGGCAATGATGAACCATACGATGGCTTCGCAGATATTGAGCCAGTGATACGCCACCGCGAGCGGGTCGCCCTCGCGGTATCGCCAAAGTTCATACTGCATCGCGGGCCAAAAATCGCTGGGAAAATCCTCGAACATGAGAGACCCCCGTTGGGTGATATGAACAGGTGCGAAATGACAGGATGGATTACGCGAGTCTTCGGAGTTGTGTTACGAGATCGGTGGGCGCAAAAAAAGCCCCGGCGATCGGCCGGGGCGAAAAGAATTTGTTTGGATGAGTCGTGTGGGGTTCGTGATCAGTCAGCGAACAGCGGCGTGCTGAGGTAGCGTTCGCCGAAGGAGCAGCCGATGGTCACGATCGTCGCGCCGGGGTTGGCCTCGGCGATGCGGCAGGCGGCGCAGGCGTTGGCGCCCGACGAGATGCCGCCGAGGATTCCTTCTTCCTTAGCCAAGCGCTTGCCCCAGGCGAACGCTTCGTCGCTGGTGACTTGCTCAACGCCATCGAGCAGCGGCACGTCGAGGTTCATCGGGACGAAGCCGGCGCCGATGCCCTGGATCTTGTGCGGGCCCGGGCCGCCGCCGGAGATGACCGGCGACTCGACGGGCTCGACCGCGATCGCTTTGACCTCGGGCTTTTGCTCCTTGAGGAACTTGCCGCTGCCGCTAACGGTGCCGCCCGTACCGACGCCCGCCACGAGGAAGTCAACCTTGCCCTGGGTGTCGGCCCAGATCTCGGGGCCGGTGGTGCGGTAGTGGATCTCGGGGTTGGCGGGGTTCTCGAACTGCTGGGGGATGTACGCGTTGTCTTCCTGGGAGGCGAGCTCGGCGGCCTTCTCGATCGCGCCCTTCATGCCGTCGGCGGCGGGGGTGAGCACGAGGTCGGCCCCGAGGGCACGCAGCAGCGCCCGCCGCTCGAGCGACATCGACTCGGGCATGGTGAGCGTGAGCTTGTACTGCTTGGCGGCGCAGACGAACGCCAGCGCGATGCCGGTGTTGCCGCTGGTGGGCTCGATGATGTGGGTGTCGGGCTTGATGTGTCCGGCGGCTTCGCCGGCCTCGATCATCGCCCTGCCGATGCGGTCCTTCACGCTCGCCATCGGGTTGAAGAACTCGCACTTGATGTACACCTTGGCCTGCTCGGGCGCGAGCCGACGCAGGCGGACCAGCGGGGTGTTGAAGGTGGTGTCGAGAATGCTGTCGTAGGCCTGGCCTCGGAGCAGGCTGAACTCGGGGGCGACGGCGTGGGCGGCGGTGGACATGCGGGGCTCCGGAGGGACGGGCGGCGGGAGACGCCGTGGTGCGGCCGGCGGGAAAACGGCGGTCGATCGATCGTAGGCCACACGTTCTACCGCGCCAAGCCGAGCCACGGCCCGGCCTACGCGGCATCGACGAAAGGGCTAAGGTGTCGCCCCGGACGCACTTGCCGTCATCCCACCGAACACCTCCCCCAAGGACCACGCCATGCCCCAGACCGTCACCCTCAAAGGCAACCCCCAGGAACTCGCCGGCGACCTGCCCGCCGTCGGCGA